>JBBIPT010000020.1:0-25677 GCA_037442705.1 Anaeromyxobacter sp.
GCCCCCGCCGCGCTCGCGGACCGGGCGCTCGACCCGGATCCGGAGACGGCGTCCGCCGCCTGCGCGGCGCTCGCGGAGCGGCGGCGCGACCCCGGGCTCCGCCCCGCGTGCGAGAAGCTCCGCCGGGCGCTCCTCTCGGGGATCGCCGGCCGCGCCACGCGCGCCGCGCGCGCGCTCGGGGCGATCCGGGACGTCGACTCGATCCCGCTGCTCATCCAGGTGCTAGAGACGAGCGAGCCGGAGACGGCGAGCGCGTCGGCCGGCGCCCTCGAGGGGATCACGCTCCAGCGGATCGGCCCCGACGCCCGGAAGTGGCTCGCGTGGTGGAAGGAGAACCGTGGGCGGGGCCGCGCCGAGTGGCTCTTCTCGGGGCTCACGAGCGCGGACCGGGAGACGCGCGTCGCGGCGGCCGTGGAACTGTCCGCCGCGGCGCCGCCGCCCGTCGCCTACTCCGCCGACCTCGCGCCGGCGGACCGCGAGCGGATCGCCCGGGCCTGGGCGGGCTGGTGGGCCCGCTCGGGCCACGTGCTGTGATTTCAATCTCGCGGTTGAGCAGATCAATGCCCGGCACAGGCAGATCACGGATGCGGTAGCGGCTGCCGTTGCGGACCCGGTTGCGGTTGCAGTTCCGGTCGCGGCTGCGCCTGCGGGCTCGGCTACGCCTGCTCCGCGGCCACGGCTACTCCGCCCGCGACTCCCTTCGGGTGGGGTCGCCTGGAACGGCGCACGTCCCGCGCCAGCCCTCGCGCGGGGCTCGCCGGCCACCTGGGCTGTCACGGGACCTGCGCCGGGGAGGGCGAACCCCACCCGAAAGGAGTCGTCACGTGTCCTTCCGTGCCTTCGACGTCGCGCTCGACCTGATCCGCAGCCTCCGCGAGCCCCTCGCCGCCCTGGGAGAGCGCGACCCCGCCCTCGCCCAGCAGCTCAGGCGCGCCGCCGCCTCCGTCCCCTTGAACCTCGGCGAGGGCCGGCGGCGCCAGGGTCGCGACCGCCTCCACCTCTGGCGCGTCGCCGCAGGCAGCGCCGACGAGGTCGTCGCTGGCCTCCGCGTGGCCGAGGCCTGGGGCCTCGTGGGACTGTTCACGGGTAGAAGGTCCCTGCGCCCTGCCGGCGAGCGGGAGCAGCGGCTGCGAGTGCCTCGGTTCGTTCCTGTCCGCCGCGACGGACGAACTCCAGCAGGGCGAACGGTTCCAGCCGCCGCGAGCCTCCCACCCTCGCCTTGCACCGGAGGGAGGCGGGTGGCTATCCTCGCGTTCCCTTTCCCGTATCCAGAGGCCGCTCATGCACGAGCCGATCGATCCCGATCCGCGCCGCGCCCTGCTCGACCGGAAGAACGCCGAGGCCGAGCTCGGCGGAGGCTTGGACAGGATCGCGAAGCAGCACGCGGCCGGGAAGCTCACCGCGCGCGAGCGGATCGAGAGATTCCTCGATCCCGGCACGTTCGTGGAGCTGGACAAGTTCAAGACGCACCGGTGCTCGGACTTCGGGATGGCGGAGCACGAGGTGCTCGGGGACGGCGTAGTCACCGGCTACGGGGACGTGGACGGGCGGCAGGTCTTCCTCTTCGCGCAGGACTTCACCGTCTTCGGCGGCTCGGTCTCCGGCGCCTTCGCCGAGAAGATCTGCAAGGTGATGGACCGGGCGGTCGAGGTCGGCTCGCCGGTCGTGGGGCTCTACGACTCGGGGGGCGCGCGCATCCAGGAGGGCGTCGTCGCCCTCGCCGGCTACGCCGACGTCTTCCTGCGGAACGCGCTCGCCTCCGGGGTCGTGCCGCAGATCTCGGTCATCCTCGGGCCCTGCGCCGGCGGCGCCGTCTACGGCCCCGCGATCTCCGACTTCGTCCACATGGTGAAGGACACCTCCTACATGTTCGTGGCCGGCCCGGACGTGATCCAGGCGGCGGGGGGCGAGCGCGTGTCGAGGGAGGACCTCGGCGGCGCGCGGACCCACTCCACGCGCTCGGGGGTCGCCCACTTCGTCCACGACTCCGAGGAGGCGGCGCTCCGGGCCGTGCGCGACCTCCTCTCCTACCTCCCCTCGAGCGCGACCGCGGGGCCGCCGGTCCGCCCGTGCGCCGACCCCCCGTCGCGCCAGGACGCCTCCCTCCGGAGCGCGGTGCCGGCCGATCCGGAGCGGACCTACGACGCGAGGGACGTCGTCCGCGCCATCGTGGACGACGGGCGGATCCTCGAGGTCGCGGAGCACTTCGCGACGAACCTCGTCGTCGCCTTCGCCCGGCTCGGCGGCCGGCCCGTGGGAGTCGTCGCGAACCAGCCGGCGGTGCTCGGCGGCGCGCTCGACGGGGACGCCTCGATCAAGGCGGCGCGGTTCGTCCGGTTCTGCGACTCGTTCGAGATCCCGATCCTCACGCTCGTCGACGTGCCGGGGTTCCTCCCCGCGGCGAGCCAGGAGTGGGGCGGGATCATCCGGCACGGGGCGAAGCTGCTCTACGCCTTCGCGGAGGCCACCGTGCCGAAGGTCACCGTGATCACCCGCCGCGCCTACGGGGTCGCCTACGACGTGATGGCGTCGAAGCACCTGCGCGCCGACGTGAACCTCGCCTGGCCCACGGCCGAGGTCGCCGTGACGAGCCCGGAGGGGGCGGTGGGCGTCATCTTCCGCAAGGAGCTCGCCGGCGCGAAGGACCCCGTGGCGGAGCGGGCGCGCCTCGTGGAGGAGTACCGCGAGCGCTTCGCGAACCCCTACGAGGTCGCGGCGCTCGGCTACGTGGACGAGGTCGTGAAGCCGGAGGAGACGCGGCCCAAGGTGATCCGGGCGCTCGAGATGCTCCGGTCGAAGCGACAGGCCGCGCCCCGCCGGAAGCACGGCAACGTCCCGCTCTGACGATGGCGTTCCGCCTCCTCGCCGACGCGGTCGTCGCGGTCCACGCCCTCTTCGTCGCGTACGTCGTGGCGGGAGGGCTCCTCGCGCTGCGCTGGCGGCGGGCGGCCCTCGTCCACCTCCCCTGCGCGGTCTACGGGGCGCTCGTCGTGCTCGTCGGCTGGACCTGTCCGCTCACGCCGCTCGAGAACCGGCTGCGGCGGGCCGCCGGGGAGGCGGGCTACGAGGGAGGGTTCATCGAGCACCACCTCCTGCCGATCCTCTACCCGGATCCCTACCCGGGCTGGCTCGGCTGGGCGCTGGGCGCGGCCGTCGCCGCCGTGAACGCGGTGGTCTACGCCCTCGTCCTCGCGCGGGGGCGCCGGACCGAGCGCGGCTGATCGCCCTCATGGGGGCGCCCGCTTCGATCGATCCACGCTCGTTCGTGGTTCCCCCGAGCCTGTCGAGGGGTCACCACGAACGGCCTTGCCTGCACGGAAGCGGCCCCTGCACGCAGCCGTTCGCCCTGACCCTGAGCCTGTCGAAGGGTCGAAGGGCGAACGCCGTGGCTCGACGCGAGTGGCCACGCCTCACCGCACCATGCGCGGAGGGCCGCCCGGGCCGCCCCTCCCGGGCTCCTGCGGGAGGAGCGAGCGCCACCGCGCGTCGCCCGGGAAGCAGCTCACGATCCCGGCGATCCCCATCGCCGCGGCGACGAGGGCCCACTCGCTCCCGGTGACCATCCAGGCGACGAGGCCGAAGAGGGCGGATCCCTCGCAGAGCGCGAGCGCGATGACGTTTCGCGTGAGCGCGACCTGCTCGGGCGGCAGGCCGGGCGGGAGGCGCAGGAGCCTCGGCAGCACCCGGGAGGCGAGGACGCTCGCGGCGGCGAAGGCGAGCGAGAGATGAGCGAGGATCTCCAGGGGCGGTCCCTCGGGATCGCGCAGGCCCGGCCCCACCTGGGAGGCGATGACCGCGAAGACGAGCGGCCCGGCGAGGAGCGCACCCCAGATCACGTAGGCGTTGCGGCGGACGTCGGAGGTCATGGCGAGAGGCTACCCCGCTCCGTCCACGAGAGGGAACAGCTCGCGGTCCTCGCGCGCGATCCGGGCCTCCAGGGCGGAGAGGACCGCCCGCGTCTCCGCGACGAACCCCTCCGGACGGTCCTCGAGCGCCTGGGCGCTCGGCCAGCGGAGGAGGTAGGCGTCCACCTCCGCCCGCAGCCGCCCCATCTCCGCCTGCAGCCGGGCGGCGGCGTCCCTCACCGGGGGCTCGGGCCGGGCGAGGAGCGCCGGGTAGAGGCTCCGGTCCTCCATCGCGAGGTGGACGTGGAGCCGGCCCGTGAGACGGGAGAGGGCCGCCCGGGCCGCCTTCCCGTCCGCGCGGAGGGCGCCTTCGTCGAGGAGCGAGTCGAGCTCACGAGCGGCGGTGAGCAGGTGCTCGTGCTGCTCGCGGTACATCCGGGTGGATCCGTCCTTCATCGGCGGTCCTCCGGCCGGGGGGGGGGCGGCCGGGAGGCGATCGAGCCTTAGCATGCGGAAAGCGCGCGAGGCTCGACGCGGTGCGCTAGGATCGGACGCCGGAGGGTGCCGTGGGAAAGAGGCTGCCGGACCTGCCCGACACCGGGCGGCGCTACGTGGAGGACACCGCGCGCCCGCGGCTCGCGAGCCCCGGGATCGAGCGGTTCGAGAGGCGGCGCGGATCCGGCGGGCGGATCGCGCTCGCGATCGCGCTGGCCGCCGCGCTCGTCGCCGCGATGCTCCTCTTCTCCTGAGCCGTCCCGTGCGTCGGGGCGGGCCCGGGTGACACGAGAGCCCGGCCCCTCGCGGAACCGGGCTCGTCGGGCCTGGCATTGGGACGCCGGGCTACACCTTCTTCACGTTCGCGGCCTGCAGGCCCTTGGGGCCCTTCACCACGTCGAACTCCACCTTCTGACCCTCGGAGAGGCTCTTGAAGCCGTCGCCGCTGATCGCGCTGTAGTGGCAGAAGACGTCCTCACCACCGTCGTCCTGCGTGATGAAGCCGAACCCCTTCGCGTCGTTGAACCACTTCACGGTACCAGTCGCCATGCAACATCTCTTTCGCTGTTTCGAGCCGCCGGGATGACGTTCGGTCCACCCGCACGGTGGTGGACCTCGAAGCTGTAGCCGAAAATTTCGCGCGGGTCGAGCCGGGGGGCCCGCGCGGGACCCGGATCTTTGACGGCGATCAACGGAGGGAGCGGGCCGTCGGGTCTGCCGAAGCCGCGCTCGCCTCGCGATCCGGGTCCGTTCGTGGTTCCCCGCGCCTGTCGAAGGGTCACCACGAACGGTCTCGCCCTGCAGCCGATCGCCCTGAGCCTGTCGAAGGGCGAACGGCGCGGCAGGGGCCGCGGCCTCTCAGGCCACCGCCCCGCAGGCCGCGGCGGCCGGGAGGCGGGCCGGCGAATCCTCGTCGGCGAGCCTGCGCTCCAGGTCGGCCAGGATCTCGGCGGCGGTCGGGAGCTCGTCGAGCGTCCGCTCCCCGATCCGGACGAGGCTCATCCCGGTGTAGAAGAGCCCGTTCTCCTTGTCCCCGTGGATCGCGGCGGCGAGGAGGGCGTCGGTGATGCAGAAGCTCTCCTGGAAGCCGCTCGTCCGGCAGACGCAGAGCCCGTCCGCGAGGCACTCGATGCAGGCCTTCCGGCGCCCCTCGTAGCCCTCCTTCCCGTACCACCAGGCCTTGGACCTCGGAGGGATCGCCTCGCCCCGGGCGAGCCTATCGGTGAAGGCGTTCCGGACGGCGCGGGCGTTCATCCCCTTCACGCAGCTCTTGATGAGGGTGACGTCCTCGGCGGTCTTGCCGAGGTGCATCTCCTTGAAGGCGGGGTGGACGTCGCCGTCGCTGCAGGCGAGGAAGCGGGTCGCCAGCTGGACGCCCGCGGCCCCGGCCCGGAGGAAGGCGGAGACGTCGTCGGCGTCCACGCCGCCCGCCGCGATCACGGGGAGCTTCGTCGCCGCGACGACCTCGCGGACGAGGGCGGGGAGGGGATGGCCGATGTCGCCGATGTGCCCGCCCGCCTCGGCCCCCTCGGCGACGACCGCCTCGGCGCCCCACTTCTCGTACATCGCGGCGAGCCGGCCCGAGGAGACGATCCCCCAGAACGGGACCCCGGCCTCCTTGCACCAGCGGACGATCTCGCGCGAGATCCCGGCGCCCTGGACGACGAAGGAGACCTTCTCGTCGAAGCAGACCCTCGCGAGCGCCTCGAAGTCGCCCTTGTGGATGGCGGCCATGAGGTTCACCCCGACGTAGCCGCCGCCGGAGTCGCGCCTCGCGCGCCGGATCTCCGTCCGGAGCTGCTCGGGGGTCTTCAGCACCGCGGAGATCGTGCCGACGCCGGCGAGCCTCTCGCCCCGATGGGCGGCGACCTTGCCGGAGACGCCGTCGGAGGCGTGGATCCCCATCGCCCCCTGCACGAGGAGGCGGCGGCCGGAGGCGAGGATCTCCGCGACGGCGGCGCGGTCGAGCTTCGGGGAGGGGCGATCCTCGGGGAGGAGGGCGTCGGGCGTGACGGGCATGGATCTCCGGCGCGCCCGGGGTGGAGCGGGCGCCACGAGCCGCGAGGGTAGCGGCGCAGTGTCACGCCCCTGTCACGGGTCCGCGACGCAGCGCGGCGAGGGGCACCGGATGACGCGACGCGGCGCCCGGCGGGGCCGGGCGGGGGCGACCTCGTGAACGAGAAGACCCCGCCCGGGGGGGCGGGGTCTGCGTTGATCCGCGGGGTTCGAGGCTCCCCGAGCCTTTCGAGGGGCCACCACGAGCGGACGGAAGGCATTCCGCTCGCCCTTCGGCGAGCTCAGGGCGACCGGCCACTGGCCGGTCCGTTCGTGGTGAGCCTGTCGAACCACGAACGGGCCGGATCGAGGCAAGCGAGCATCAGACCGCCTCGACCCCCGCGGCGGACCGGTCCTCGATCTCGAGCGAGACCGGCTCCACCTTCGCGAACTTCTCGTCGAAGGTCATGAGGACGCCCTCGAGGTGGGCGCTCGTCGTCGCGCGCCGCTGCCTCTCGACCTCCCGGGGATCGATCTCGACGAACTTCTCGTCCGGCGTGATCTTGAAGAGGGGCTGCCCCTTCTGCACGACCGTCCCGTCCGCCCCGGTCATGAGGACCTTGTCGATCGTCCCCGAGAACGGCGCGCGGACGGTGTTGAACATCTTCATGACCTCGATGATGTAGAGCGGCTGCCCCTTGTCGAAGTGGACCCCCTCGCTGACGAAGGGGGGCCGCCCGGGCGCCTCCTGCCGGTAGAACATGCCGCCGTACGGCGCGACGAGCTCGTCCGACTTCGTGGCGGGGGGCGGGACGAGGACCTTCTTCATCCGCGCCTGGAGGTCCGGATCGAGGAGGTGGTCGGGGATCGTGACCTCGAGGTTCTCCTCGACGCGGAAGTCGTAGAACTTCACCGCCTGCGCGACCATGAAGAGGAGGCCGAGGAGCTCGTTCCCCGCCTCGTAGCCGAGGTGGGCGGCGCGGATCCTCGTCCAGGTCGCGGCGTCGTAGCCGCCCTGCGGCGCCTCCTTCGCGAGGATCTCGTTCAGCTTGTAGAACTCGTGGCGCTCGAGGCCGAAGGTCCTCCGCAGCTCCACGTAGAAGCGGATCGACTTCTCGAGGAGGTCGTGGTCGTGCTGCCAGATCACCTCGGCGGCCGGCGCCTTCGGGTCGTAGACCATGTCGAGGTACTGGTAGGTCTCGTTCAGGACCCCGAGCGGGTTCCGGAGCCAGACCACCCGGCCGCCGTCGAGCCGGACCTGCCTGCGCATGAGGGAGAGCCAGCCGGCGAAGAGGTGCGGGTCCTTCAGGAGCCGGTCGATCGCGCGGAGGAGGAGCGTCCCCTTCCGGTCGAGCACCTCGGCCATGGCCTTCGCGGCGACGGGGTCGTCGCCGAACTCGCCGGCCATGAGCTTCCCGTAGTGCTTCTTCATCTCCTGGAAGGCGAAGGCGGTGTCGAGCTTGTTCGCCTCCTCCTTCAGCATCCCGACGAGCGTGAGGTAGGGGACGACGAACCGGGTCGTCGGCTTCGCGTTCACGTTCTGGCCGATGAACCAGTTCACGAGGCCGTAGTGGAACTCGAGGTTCGTGCCGAGGTTCACGCCGCGCAGGCGGGTCTTCGCGAGCACCTTCGCGAGGTGCCGGTAGCTCTCGAGCCGATCGTCACCCTTCGTGAGGAGAAGGGCGATGTTCGAGTCGTAGGCCCCGGCCACGTGGTACTTCATGAACATGCCGGTGTCCGGGTTCGGCAGGCTGATGCCCTGGTCGTCCCGGATCTCGCCCTCGATCGGCCGCGACCAGAACCGGATCATGCCGCCCGCGTGGGGCGAGAGCGACGCGTCGGTCGCGTTGAGCCGGGCCTCGGCGCCCGCGCCGAACCGGGGGATGCGGGTCGGCTTCGGGAGCCGGTCCTTGTGGCGGGCGAGGAGCGCCATCGCCTCGACGAGGGACTCCACGACGAAGAAGTCCTCGTCGTCGTCCGGGTTGGTGAACCGCAGCGTGTAGCAGAGCTCGGTGACCCGGTGCTCCACCTGGATGCGGGTGTTCACCTCCATGAAGTAGTAGCGATCGCGGTCGACGATGCACTCGAACGTGGAGGCGGAGTCGAGCCCCACCGCCTCGCCGAACCGGGCGGCGTCGTCCTCCATCCGCCTCAGGATGTCGAGGTCGGTGGCGAGGGACCTCGCCTCCGCCTTCCTCCCCGCCTTCTCGGCCTGGGCGATGGCCTGCGCGAGCCCCTCCTGCGTGACGGAGACCTCGAGGAGCTTCTGCTCGTGCATCTGGAGGGAGCAGTCGCGGCCGCCGAGGGAGACGCACCACTTGCCGTTCCCTAGGAGCTGGATCTCGTTGTGGCGGGTCTGCTCGATGTTGAGCTCGACGAGGACGTTCTTGTTGTCGCCGACGCCCGTCGCCTTCACCTCGTTCAGCACCTCGCGGACGAGCGACGGCGCCTCCGCGGCCGCCTGGTCCACGAGCTTCTCGTCCGGGTTCTTCGCGGCGAGGAGGGAGGCGCCGAGGATCCGCTGCCCCTTGCCGCCGCCGCCGCCGATCGCCTTGATCCGGACGCGGCTGCGCGGGTGCTCCTGGAACATCGCCTTCACCTCGGTCCGCACCTGCTCCCCGAGCTCCTCGATGGAGAAGAGGTCGATCCCCTTGGCGTAGGAGGCGAAGAGGATCTGGTCGGCGAGGGCCTCGAGCGGCCGCTTCTCGTCGGCGAGGACCTTCGGGTCCACCACGAGCCCCTCGGCCTCCACGAGGGCGAGGAGCTGCTTGCGGGTCCCGTGCTTCGCGAGGAGCGTCCGGGCGGTGACGTCGTTCACGCCCGGGGTGACCGACACCTTCACCTCGAGGGCGGTCCGCTTCGCCTCGTCCTTCTTCCCGGCGCGGGCCTGGGTCATGGAGTTCGGGCCGATGAACGCGAGGCCCGCCTTCTCGATCGTCGCGACGAACTCCTCGTCCTCGGCCATGAAGCCGTAGCCGGCGAAGACGGAGTCGTAGCCGTTGTCCTTCGCGATCTGGACGATCTGGTTCATCCGCTCGACGCGCTCCTCCCTGGAGGCGCCGGTGTAGTCCGGGACGCGGTGGACCCGCCGGTTGTCGGTGAGCTGCCGGAGCTCGGGGGCGAGCGCGGCGGCGTAGACGATGGAGTCCTTCTCGGAGAGGAGGATGCCGTAGTGGCCGATCCCCATCTCCTCGAAGACGTCCATCGCCTCCTTCCGGATCGGGCCGCGGCAGACGATGAGCGGCCGGAGATCCTCGCAGGCGAAGGAGCGGGCCCACGCGGAGGCGGACTTCCCGAGGCGGCGGTCGCGGTGGGTGAGCGGGTTCTGCTGGTACCAATCGACGGTCGGAGCCATGGGTCTCTCGTCTCCCGTGTGGATGCTTGCGTGCCGGCGGCCGGGCCGGCGAGGCACTAGTGGAACTCGCGCTGCGGGCCGGACATCGGCGAGGGCTCGTAGTGGCGGAGCAGGAACGCGAGGTTCTGGCCGAGCGCCTGGCGGAGGTCGGTCGGCATCACGATGGAGGAGATGGACCCGAGGGCGAGCCCCTCCTTCGGGTTCATGAGCTCCTTCTCGTAGCGCCGGTTGAGCGCGGCCTCCTGCTGCTTCAGCCAGTCGGTCGCCTCGCGCTCCGCGTCCTTCTTCGCCGCCGCGCCGTCGGCGCCCGCGGCGGTCCGCTCCGCCGTGCCCTTCTTCACCATCTCCGCGGCCTGGGACCGGATCTTCCGGAGCTCGTCCTTGTAGACGAACTCCTTGCCGGCGGGGCCCATGACCGCGAGGCGCGTCGTGGGGAGGGCGAGGACGAGGTCGGCGCCGGTCGGGTAGTTGTTGTACGAGGCGTAGGCGCCGCCGAAGGCGTTCCGGAGGATGAGGAGGATGCGGGGCGTGCGGACGTCGACGATCGCGTCGAGCATGGAGCGGCCGGCCTGCACGATGCCGCGCGCCTCCTGCTCGCGGCCGGGGAGGAAGCCGGTCGTGTCCTCCATGAAGATGATGGGGATGTTGTAGATGTTGCAGAACCTCACGAACCTCGCGATCTTCACCGCCGAGTCGCAGTCGATCTGGCCGGAGGCGACGGCGCTGTTGTTCGCGACGAAGCCGACGACGTGCCCGCCGAGCCGGCCGAAGGCGGTGACGACCTCCCTCGCGCGCTCCGGCTGGATCTCGAAGTAGTCCCCGTAGTCGCAGACCTGCTGGATGATGATCGACACGTCGAACGGGGTGTTGAAGCCGGTCGGCGAGTTGAAGGCCTTCTTGAGGAGCGTGTTGATCTCCCAGGTCTTCCGCTCGAGCGGGTCGCTCGTCTCCTCGAAGGGGGGCGCGACCGAGTTGTTGTCCGGGAGGTAGGAGAGGAGCCGGACCGCCTGGCGGAGGGCGGCGAGCTCGTCGATCACGGTGAGGTCGGCGACGCCGGAGGCGCCGTGGACCTTCGGCCCGCCGAGCTCCTCGGGGGTGATGTCCTCGCCGAGGACCGACTTCACGACGCCGGGGCCGGTGAGGCCGAAGAAGGTGTCGGCGGGCTGGATGACGAAGCTCCCCTGGCGCGGGAGGTAGGAGCCGCCGCCGGCGTTGAAGCCGAACATGCACATGATCGAGGGGACGACGCCGCTGATCTTCCGGAGCGCGGTGAAGGCCTCCGCGTAGCCGTCGAGGCCGCCCACGCCCGCGGGGACGAAGGCGCCCGCCGAGTCGTTCATGCCGATGAGGGGGATCCCCTTCTCGCCGGCGAGCCGGAAGAGGCGGGCGAGCTTCTGGCCGTTCGTCGCGTCCATGGAGCCGGCGCGGACGGTGAAGTCGTGGCCGTAGCAGGCGACGTCGCGGCCGCCGACGTTCAGGACGGCGGTGACGAGCGAAGCGCCGTCGAGGTTCTTGCCCCAGTTCTGGAAGAGGACGTTCGGCTCCTCGCTCGTGAGGACCCGGATCCGCTCCCAGACCGTCATCCGGTTCTTCGCGTGCTGCTTCTCGATCTGCTCGATGGCGACCGAGCGGATGGGGCGCTGGAGGAGCTCGTACCCCTCGAGCATCGCCTCCTCGTACCCGCCGGTGGCCCGGGCGATCTCGCCCGGGATGTTGAACTCCACCTTCTCGACGGGGTCGAGAGGGTTCTGGAGGGTCGGCTTGATCGCCTTCGTGGACATGGGGCTCGTCTCCGTGAGGTGGCTGATTCCGCTCGAATCTCGCGCCGGCCACTCCCCATCCACCGGCGCGCCGCGCCGCCTGGCAGCAGGGAGGGGTGGAAAAAGGAGGGGTCGGATTTTGACGCAGGAGGTAGGCCTGGAGCAAGGGGCTCCGCGCGCTTCGGCGCCTCCGGCATGACGCGGCGCAGGACGACCGAGAAGGTCCGGATTGCGGGGAGAAGCCGTGGGCTCTTCTCGCGCCGCGGGGGCCCGGGGCGGGCGGCCGCACGTGCGGATCCCGGCTCGGCCTGGGCCTGCTAGACTCGCCTCTCGGCTGCGGGGGAGGTCATGTGCGAGGCGAGACGTTCGCACGACAGCTCAGGCTGCTCGCGCTGCTCGAGGCGCGCCCCGGGGGCCTCGAGCCGGGCGAGGCCGCGGGCGAGCTGGGCGCCCGGCGGCGCACCGTCTACCGCGACTTCCGCGTGCTGGAGGACGCCGGCTTCCCGCTGACCTCGGCGCGCGACGGCCGGCGTTCCCGCTGGCGGATCATGGAGGGCTACCGGCACCGCCTCCAGCTCAGCCTGGGCTGGACCGAGCTCATGGGGCTCATGGCCGCTCGCCGGGCCGTCTCCGGGCTCGCCGGGACGGTGCTCCACGACGGCGCGGAGCGCGCCCTGGAGAAGATCCGCGCCACCCTTCCCCGCGGGCTCGCCGAGCGCTTCCGCGCCTCGGAGGGAATGGTGAGCGTCCCCGAGGGCGGGCGCGACTACCGCTCGCGGGGCGAACTCGTACGGAGGCTCGTCGAGGCGATCGAAGCGCGGGGGACGGTCGCTGCGCGGTACAGGTCGCGCACGGCGACGGGGCGGCGGCGCACCGAGGAGCGCAAGCTCGACCCGTACCACCTCCGGGTGGCCGGGGAGGGCATCTACCTGCTCGCGCGCTGCCACCGCAGCGGCGAGCCGAAGCTCTTCCTCGTGGACCGGTTCGACGGGCTGAGGGCGACCGGGGAGCGCTTCGAGCTGCCGGAGGGCTTCAGCCCCGAGCGGACGCTCGGCCCCCGGTTCGGGATGTGGAGCGGCCGGCCGAGGAAGGTGTGCTTCACCGTCGCGCGTGACCTCGCGGACCTCGTCATGGAGCGGAAGCTCCATCCGAGCCAGGTGGCCCAGCGGCGGAGCGACGGGGGCGCGGAGGTCCGGCTCGAGGTCGCCATCGGCCCCCCCCTCGTGGCGTACCTGACCGGGCTCGGCGCGGCGGCGAGCGAGATCGAGCCCCGGGAGCTCCGGGAGGCGGTGCTCCGGGAGCACCGGAGCGCCATCGCGGAGCTCGAGGGAACCGTGTCCCGGCGTGACACGGGTGGGACTCGCCGGAGGCGAGCGCCATCCGCGGCGTGCAGGTGCCGGCGATCCTCTTCGCCGGGCTGCCGGCGCCGAGCGTCGTCGAGATGTTCGTGACCATCAACTCGAAGCACACGCGGCTCAACCCCTCGCTGCTCTACTCGCTCAAGGGACGGCAGCTCTACCCGGACCCGATCGACTCGGCGATCCACGACACGATCAAGGAGCTGAACGGCAAGGCGGGCTCGCCGCTCGCCGGGCACGTGAAGATGCTCGGCGTGGGGCCGGGGAAGGTGCCGCAGGCGGGGCTCGCCCAGGAGATGCGCGCCGCCATCGACGCCGTGCGCGCCGCGGGTGATGGGGCGCCCTGGCTCGAGGACTTCGTCGCGAACCTCCGGCGCTTCTACGGGCTGTACTTCCGCGAGGTGGAACGCGCGTTCGCCGAGGTGTGGGAGAGCAAGAAGCACTCGGTGCGCTCGACCATCGCGCTGCGGGCGTTCGTGCAGGCGTCGCCGCCGGTGGTCGCCCGCGTCCACGAGGTCGGGGGCGACCCGCGGCCGACCGTGTCCGCCCTGCTGGCACCCTGGTCGGCGCGGATCGGCGGGGCCCGGTTCGAGACCGCGGGCGCCTGGCGCGCGAAGGCGGCGGGGGGCGGGAAGGAGACGACGCGGGTGCTCGCGAGGGAGCTGGTGGCGGCGCTCGGGGAGGTGACGGCGTGAGCGTGGACGAGCTGATCGACGGGCTCAGCGCGGAGGCCGGAGAGGCCGTGCGGCCGCTCCTGCAGCAGGCGTACGAGCGAGGATTCCGCGAGGCGCTCGCGGGGGCGGGAAGGCCCGTGGAGGCGGAGGCGCCCGCCCCGGTGCCCGTCGAGCTGCCGCCGGCGGCCACGCCCGCGCCGGCCGCGCCTCCGGTGACCTGGGCGCCGGCTCCGTCGAGCGGGGCGGACGGCCCCCGGGCCGACGGGGGCGAGGACGACGGTGGGGACGAGAGCGCGGAGGAGGAGCGCGCGGGAGACGCGCCCGCGCCGCGGCCGATCCAGCCGAACGCGAAGGTGGGGACGCTGCGGCGCCGGATCATCCGCACGTTCGACCTCGAGCGGTTCGACGTGGACGTGGTGATCTGCCGGAGCGGGGATCCCGATAGGCGGCAGCTCAAGAGCTCGGCGCGCCTGGCTTCCTATCGGAGGGAGGAGGGGTGAGCGGCTGCCGACAAACCTGCGCGCCGGCGTCTTGCCGAGCGCCTCACAAACCGAAATCACGGTGAACCGGGAGAGTTCGAACATGGAGAAGCTGACGCTGTCCAGACTAAAGGAAGCCGTGAGCGGGCCGTATGCCGCGTTCCGTGCTGTCACCGCCCTCGAGCCCGCGGGCGGGCCCGCCGACAAGATCTTCCCGCCGACGTTCGTGAAGGAGGGGCAGAGCGAGACGAAGTACGCGATCGAGTCACGGCGCGTGGATGGGCGTGAGGTGAAGGTCGTTCTGCTCGACTCGGTCGCCTCGCAGGCGAACCGGATGGAGGAGGCGCTTCTCGAGGCGTGGCGCCGGCGCGAGCTCGTCTTCCCGCTCGTCCAGGTCGATTTCTCGAAGCAGGAGGGACTCGAAGACCTCGAGCAGATCTCCGCACTCCAGGCGCCCCATCGGATCGCCGACGCCATCCTGCGCGACAGCGTGCTCGGCGGAAAGCCGTTCCGCCACACCGACGCGGGCATCGCGTTCACCGAGTCGAGCCCGAGCAGCGCGACCGGCATCTACCGGTACTGCCCGACGGCGCTCGTATTCGGCGTGTGGGACAGCACGGGCCCGAAGGGCGGTCTCGGCGCGAAGTTCCAGCGCTGCCTCACCTCGGAGATCGTCGGCCTCGACGCGGTCACGGGCGTGAAGACGGAGAGCCGCCTCGACCCGGTGAGCATCCAGAGGAAGGCCGGGCCCATCTTCCAGAAGAAGGGCGATCCGCTCGATTGGACGCTGGAGGAGAAGGAAGCCGAGAGGGACAAGAAGAGCGGAAAGCCCGTGCCGTTCGTCGGCGGGAAGGAGAAGGGGCTCCCTTCGGCCATCAACCACGGAAACATCCCCCCCAGCCTGGACAGGGAGGCCGGCGGCGTCACCATCTCGTCGGCACAGCAGACCGTGGTCCTCTCGCTCACGGGCCTGCGCCGCCTTCGCTTTCCGACGGACGTGCAGGGCAGGCCGATCGCGTCCGACTTGCGGCTTCAGGCTGAAGGCGCGGCGAGGACCTCGCTCGCCGCCCTCGGGCTCGCCGCCGTCGTCTACCAGCGGGAGAACGGCTTCGACCTCCGCTCCCGCTGCGTGCTGGTGGGCAAGGAGCCGCTCTCGTTCGAGCTGCTCTCGAACGACGGCGCGCCGCCCGTGACGCTCGGGCTGGATCGCTCCGGAGCACAGGCGCTCCTGGCCGAAGCGCAGGGCGAGGCGCGGACGCTGGGGCTCGGCTGGGAACGCGGCCCGATCGAACTCCTGCCCGCGCCGAAGCTGGTCCAGCTCATCCTCCATAGCCGCGACCTGCTCAGGGCCGGAGAGGCCGCCGCGGAGGAGTGATGCTCGCGATCGAGGTCGAGTTCCTCACGGGGCGCTACGTCGGGACGCGGTACAACGACCGCACCCGCGGCGAGTGGCCGCCGCATCCGGCGCGGCTCTACTCGGCGCTGGTCGCGACCCACTGCTCATGCCCGGAGCGTCCGGCTTCCGAGCGCGAGGCGCTGCTCTGGCTCGAGCGCCAGGGAGCGCCGCTGATCCGCGCAGCGGGGCCCGACGAGATCGCGGAGCGCGCAGGGTTCACGGTCTTCGTGCCCGTAAACGATCCGGACGTCGTGGGGACCTTCGACACCGAACGGGAGGACCTCGCGGTCGCGCTCGCCGCGGCGGGGTCCGACAAGAAGGCGGCGACGCGCGCGAGGGTGCTCGAGAAGAAGCTCGGCGAGCGGATCGCGCGCGCGATAGCTCCCGGGAGACTCAGCGCCGAAGGCGCAAGGACGGCGGAGAGGATCGTGCCCGAGACTCGGTTGCGGCAGGCGCGAACGTTCCCCTCGATCGCGCCGGACGACCCCACGGTTCATTTCGTCTGGCCTGATGCACGGCCGGACGAGCGGACGCGCGACGCCCTCGGCGTGCTCGCGAGAGGCCTCGTCCGGCTCGGCCACTCGTCCTCCCTCGTGCGTGCGCGGCTCGTGGACGAGCCGATCGAGGCCAACTGGCGTCCAGACGAAATCGGCGAGCATCGACTCAGGGTCGCGACCGAGGGGCAGCTCGCGGCGCTCGACGACGCCTTTGAGCGTCACCGCGAAACCGAGCCGCGTGTGCTTCCGGCCGTGTTCCAGCGATACACGGTAAGGCGTCCAGTGACGCCGACCACGACGTCGCGCTCCGCGTTCGGCATCGACTGGCTCGTGCTCCGTCGAACGGGAGGGCCTCACCTCCCGGCGTCTTCCACTGTGGGCGTCGCTCGAAGCGTCCGGGCCGCCTTGATGAAGTTCGCGGTCCAGCCCCCGCCCGAGCTCCTGACCGGCCACCGGGAGGACGGCGGCCCCGCACGGCGACCGCACCTCGCCATCGTGCCGCTGCCGTTCGTGGGCCACGCTCGCGCGGACGGGAGCCTGCTCGGGGTGGCCCTGATCCTCCCGCGCCAAGCCGACGCTGAGGAGCGCCGCGCCGTATTTCGCGCGCTCGCCGCATGGGAGGCGAAGCATCGGCGAGAAGACGAAGCGGCGCCGGCCATACCCGTCCACCTCGGGCGCGCGGGCGAACTGTATCTCACGCGCCTCGACGAGATTCCCGAGCAGGTCACGCTTCGTCCGGCCACCTGGTGCGGGCCCGCGCGGCGGTGGGTGAGCGCCACGCCGGTCGCGCTCGACCGCCATCCGGGTGATCTGCACGACCCCAATCCAGCCCGGGCCGCCAAGGCGGCGCGCGAGGCGAAGGAGACGCTCGCCGAGGCGGCGACGTACGCTGGCCTGCCTCGGCCCGCGAGCGTGATCGTCCTACCGGCCGCACCGCTCGCGGGCGCGCCAAAGGCGAAGCACATCCCGGCCTTCCCGCCGGAGCCCGGCAGGGCGCGCCGCGCGCTGGCGCACGCTTCCATCGAATTCGAGAGCCCGGTCGAAGGCCCCGTCCTCCTCGGCGCAGGCCGCTACCTGGGCCTGGGCCTCTTCCGTCCGGTGTACGGCGATGACTAGCCTGAACGTTCGGTCGTTCCGCACGTTCTTCAAGGCGATCCACGGAGTGGATCCCTTCCCCTGGCAGCGCCGGCTCGTCGAGCGGCTCCATGAGACCGGCCTCTGGCCGGAGGCGCTCGACCTGCCGACCGGAACCGGGAAGACGGCTGCAATCGACGCGGCCGTGTTCCACCTCGCGCTCGAGGCCGGCAAGCCGGAGCGGCGCGCCCCGATGCGCGTCCTGTACGTCGTCGATCGGCGGACCATCGTCGATCAGGCGCACGACCGGGCCGTGAGGATCCAGCAGGCCCTCTCGAACTCGACGGAGCCCGTGATGGTCGCCGTCAGGGAGCGGCTCGCCTCGCTCTCGCGGGAAGGGGTCCCACTCGCGGTCGCGATCCTCCGAGGCGGCATCGCACGGGACGACGGATGGGCGCGCACGCCCGATCAGCCGCTCGTCGCCGTCTCCACCGTGGACCAGGTGGGCTCGCGGCTCCTCTTCCGCGGCTACGGTGTCTCGGACTCGATGCGGCCAGTCCATGCGGGGCTGCTCGCGAACGACTCGCTGCTCTTGCTCGACGAGGTCCACCTGTCGAACCCGTTCGTCGAGTCCCTCGAGCAGATCGACGGACGATACATGCGGTGGGCAGAGGAGCCGCTCCCGCGGCGATGGCAGTGGGTTCCGATGTCGGCAACGCCACGGACCTCTCGAAAAGACGCGCTCGGCTTGGACGCAGAGGACGAGGCACATCCCGTGCTGCGGCGGCGCCTTTCGGCCTCGCGGCCTGCGAGGCTGCGAGAGGTAGCTGCGCGCGGTGAAGGGGAACTGGCCCAGCGTGCCCTGGTAGGCGCGCTTTGCGAGGAGGCGCTAGAGATGGCGCGCGGCGGGCGCGCGGTCGCCGTGGTCGTCAACCGGGTGGCCACGGCGCGGGCGGTCTTTGTGATCCTGCACCAACGACTCGCAGTCGCGGCGGAAGTCTTCCTACTCACGGGGAGGATGCGCCCCGTCGAGCGCGAGGCGCTCGAGGACCGTATCCGTCCGATGGTCGGGGCCGGCCTCCGATCGCGCCAGCCCGACGCGCGCCCGGTTGTCGTGGTCGCCACCCAGTGCATCGAGGCGGGCGCGGACCTCGACTTTGACGGGCTCGTAACGGAGTGCGCGAGCCTCGACGCGATCCGGCAGCGGTTCGGCCGGCTCAACCGGCTCGGCGACATCGAAGACGCCGAGGGCGTCGTCGTCGTGCGCAAGGACGTGCTCAAGGCCGAAGACCCGATCTACGGTCCGGCGCTCGCGAACACCTGGAGCTACCTCAGTCGCTTGCCGGAGGTCGATTTCGGCCTGGGTCGCTTCCGCATGCCTCCCAGGAAGGACCTGCCTGAGCTGCTCCCGCCGCTCGAACACGCGCCGGTGCTGCTGCCAGCGCATCTGGACTTGTGGGTGCAGACGGCTCCGGTACCCGCCGTCGATCCGGATCTCGCGCTCTGGCTGCACGGCCCGGAGCGCGGGCAGCCCGAGGTGCAGATCGTGTGGAGGGCCGACGTCAGCGCCGAGATGCTGCGGGCGGGTGGAGACCATGAGTCGGTGCTGCAGCGGCTCGAGGCCTGCCCCCCGTCGACGCCGGAGGCGCTCGCCGTCCCGCTCCCCGCGGCGAGGCGCTGGCTCGCTGGGTCGGGGGAGGCGGCGATTTCCGATGTGGACGGAATGCAGGCCGGCGACGATCGCGCCCCGACGCAGCGGGTCCGGAGGGCGTTCGCGTGGCGGGGGGATGCGAGCGGCGTCGTGGAGTGGGGCGATGTCCGGCCCGGGGACACGCTGGTCGTCCCCGCCGACTATGGAGGGCTCCTCCACGGAAGCTGGGCGCCGGAGTCGGAAACGCCCGTCGTGGATCTCGGAGACCGCGCGTACGCCCTCCGCCGAGGGAAGGCCATCCTCCGCCTTCACGCAGCGGTGCTGGGGGGCCACGCTCGCAGTGAGGTCGACGGTGCGCTTCCGGGCTGGGCTGCGTCGCCGCCGGTGCCGGCCCCCGAAGGCGAGGAGGCGAACCTCGATGCGATCCGCGACTGGCTGGACGGCGTGATCGCAGCCAGCACGGCGCCGGAGTGGATGAAGGAAGCGGCGGCCGCTCTTCGGCGAGACCTTCAAACCCGCCGCCCACCGCGAATCATCAACGCCAGGGACGCGAGGGCGCTCGATGACTACGTGACGCTCGTCGGTCGCGTGCCCCTTCGCAACGAGACCCGAAGCGAGGGCGGCACGACGACCGAAGATGACACCGGCTCGTTCACCGGCACCGAGAGCACGCTGCGCGAACACCTTCGCGGCGTCGGCGACATCGCTCGCGAGTACGCGCGGAACAGCGGGCTTCCCGAGGAGCGGGTCGACGACCTCGCGCTCGCGGGCGCCCTGCACGACGTGGGCAAGGCGGACCGCCGCTTCCAGGCCATGCTGCGCGGCGGGAGCGTCTACGCGGCGGAGGTCGCGGCGGAGCCGCTCGCGAAGTCGTCGATCCCCGCAGCGGATCGCGCCACCCGTGAGTCCGCCCGGGTCCGGGCGGGATACCCGCGAGGTGCGCGGCACGAGCTCGTCTCCCTGGCCCTGCTCGGATCTTCGGAGGAAGTTCGCAAGCGCGCCAAGGACTTCGAATTGGTGCAACACCTCGTCGCCTCGCACCACGGGCACTGCCGGCCGTTCGCCCCGTTCGCCGAGGACGAGGATCCGGTCGAAGTGGCCTTCACCGACGGCGCGCTCGACCTTCGCGCTTCGAGCGCGCACGGTTTCGAGGCGTTCGGGTCGGGCGTGAGCGATCGGTTCTGGGGCCTCGTCCGGAAATACGGCTGGTTCGGGCTCGCGTGGCTCGAGGCCATCCTCAGGCTCGCCGACCACCGCCGCAGCGAGCTCGAGCAGCGCGGCGCCAAGGAGGCCTCGTGAACGCGTCCCTGCCGCTTACCGGCCTCGATGGTGCGAATCCCCTCGGCTTCCTGGCGGCACTGGGCCTCCTCGAGGTCCTCACGGAAGGCGGGCGCGAACCCGGCGAGATCACCCTCGGGTGGTCCTACCGCGGCGCGTGGAGCCCCGTCGTGATGTCTCGAGAGGCGCTCACGTTCGAACGGCTCGCCGAGCGGGTGATGGCGGATCTCGAAACCTGGAGGGAGGAGCCCGCGATCGACCTCGAGTATGACGGGGTCCGCGATCTGAAGCCGCCGCCTGCGGAGTACCGGGCCTATCTGGAGCGGCTCGCGGCGAGAGCCGAGCTGGGCCGGAGGCGGAGCGTCGATCTCGCCGCAGCGTTTGCGAGCGACGTGGTCGTGGACAACAACCGAAACACGAAGCCGACCGCCCTTCACTTCACCTCAGGCCAGCAGAAGTTCCTCGCGATGGTGCGGGAGCTCGTCGGTGGCGTCACCGCCGACGACGTGCGCGAGTCACTCGAAGGACCGTGGCGCTACCAGCGGACGCTTCCCGTCCTGCGGTGGGATTCCACCGTGACGCGCGAGCACGCCTTGAGTGCCGCCGCGCCCGCCGACGAGAAGCCCAACGGCGTACCAGGGGCCGACTGGCTCGCCTTTCGTGGGCTGCCGTTCCTTCCGGTCGCTCCGCGCGGCCGCCGCCTCGATACGACCGGCTGCACCTTCCGTCGGGGCGAGGCTCGCTTCACCTGGCCGCTCTGGTCGTGCGGGCTCTCGCGCGAGACCGTCCGCTCGGTCCTGGCCCATCCCGGTCTCGCCAAGGCGTCCGAGCGACAGCGCCGGGCGCTCGGGGTGGAGGTCGTCCTCGAAGCCAGGATACGGCGGTCCAACAAGGGCTACGGCAACTTCAGCCCCGCAACGTTCATCTGACGCGGCTCGCGCGCCGATGAGGTCGCCGCCCTCTCCGCGCTCACTCCCTGGCGGTTACGATGGCCCACCCGCACCTGTCCGAGACTCGCGCGGCCTTCCCCGCACGCATTCACCGCACGAAGAACCGCCTCGTGGCCGTCCCCGCCGACGTGCAGCGGGCGCTCGGGCTCGAGCGCCGCCGCGAGAACCACATCCTCCTCGTCTCGATACGCTCCAGCGGCAAGGGCCGATGAAACCACCACTACGTCAAGCTGACGCACGGCAACGAGTTCGCCATCCCCGCGGACGTCGCGGCCCTGGCCGGGGGCGACGAGGTCGAGGTGAAGATCCACCGGGTCAGGACCGTCCTCGTTGACACGTCCTACCTGATCGCCGTCCCGACGGCCGCGGTCGGTTGCACGCGAGGGCGCTCGCGCTCGCGCGGGAGCTTACAAGCAGGCCGGGTTCGAGCGGCTGCTGGTCCCGAGAGCAGCGTCGGCGCCGGGCCGCGTTCATCCGCTCAGCGCTCGACCCCGCAGCGCCTCGCCTCCCGCGCGAGCGCCGCGTCGAGCGTCCAGAGTCGCGCCGGAGTGAGCAGTGCCGACGCGAGGAGGTGCACGTCGGTCCAGCCGAGGCCACGGCCATGGAGGCGGTTCGTCTCGATGCACCTGAGCGCCTCCTCGTCAGCCGCGACCACGCCCTGGGGCAGATCCCGAAGAAGCCGGAGGATCTCCTCCCGGTTGCGGAGGTTGCCGCACGCGAGCTCCCCCGTGACGTGCGGATGCCCCACCACGTCTCCTCTCGCGAGCGCGGCGGCAAGCTCGGGAGAGCCGGTCCGGAGGTGATCGACCCACAGCGACGTGTCGGCGAGGATCACGGGCGGCCCACCACGGCGCGCCGGCGCCGCGGCCGCTCGAGCTTCCGCTCGGAACCTCCGAGCGCCGCCAGCCGTCGCGCCGCCTCGCGGGCGACGAGCGCCTCCAGGCCGGCATGCACGAGCGCCGTCTTCTCCGGGATCCCCGTCAGCTCGGAGGCCTTCCGCACGAGGTCGTCGCGGAGGATGAGTGTCGTTCTCATGCACACGAATATGCATTCGTCGGTCGGCCCCGGTCAACCCGGCGGTCCCGCGAGGTCTCGGGGCGGCCCATGAGGGGCGTCGCTCTGCGCGCGCCCCATGAGGCCCCCTGCCGGTCAGTCCCAATCGCACGTGGTGACTCGGAAAACGCGCGCCCGCGCGGGGCGCGCCGCCGTCCCGATCGGCATGAGCATGAGCGCGAAGGCGCCGGCGCCGAGTGATCGCGCCGAGGAGCGCTACCGGCGGCACGCGGACAAGTCCTGGAGCCTCACCGATTGCCACGCGATGGAGGTGGCCTCGGAGCGCCGCATCCGGGACATCGCGACGACGGACGTGGGTTACGAACAGGCCGGATTCGAGCGGTTGCTCGTCCCGTGAGGAGGCCGCGCGCCCGCCGCCAAGCTCCGGTCACTTCCGGACGCGACCGAGCCGGAGCGGTCGCGTGGCGCGGGCTGGACGGGGAGGCGTACCCCCTCACCTCCCCAGCACCACGTCGATCCCCCCGAGCACGAGGGCGATCTGGGCGCGCGAGAGGCGGCCGACGCGTTCCGTCAGGAATGACCGGTCGAGCGTCACGATCTGGGAGACGTTCGCGACCGAGTCCTTCGGGAGACCGGTGCTTCGCGCCGGCAGGAGGACGTTGCCCGGGGCGTCGGCCCACGTGACGTTGCTCGTCAGCGGCACGCACACGGCGGTGGCGATGCGGCTCCGGTTGAACGCGTCGCCCTGGACCACCACGACCGGGCGGCGGAAGCCCGGCCCGGACCCCGCGGGGTCTGGCATGTCGGCCCAGCAGACGTCCCCCTGGACGATCACCACTCCGCGCGCTCCACGGCGCGGCGGGAGGCGGCGGCCACGAAGGGGTCCGGCCTTGTGTCGAGCCGGGCGGCGACGTCGTCCATCGCCTCGGTGACCGCCTCGGGATCATGGCGCGCCACGTACTCCGACACCGCCTCCCGGTAGAGCTCGCTTCGCGACTTCTTGAGGCGCCGCGCGAGGCGCTCCGCCCGCTCGAACACCTCGTCCGGCAGGGAGATGGCCGTTTTCATACCTGGAGTATAACGACGCCGGGAAGGAGCGGCAACGCCCTCGCAAGGAAACCGCCCTCTTCTTGCACACGGGGGCGTCGCCTCGAAGCTCTCTGCTTCGCTTCGTCCGTGGTCACCGTCATCGACGACTCCGCGTCGGACACCCCGCCCTCTAGCCGGCCGAGCTCGCCCGTGCGGTCGATTCCCTGGTGGGCGTAGCGGCGAGAGCTACGTGGCCGGCGGCGTCGCTCTCAACCAGATCCTCGCTCCAGCGCGAGCTCGCCCGAGCTCCGCCCCGACCTCTCGCGCGGCCCCGCGCGTCGAGCGCCTCGACCCCCGCAGGGCCAGGCCCTGCCCCGGCCCGGTCCGCCCCGCAAGGGGGTCCGCAGAGCTCCACAGACGCGGATACGTGCGCGTCTCGGTGTGACCCGCCGTGACGCATGTCGCCGCTAGCCTTCTCCACGAGCGCGTCTTCCGCGCGCGAGGAGAGCACCAATGCACCTGGGCGCCGACGAATCCGTCGAGGCCGGGCAGCTCATGCCCGTGCGGATGCTGAACGAGTTCACCTACTGCCCGCGCCTCTTCTACCTGGAGTGGGTCCAGGGCGAGTTCGTGGACAACGAGTTCACGGTGGAGGGGCGCTCCGCCCACCGCCGGGTGGACGCCCGGGCGGGCGCGATGCCCGCTCCGGCCGAGGAGGCGCCCTTCGAGATCCGCTCGGTGGCGCTCTCGTCGGCCGTCCTCGGGCTCTCCGCGAAGATCGACGTCGTGGAAGGCGAGGGGGGCGCCGTCTGCCCGGTGGACTACAAGCGCGGCAAGCCGCCGCCGAACGAGCTCGGGGCGCACGAGCCCGAGCGGGTGCAGCTCTGCGCGTACGGTCTCCTGCTCCGCGAGCACGGCCATCGCTGCGACCGAGGCGTCCTCTACTTCGCGCAGGCGAAGACGCGGATCGACGTGGAGTTCGACGAGGCGCTGTGCGCGCGGACCCTGGAGCTGCTCGGGCGCGCACGGGAGACCGCCGCGCGGACCACCCTGCCCCCGCCGCTCGAGGCGAGCCCGAAGTGCCAGGGCTGCTCGCTCCACGGGGTGTGCCTCCCCGACGAGACGAGCCTCCTCGCGCGGGAGACCGCCGAGACCGGCGCGGCCGCCGCGGGGGCGGTGCGCCGGCTCGTCCCGGCTCGCGACGATGCCCAGCCTCTCTACGTGCAGGAGCAGGGCGCGAGGGTCGGCCTGGACGGCGACGTGCTCGAGGTCCGGAGCCGCGAGCGCGAGGTCATCGGCAAGGCGCGCCTGTTCGAGCTCTCGCAGCTCGTCGTGCTCGGCAACGTGCAGGTCTCGGCCCAGGCGATCCGCGAGCTCTGCAGCCGGGAGATCCCGGTCTGCTGGATGAGCTTCGGGGGGTGGCTCTCGGGCTTCACCGACGGCGTCGGCCACAACAACGTCGAGATCCGCCGGGCCCAGTTCCGGGCGGCGGAGAGCCCCGACGCCGCGCTCCGCCTGGCGCGGCGCTTCGTGCGGAACAAGATCGCGAACAGCCGCACCATCCTGCGGCGGAACCACCCCGACGCCCCCGACTCGACGCTGCGCGAGATGAGCGCCCTGGTGGAGGCGACCGAGTCCGCGGCCGGGCTTCCGGAGCTCCTGGGACTCGAGGGGAACGCTGCCCGGCTCTACTTCGAGGCGTTCCCGGCCCTCATCCGCGACGGCGGCGGCGCCGATTTCGGGTTCGACTTCACGACGCGCACGCGGCGTCCGCCGAGGGACCCCGTGAACGCGCTCCTGTCGCTCGCCTACTCGCTCCTGGCGAAGGACGTGACCGTGACGGCGCGCGCTGTCGGCCTCGACCCGTTCCTCGGCTTCTACCACCAGCCGCGGCACGGGCGTCCCGCCCTGGCGCTGGATCTCATGGAGGAGTTCAGGCCGATCGTCGCCGACTCGATCGTGCTCTCGGCCATCAACACCGGCGTCGTGACCGGCGCCGACTTCGTGCGGAGCAGCCTCGGAGTGGCGATGAGGCCGGCGGGGCGCAAGCGGTTCCTGCAGGCCTACGAGCGGAGGATGGAGGAGCAGGTGACGCACCCCGTGTTCGGCTATCGCATCTCCTACCGGCGCATCCTCGAGGTGCAGTGCCGCCTGCTCGCCCGCCACCTCCTGGGCGAGATCCCGAGCTACCCGGAGTTCCGGACGCGGTAGGGCGGGACGATGCGCCAGCGGTACATCGTCACCTACGACATCGCCGACGCGAAACGCCTTCGCCGGGTCTTCAGGCTGATGAAGGGGTACGGGGAGCACCTCCAGCTGTCCGTGTTCCGCTGCGATCTCACCCGGATGTCGCTGGCGAAGATGAAGGCCGAGCTGAGCGAGGTCATCCACGCGCAGGAAGACCAGGTTCTCGTCATCGACGTCGGCCCCACGGAGGGGCGCGGCGAGGAGGTGTTCGAGAGCCTCGGGAAGGCGTATGTAGACGAGGGGCGAAAGCCCAACGTCGTGTGAAATGGCAGGGCGCTCGTTGGCATACGAATACGCACATCCCGGCATCCCGCGAGCAGCGCGGTGCCGCACCAACCCCCGGACCTGCTCGCGCGGAGGATGCTCCAAGAAGTCCGGCGGTTTCCGTCACGATCCCGCGACGGCCGTCGCGGACAGGGGGAAGATCGTGCCGGGAGAGGCTACCCCGCTCGAAACCGTAGTGGTAATTGTTCGTCTCGCCTCCGGATTTCTCGGGGGCTCCATCCCCGACCACGTGGTCGGGGCCCCGTTGAAGCTCGTCCTTCGCCGTGGGCCCGACGAAGAGCGCGTGCCATCCCCG
>JBBIPT010000021.1:0-25126 GCA_037442705.1 Anaeromyxobacter sp.
GCCGCCTGCGGCGAGGCCGGCTGCGCGGGCACGCCGACGAGCGTCCGGCCGGGCGCGGTGGGCGGATGGGCCGTGAAGACGTGCTGGCAGCGCGTGCACTGCACCTGCGAGCCGGACGACGAGAGCACCTTCTCGTCGAGCTCGTACAGGGTCGAGCATCGCTCGCAGCGAATGACCACGTCGCCTCCGTCCCGCCCCCCGGGACGGAGAGCCTACCCCACGATCACGGGACGGGCTACGGCGCGGACACGACGAGGCTTTCCTTCGCTCGCGCGAGCCGCTTCGGACCGATACCGCGTACCCGCACGAGATCCTCGACGCTCCGGAAGGGCCCACGCTCCTCCCGGTCGGCGACGACCGCCTCCCCGAGCCGCGGCGACAGCCCGGGGACGAAGGCGAGGTCCCGGGCGGAGGCGGTGTTCGGGTCGAGGGGGAGCCCGAGGAGGAGCCGCTCCGCCCCGTCGAGGCCGCGGGGCGTCCCCGGGTCCGCCGCGCAGCCGAGCCAGTGGCGCGGCGGCACGCCCCTCCCCTCCGCCGCGCAGCCCTCGGGCGCTGCGGGAGGGATCTCGAGAAGGAGGCGGATCCTCCCGGCGGAGAGGATCGCGACGAGGACGGCGGCGAGGGCGAGCCGGTGGGCCACGGCGCGCTGGGCAGCAAGGCACGTGCCGGGATATGGATCGCCGATGGAACGGATCCTCGTCGACGGCGACACCCTCGGGATCGAGGAGGTCGAGGCGGTCGCGCGCGGAAGGGCCCGCGCCGAGCTCTCCCCGGAGGCCCGCGAGCGCGTCCGGAGGGCCCGCGCCCTCGTGGACGCCCGGCTCGACGACGGCGAGGCCCACTACGGCATCAACACCGGCTTCGGCACCCTCGCCGAGGTCCGGATCGACCGGGCCGACCTCGAGAAGCTCCAGCGGAACCTCGTCCTCTCCCACGCCGCCGGGGTCGGCTCGCCCCTCCCCGCGCCGGAGACGCGCGCCCTCATGCTCCTGCGGGCGAACGTCCTCGCGAAGGGCGTCTCCGGGATCCGCGAGGAGACGCTCGACCTCCTCCTCGCGATGCTCGACCGCGGCGTCCTCCCCGTCGTCCCCGAGCGCGGATCGGTCGGCGCCTCCGGCGATCTCGCCCCGCTCGCCCACCTCGCCCTCGTCCTCCTCGGCGAGGGGGAGGCGCTCGCCGGCGACCCCCCGGCCCGGCTCCCCGGCAAGGAGGCCCTCCGCCGCGCCGGGCTCGCCCCCGCCGTCCTCGGCCCGAAGGAAGGGCTCGCCCTCGTGAACGGCACCCAGGCGATGACGGCCGTCGGGTCCCTCGCGCTCGCCCGGGCGGAGCGGCTCGCCCGCCTCGCCGACCTCGCCGGCGCGATGACGCTCGAGGGGCTCCTCGGCTCCCATCGGCCGTTCCTCCCGGAGATCCAGGCGGTGCGGGGCCAGGTGGGCCAGGCCGCCTCCGCCGCCCGCCTGCGGACCCTCCTCGCCGGCTCGGAGATCAACGCCTCCCACCAGGGGCCGGACTGCCACAAGGTGCAGGACCCCTACTCCCTCCGCTGCATGCCCCAGGTCCACGGCGCCGCGCGCGACGGGATCGCCTTCTGCCGCGGGATTCTCGCCCGCGAGGTGAACGCCGCGACCGACAACCCGCTCGTCTTCGCCGACCTCGGCGAGATCGTCTCCGGCGGGAACTTCCACGGGCAGCCGGTCTCCCTCGCCCTCGACGTCCTCGCGATCGCCTCCTCCCACCTCGCCACGATCTCGGAGCGGCGGGTGGAGCAGCTCGTGAACCCCTCCCTCTCCGGCCTCCCCCCCTTCCTCGCGCCGAAGAAGGGGCTCGACTCCGGGTTCATGATCGCCCAGGTCACGAGCGCCGCCCTCGTCTCCGAGAACAAGGTCCTCTGCCACCCGGCCTCGGTGGACTCGATCCCCTCGTCGGCGGGGCGCGAGGACCACGTCTCCATGGGGATGACCGCGGCGCTGAAGGCCCGCCAGATCGTGGAGAACGTGCGGACCTGCCTCGCGATCGAGCTCCTCGTCGCCGCCCAGGCGCTCGACCTCCGCCTCCCCCTCCGCCCCGCGCCTCGGGTCGGCGAGGCCCACCGGCGGATCCGCGCGGTGGTCCCGCGCCTCGAGTCGGACCGCGAGCTCCACCGCGACATCGAGGCGGTCTGCCGCCTCGTGGACGACGGGACGCTCGACCTCTAGCGCGGTGCCGTCGCGAGGCGGACCGCCCGCCGGAGCCCCGCGAACCGGAGCCGGGAGAGCGCCTCCTCCGCGCTCGTCCACTCGAGCGCCGCGTGCTCCGCGGAGAGCGCCGGGGCGGCGCCGCCGGGGACCCGGGCGGCGAACGCCGTCTCCTCCACGATCACGATCTCCCCCGGCCGGACCCGGTTCGTCGAGGGATCGAGCGCGAAGGCGTGCCGGTACCCGAGCGGCTCCACCGGCGCGTCGATCCCCGTCTCCTCCCGGAGCTCGCGGCGGGCCGCCTCCTCCGCGGACTCGCCCGGCTCGATCCTCCCCGTGACCTGCTGCCAGAACCCCCCGCGATCCGGGATCCGGCGGAGGAGGAGGACCCGGCCGTCCTCGCCGACCGGGACGACGGAGACGGTCCGCAGCTCGAACCCCGGCGACCAGGCGAGGGAGCGGCCGAGGGCCTCCGCCGCGTGCGCCGCGAGCCGGCTCTCCACCTCCTCCCGCGGAGGGACGGCGCCACCCCTCGCCCGGAGCTCCGCCTCGAGGCTCGTCACCCCGAGCCCCGGGTCGGAGATGCCGCACGGGACGATGGAGCGGAAGTGGCCGAGGTCGGTCGCGTGGTTGAAGGCGAAGCCGTGGGAGGTCACCCAGCGGGAGAGGTGGACGCCCACCGCGCCGATCTTCCGTCCGCCGACCCAGGCCCCCCGGTGCTCCGCGTGGCGCCCCGCCTCGACGCCGAACCCGGCGCAGGTCCGGATCATCGCCTCCTCGAGGGCGGCGACGAACCTCCGGACGTCGGGGCGGCCGGTGAGGTCGGCCACCGGGTAGCCGACGATCTGCCCGGGCCCGTGGTAGGTCACGTCTCCGCCACGGTCCGTCTCGTGGACCTCGAAGCCCCGGCTCGCGAGCCAGGCCGGGCCGGCGACGATGTTCGACCGGTCGGCCGACCGCCCGAGGGTGAGGACCGGCGGGTGCTCGAGGAGGAAGAGGTGGTCGGTGTCCGGCGGAGCGCCGGCGCGGACCGCCTCCCCGGCGATCCGCATCAGGGTGAGCCCGTCGTCGTACTCGACCCGGCCGAGCCGGTGGACGCGGAGGGTCCGGCTCATGCCTTCTTCGGCCGCTCGGGCCGGTTCAGCGCGTGGATCGCCTCGCCGAGCGCCGCCTTGCACGCCTCCATGAACGCCTCGGGGAGCGTCGGGTGGGCGTGGATCGTGAGGGCGACGTCCTCGAGGTAGGCGCCCATCTCCAGGGCGAGGGCCGCCTCCGCGACGAGGTCGGAGGCCTCGGGGCCCGCCATCGTCACGCCGAGGAGGAGCTTCGACTTCCGGTCGCCCACGACCTTCACGAACCCCTCGGTGTGGTCGATCGCGATGGCCCGGCCGAGCGCGGCGAAGGGGAACTTCCCGGTGATCGGGTCGTGCCCCGCCTTCCGCGCCTCCTCCTCGGAGAGCCCCACCATCCCGATCTCGGGATCGGTGAAGATCGCGCCGGGGAGCGCCACCCAGTCCTTCGCCGACTTCATCCCGGCGATCGCCTCCGCGGCGATCTCCCCCTCCTTCGACGCCTTGTGCGCGAGGAACGGGGGGCCCGCGAGGTCGCCGATCGCGAAGATCGAGGGGACGCTCGTCCGGAACTGCCCGTCCACCTCGACGAACCCCTTCCCCGAGACCTTCACGCCCACCTTCTCGAGCCCGAGCCCCTCGGAGTTGGGCCGGAAGCCGACCGCGACGAGGATCCGGTCGGCCTCGATCTCCTGGGCCTTCCCGTCCACCTCCACCTTCACGGAGAGCGCCTCGCCCTTCTTCACGAAGCCCGCCGCCTTCGCGTTCACGAGCACCGCCCCGTCCCGCTGCCGGATCCCCTTCTGGACGAGCCGCACCGCGTCCGGATCGATCCCCGTGAGGATCTGGGGCAGGGCCTCGACGAAGGTCACCTTCGAGCCGAGCTTCGCGTAGACGGTCCCGAGCTCCATCCCGATGACGCCGCCGCCGATGCAGACGAGCCGCTCCGGGATCTCGGGGAGATCCACCGCCTCCTTCGCGCTCCAGACGTGCTTCCCGTCCACCGCGAAGCCCGGGATCTCGATGGGCCGGGCCCCGGTCGCGACGACGAAGGCCTTCGCCTCGATCCGGGTCTTCTCCCCGCCCGGCCCGGCGACCTCGACGGCGTCCGGGGCGACGAAGGTGGCCGTCCCCTTCACGACCTCGACCCCGTTCCCCTTCTCGAGCATCCCCACGCCGCCGACGAGCTTCTTCACCACCCCGTCCTTGAAGGCGCGGAGCTTCGCGACGTCCACCTTCGGGTCGCCCGCCACGATCCCGCGCTCCGCCGCCCCCCGGATCTCCTCCACGAGGTTCGCGGCGGCGATGAGCGCCTTGGACGGGATGCACCCCCAGTTGAGACAGACGCCCCCGAGGGACTCCTTCTCCACGAGGGCCGTCTTCTTCCCGAGCTGCGCGAGCCGGATCGCGGCGACGTAGCCGCCCGGCCCACCACCCACCACCACGGCGTCGAAGGTCTTCGCGGTCATGGCGGGAGACTATACCGGCGCCCGGCCCCGGCGCGCGCGCCTCTCGGGGCGCGGCGGTCCCACCCCGCTCGTCGAGGTGGCAGTGGGTGTCGATCACGCCATGTTCGCGAGGAGGAGGTCCGGGTCCTCGAGGAGCCGGATCACGTCGTAGGCGAAGGCGGCCGCCTCGTGCCCGTCCACCACGCGGTGGTCGCAGGTCACCGAGAGGTGCATCACGTCCCTCACGACGACCTGCCCGTCCCGGACGACCGGCGTCGGCCGCATCCGGTAGAGGCCGAGGATCGCGACCTCCGGGTGGTTCAGGACCGGCGTCGCGAAGAGCCCGCCGAGCGCCCCGAGGCTCGTCACCGTGAAGGTGGACCGGCCGAGGTCCTCCGGCCTCACCTTCCCCGCCTTCGTGCCGGCGGAGAGCCGCTCGATCTCCCTCGCGAGGTCGAGGATCGAGCGCGCGTCCACGCCGCGCACGACCGGGACGACGAGCCCGTCCTCCGTGGAGGAGGCGACCCCGAAGTCCTGCCGGCCGTGGAGGACGAGCTCCGCCTTCTCCTCGTCCATCGTGGCGTTCAGCTTCCGGTGGCGCCGGAGGGCCTGGGAGGCCGCCTTGAGGACGAAGGGCAGGAAGGTGACCTTCACCCCCTCCTCCCGCGTCGCCTGGGCGATCCGGTCCTTCACCGCGACGAGCCGGGTCGCGTCCACCTGCTCGACGAAGGTGAAGTGGGCGGCGGTCCGCTTCGAGCGGGCCATGTTCTCCGCGATCCGCTTCCGGATCCCGCGCAGGGGGACCCGCTCGTCCCCCGCCGCCGGCTGCCGCGAGGACGGCGCCGCAGGGGCGGGCGCGCGGCCGTGGGCGGCGAGGTCGTCCTTCGTCACCCGCCCGCCCGGACCGGTCCCGCTCACGGCGGCGAGGTCCACCTCCAGCTCCCGGGCCAACGCCCGGACGGCGGGGGTCGCGAGGGGCTTGCCCTTCGTGGGCGCAGGCGTGGGCGTAGGGGTGGGCTTCGGCGCGGGCGGGGCCGCGGAGGCGGGCGGCTTCGCCGGCGCCGGGGCACCTTCCCCCACGTCGAGCGAGACGAGGGGCGAGTGGACCTTCGCGACGTCCCCCACGTTCCAGTGGAGCTTCACCACCTTCCCGCGGCGGGGGGACGGGATGACCACCGTCGCCTTGTCCGTCATCACCTCGACGAGCGGCTGGTCCTCCTCCACCTCGTCGCCGGGGGCGACGAACCACTGCTGCACCTCCGCCTCGACGACCCCCTCGCCGATGTCCGGGAGCTCGAGCTCGAACGCCATGGCGCCTCCGGTCAGTAGGCCGCGGTCTCGCGGATCGCCTTCAGGATCCGGGGCGCGCGCGGCAGGTACTCCATCTCCAGCGTGTACGGGAAGGGCGTGTCCCAGCCGGTCACGCGGGCCACGGGCGCCTCGAGGTGGAGGAAGCAGCGCTCCTGGACGAGCGCGGAGAGCTCCGCCCCGAAGCCGCAGGTGCGCGGCGCCTCGTGGACCACGACGCACCGCCCCGTCTTCCCCACCGACGCGGCGATCGCGTCCACGTCGAGCGGCTGGAGGGAGCGGAGGTCGAGGAGCTCGCAGTCGATCCCCTCCGCCGCCGCCTCCTTCACCGCCTGGTCCGCCTCGTGCCACATCGCCCCCCAGGCGAGCAAGGTGACCTGGGACCCCTCCCGCGTGACGCTCGCCTTCCCGAACGGCACCTCGTAGTCCCCCTCGGGGACCTCCCCCTTCGCCGCCCGGTAGACGCGCTTCGGCTCGAGGACGAGGACCGGGTCCGGCCCGCGCAGGGCGGTGAGGAGGAGCCCCTTTGCGTCCCGGGGGTTCGACGGGACGACCACCTTGAGCCCGGGGGTGTGGACGAAGTGGGTCTCCGGCGACTGCGAGTGGTAGTGCCCACCCTTGATCCCGCCACCGTAGGGGGAGCGGATCACGACCGGGCAGGTGTACTGCCCGCCCGACCGGTACCGGTACTTCGCCACCTCGTTCACGATCTGGTCGAAGGCCGGGAAGATGAAGTCGGCGAACTGGATCTCCGCGACGGGGCGGAGCCCGTAGAGGGCCATCCCCACCGCCGTCCCGATGATCCCCCCCTCCGCGAGCGGGGTGTCGATCACCCGGTCCGCGCCGAACTCCTCCTGCAGCCCCTGCGTCGCGCGGAAGACGCCGCCGAACTTCCCCACGTCCTCGCCGAGGACGACGACGCCCGGGTTCCGCCGCATCTCGAGCCGGAGGGCGTCGTTCACCGCGCCGATGACGTTCATGACCGGCATTCGCGCTCCCGTCACGGGCCGGCGTGGCGCGGGTTCGCGACCCGCGGGTCCGCGGCGATGGCCGCCCGGAGCTCCTCGAGCTGCTCCCGCTGCTGCCAGAGGGGCTCCGCGTAGACGCCCTCGAAGAGGGTCTCGAGCGGGGGCTTCGGCGGGAAGGCCTCCGCCTCCTTCAGGGCCGCCTGGATCTGCGCCCGCGTCTCCTCGCGGAGCTTCGCGTCGGCCGCCTCGTCGAGGGCGCCGCGGGCCCGGAGGAAGCGGCGGACCCGCTCGATCGGATCCTTCTTCTTCCACGGCTCGACGTCCTCCGGCGGCCTGTAGGCCCGCGGGTCGTCGGAGGTGGAGTGGCCCTCCACCCGGTAGGTCACGCACTCGAGGAGGGTCGGCCCCTCCCCCGCCGCGGCCCGGGCGCGGGCCCGGCGCGTCGCCGCGTGGACGGCGAGGAGATCGTTCCCGTCCACCCGCTCGCCCCGCATCCCGTAGGCGATCGCCTTCTGGGCGATGGTCTCGGAGGCGGTCTGCTTCTCCTTCGGGACGCTGATCGCCCACCCGTTGTTCCGGCAGACGAAGACGACCGGGATCTTCCGGACGGCGGCGAAGTTGAGGCCGGTGTGGAAGTCGTGCGCGCTCGTCGCCCCCTCCCCGAAGTAGGTGAGGGCGACCATCTCCTCCCCCTGGATCCGGGCGGCCCAGGCGGCGCCGACGGCGTGGGTGATCTCGGTGGCGATGGGGGAGCTGATGGAGGTGAACCGTCCCGGCTTCCAGGCCTCGTGGCAGGGCATCTGGCGCCCCAGCATCGCGTCCCCCGCGTTGCCGAAGAGGTCGCACATGAAGGTGACGAGCGGCATCCCGCGGAGGAGCGCCGCCCCGTGCTCGCGGTAGCACGGGAAGATCCAGTCCTTCTCCTCCATCCCGGAGGCCGTCCCGAGGACGGTCGCCTCCTCGCCGATGGAGCCGATGTAGAACCCGATCCGCCCCTGCCGCTGGAGCGTGATCATCCGCTCGTCGAGGGCCCGGTTCAGCACCATCCACCGGTAGAGCCGGAGGATCCCATCCGTGGACAGGGCGAGCTCCTTCTCGTCGCCGGCGAGGTTCCCCGTCTCGTCGAGGAGACGGTGGAGGGGGAACTCGCGGGCGAACCGCTTCGGATCGTCCTCTCGCCTCATCGGCCCTCCCGGTCAGCGGGCTTCCCGCCGCGCGCCGATCTCGCCGCGGAGGAAGAGCTCGGCGGCCCGGTAGCTCGAGCGGACGAGCGGCCCGCTCGCGACGTACCTGAACCCGAGCGCGAGCCCGCGCTCGCGCCACGCGGCGAAGCGCCCGGGCGTGACGAACTCCACGACGGGGAGGTGCCAGCCGCTCGGCCGCAGATACTGGCCGAGGGTCAGGATCTCGACCCCCACCGCCCTGAGGTCGCGCATCGTCTCCTCGATCTCGCCGTCCGTCTCCCCGAGCCCCGCCATGATCGACGACTTCGTCACGATCGCCGGGAACTCCTCCTTCATCCGGGCGAGGACGCCGAGGGTCTGGTCGTAGCCGCAGCGCCGGTCGCGGACGGAGTCTTGCAGCCTGCGGACGGTCTCGATGTTGTTCGCGAAGACGTCCGGGGAGGCGCGCCCCACGGTGCGCACCGCCTCGGGGTCTCCCTGGAAGTCCGGGGTGAGGACCTCGACGAGGAGGCCGTGGATCTCCTTCAGCCTGCGGATCGCCTCGGCGAAGTGGCCCGCTCCCCCGTCCGGCAGGTCGTCCCGGTCCACGCTCGTCACGACGATGTAGTCGAGCCCGAGCCCGGCCACGGCCTCCGCGAGGTGACGCGGCTCGTCCGGATCGAGCGGCGGCGGGCGCGCGCTCGTCTTCACGTCGCAGAACCGGCAGCCCCGGGTGCAGACGTCCCCCATGAGCATCACGGTGGCGGTGCCGCCGCCCCAGCACTCGCCCACGTTGGGGCAGCTCGCCTCCTCGCAGACCGTGTGGAGCCGGAGACCCGCGAGCGTCTCCTTCACGCGGCGGTACCGCTCCCCTCCCGGCATCGGGACGCGGAGCCACGGCGGCTTGGGCCGGAGGGAGGTCGTCATGCGTGCCCGCGATGTAGCGACGCCAAGGGGGCAGGTCAACTCATGATATGCTTCGCCGCACTCCCGTTCGGGGCTGTCTCCGGACGTGAAGGCAGAGCCCGCATGGCGGAGCCCCTCTCCGAGCCGACCAAGATCCTCATCGCGGACGACGACTCCTCGGTTCGGGACGTCATCGCCGTGCTCCTCGGCGAGGAGGGGTACGCCTGCACCGCGGTGAGCTCCGCGGAGGCCGCCCTCGAGGCGGCCCAGGCCGGGAGCTACCCCCTCCTCATCAGCGACGTCCGGATGCCCGGCAAGGACGGCTTCTGGCTCCTCGAGCGGATCCGGGAGGGCTTCCCCGACACCGCGGTCGTCATGCTCACCGCCTTCGGCGACACCGAGGCGGCGGTGGAGTGCCTGCGGAACGGCGCGGCCGACTACCTCCTGAAGCCCCCGAAGGTGACCGAGCTCATCCGCGCGATCGAGCGCGCGCTCGGCCGGCGCCGGCTCGAGCTCGCCCGCCACAAGTACCGCCGGAGCCTCGAGAACCGCGTCCGCGAGAAGACGGCAGAGCTCTCCCGGACCCTGCGGGACCTCGAGTCCACCTACTCCCAGACCCTCTGGTCCCTCGTCGCCGCCCTCGACGCGCGCGAGCACGAGACGAGCGACCACTCCCAGCGGGTGGTCCGCTTCTCGCTCGCCATCGCCCGCCGGCTCGGGATCCCCGAGGCCGACCTCCCCTCCCTCGGGCGCGGCGCCCTCCTCCACGACATCGGGAAGATCGGCGTGCCGGACGCGATCCTCCTGAAGCCCGGGAAGCTCACCGAGGCGGAGTGGGTGGAGATGAGGAAGCACCCCCGGACCGGCTTCGACATCCTCCGCTCCATCGAGTTCCTCGGACCGAGCGCCGAGGTCGTCCTCTCCCACCAGGAGCGGTTCGACGGCGGCGGCTATCCCCGCGGGCTCGCGGGGGACGCGATCCCCATCTCGGCCCGGATCTTCGCGATCGCCGACACGTTCGACGCGATGACGACGAACCGCCCCTACCGGAAGGCCCTCCCCCGCGAGGCGGCGTTCGCGGAGATCCGGCGCTTCTCCGCCACCCAGTTCGATCCCCGCTGCGCGGACGCCTTCCTCTCCCTGTCCGAGGGGGAGCTCGACGAGCTCGCCCGGCCGACGGAGGAGCGGCCGATCTGACGCCATGCTCGCCGACGGACAGGGCCGGCAGATCGCCTACCTCCGGCTGTCGCTCACCGACCGCTGCAACTTCCGGTGCAGCTACTGCGCGCCGGCCGGCCCCGATCGCCCCGGCGATCCCCTCGCCCGGGCCGACCTCGCGAGGCTCGTCCGGATCTTCGCGGGGCTCGGCGTCCGCCGCGTCCGGCTCACCGGCGGGGAGCCGACCCTCCGGCGGGACCTCCTCGACGTGGTCCGCGACGTCCGCGCCACCCCGGGGATCGAGGAGGTCGCCCTCACGACGAACGGCCACCTCCTCGCGGACCTCGCCCTGCCGCTCCGGGAGGCAGGCGTCTCCCGGCTCAACGTCTCCCTCGACACGCTCGACCCGGCGAAGCTCCAGGCGGTCGCCGGGCGGGCCGCCACGCTCGGCCGGATCGTCTCCGGGATCGAGGCCGCCTTCCGGGCCGGCTACGACTCGGTGAAGCTGAACGTGGTCGTGGTGGCCGGGACGAACGACGGGGAGGTCGGCGACCTCGCCCGCTTCGCCTGGCGGTTCGGCGCCACCGCCCGCTTCATCGAGCTCATGCCCTTCGGCCCGGGCACGCCGGTGCCGACCGCCCGGGTGAAGGCCCTCCTCGAGGAGCAGGGCGTCCGGCTCTCGCCCGACGCGACGCGGGGATGGGGACCCGCCCACCACATGCGCGGGCGCTCCACCGTGGACGGCCGGGAGGTGGGCGGCCTCGTCGGCTTCATCGGCGCGATGACGGAGGGGTTCTGCGACGGCTGCAACCGGGTGCGCGTCGCGGCCGACGGATCGCTCCGGGCCTGCCTCGGGGGGCGCGACCGCGTCTCCCTGAAGGCCCTCCTCGACGCGGGGGCGACCGACGAGGAGCTCGCCGGGCGGATCCGGGCCGCGCTCCTCGCGAAGGGCGACCGCCACCGCATGGAGGACGGCGGCGCGGGGCTCCCCTCGATGATCGGGACGGGCGGGTAGAGGCTAGGCCGCGGCGCGGGGCCGGACGTTCGCCCGGATCCACTCGATGATCGCCTGCGTGGAGGAGCCGGGGAGGAAGACCTCGGCGACCCCCTTCTCCTTCAGCCTCGGCACGTCGTCCTGCGGGATGATCCCGCCGCCGAAGACGGCGACCTCGGCGGCCCCCTTCTCCTTCAGGAGGTCGATCACCGCCGGGAAGAGGGTCATGTGGGCGCCGGACATGATCGAGAGCCCGACCGCGTCCACGTCCTCCTGGATCGCCGCCGAGACGATCATCTCGGGCGTCTGGTGGAGGCCGGTGTAGATGACCTCGAACCCGGCGTCGCGGAGGGCGCGGGCGATGATCTTCGCGCCGCGGTCGTGGCCGTCGAGGCCCGGCTTCGCGACGATGATGCGGAGTTGGCGCTTCGGGGCGGGGCTCATTTCGGCCTCTCCAGGAGTGCGATGAGATCCTGCGCGGTCGTCGTCAGCTCCGAGAGCCGGAGCCCCGCCCGCGCCGCGAGGGGGCCCCACTCGGAGGGCTTGTAGTACCGCAACTCCGCGGTGCCCGCCAAGACCGCACCGTCCGCCCGCGTGACGCGCCGCGCACAGCGATCGACCCCGCGGGACGGGTCGAACGTGGACCGCTCCTCCACGACCGAGCCGTCCGGGAGGACCCGGCGCGCCTCCGCCACCGGCTCCAGGGCGAGCCGGAGCGGGTCCGCGTGCTGGACGAGGAGCCGCCCCCCGGGCCGGACGGCCCGCCCCGCCTCCGCGAGGCAGGCCTCGTTCGCCGGGTCGTCCCAGATGAAGAGGGAGGCGTACCAGGAGAAGGCCGCGTCGAAGGTGCCGTCCGCGAAGGGGAGCGCGCGGAGGTCCCCCCGCACGAGCCGCACGGCCCCGGACACCGGGACGGCCGCCTCCCGCGCGAGCCGCAGGTACGGGGCGCTCCGGTCGAGCCCGGTGACCTCCGCGCCGGCCTCCGCGAGCGGCCAGGCGTGACGGCCGTGCCCGCAGGCGAGGTCGAGGACCCGGGCCCCGGGCGCGAGGCCGAGGAGCCGCGCCACGGCCCCCGCCTCGAGCGCGGAGAGCCGGGGCCCGAGGAGATCCCGGACGGAGTCGAGGTAGAGGTCGCCGAAGTAGCTCTCGGCCCAGTGGGGCTTCCCGGCTGCGGGTGAGGCCATGGCCAATCGCGCCCTTCGCCCTTCGACAGGCTCAGGGCGAACGGCTTCCCTCCGGTTCGTTCGTGGTGACCCCTCGACGGGCTCGGGGGAACCCTGAACGGTCGGGATCGGCGGGAAGAGGCGTCAGAACCGCCCGTCCTCCCGGTAGACGCCGAAGACCTTCCGGAGCACGTCGGAGATCTCCCCGAGCGTCGCGTAGGCCTTCACCGCCTCGAGGACCGGCGGGACGAGGTTCGCGCCGTCCCTGGCCACCCGCTCGACGCCCGCGAGCGCCTCCGCCACCCGGGCCGCGTTCCGCTCCGACTTCACCGCCCGGAGCCGCTCCACCTGGGAGCGGGCCACGGTCTCGTCGATCCGGAGGGTGGGGATCGGCTCCACCTCCTCCGACCGGAAGGCGTTCACGCCGACGACGATCCGGTCCCCCGCCTCGATCTCGCGCTGGAAGCGGTAGGCGCTCTCGGCGATCTCCCGCTGCGGGTAGCCCTCCTCCACCGCCCGGAGCATGCCGCCCATCTCGTCGATCCGCCGGATGTGCTCGAGGGCCCGCCGCTCCATCTCGCCGGTGAGCCACTCCACGTAGAAGCTGCCGGCGAGGGGATCGATCACCCGGTCCGCCCCCGACTCGAACGCGATGATCTGCTGCGTCCGCAGGGCGATCCGGACCGCCTCCTCCGTGGGGAGGGCGTAGGTCTCGTCGAGGGAGTTCGTGTGGAGCGACTGCGTCCCGCCGAGCACCGCGGCGAAGGCCTGGAGGGCGGTGCGGACGACGTTGTTGTAGGGCTGCTGGGCGGTGAGGGAGACCCCGGCCGTCTGGGCGTGGGTCCGGAGGAGGAGGGACTCCTTCTTCTTCGCCCCGAACCGCTCCTTCATCGTCCGGGCCCAGATCCGCCGGGCGGCGCGGAACTTCGCCACCTCCTCGAAGAAGTCGTTGTGGACGTCCCAGAAGAAGGAGAGCCGCTGGGCGAACGAGTCCACGTCCATCCCGCGGTCCACGCACTCCTGCACGTACTCGATCCCGTCCGCGAGGGTGAAGGCGAGCTCCTGGACCGCCGTCGCCCCCGCCTCGCGGATGTGGTAGCCGCTGATCGACACGGGGTTCCAGCGCGGCATCTCCTTCGCGCAGAACTCGATCATGTCGCAGACGATCTTCACGGCCGGCGCGGGAGGGACGATCCACTCCTTCTGCGCGATGTACTCCTTCAGCATGTCGGCCTGGATCGTGCCGCCGAGCTTCGCGCGGGGGACCCCCTGCTTCTCCGCGACCGCCACGTACATCGCGAGGGCGATCACCGCCGTCGCGTTGATCGTCATCGAGGTCGTCACGTCGCCGAGGGGGATCCCGTCGAAGAGGATCTCGAAGTCCCGGAGCGAGGAGACCGCCACCCCCTCCTTCCCGACCTCGCCGCGGCTCATCGGGTGGTCCGCGTCGTAGCCCATGAGCGCGGGCATGTCGAAGGCGGTGGAGAGCCCCGTCATCCCGTGCTGGAGGAGGTACTTGAACCGGCCGTTCGTGTCCTCGGGCGTGCCGAAGCCGGCGAACTGGCGCATCGTCCAGAGCCGGCCGCGGTACATCGTCGCCTGGGGGCCGCGGGTGAACGGGTAGCGGCCGGGATAGCCGACGTCGCGGAGCACGTCCGCCTCCCGCACCGTCGCCGCGTCCACGACGTCGGGGATGGGGATCCCCGAGTCGGTCTCGAACTTCCCCTTGCGCTGCGGGAGCCGGGCGAGCGCCTCGGCGAGCTCCTCGCGCGTCCAGGCCTCCCGGGCGGCGAGCACCCGGGCGATCTCGTCGCGGGAGTAGAGGGGGTGGTCCGCCTTCTCAGGCGCCCCGGGCGTCTCGCCGCGGGGGGTGACCTTCACATCCTTCGCCGGCTTCGACGCCATGCCAGCCTCCGGGGAGGGAGGGAGTGGTGAGGGGGAGAATCGAACTCCCGACCTAGGGATTATGAGACCCTCGCTCTAGCCGACTGAGCTACCTCACCGGGGCCTGCCGAGAACGCGGGTTTATAGGTCGCTCCTCCGGGGCCGTCAAGCAAGCCCCCGTCCGGCCAGGGGTGTTTTCTTGACCCCGATCCCCCCCGTGGTACGAGGGGTTCGAGCTGGATCGATATCGGAGGATTGCGCATGCGCAAGCCGCTGCCGTCGCTCTCGACCCGGACCGAGGAGGCCGCCCGAAGGGAGCCTCCCGCCCCGCCCCTCGCCGAGGGGACCCGGCCGGAGATCCAGGCGCCGCGCCGCCCCGCCGATCGGATCAAGGACGCGCTCCTGCGCTGGCTCGAGGAGGAGATGTGAACCTGGACCTTCCGTTCCCGGATGCCGACGGTTCCGCGCTGGACGAGTACCTCGCCGCGATCGACCGCGAGCTCGACGCCCTGTTCCTCGACGAGGTGGACGGCGTGATGCAGCGGCTCCGCTTCGACCGCGACGCCGCGCCGGAGCCGGCCGTCGCCTAGTCCCGAATCGCCGGGGCGCGGACGGCGGCGACGAGGGCGTCGAGCCGGACGTGCCGCGAGAAGAGGAAGGCGGCGCCGAGCGCCACCTGCTGCCCGATCTGGGCGCCCCAGAGGACGTTCGCGTAGGCCGTCCCGCGGGTGGCGAGGACGTCCTTCGGCAGGAACAGGGCGAGGCCGAGCAGGACGCCCCCCTGGAAGGTCCCCACCATCCCCGGCCCCGCCGGGATCATCGCGGCGACGACGAGGGCCCCGAGCACGGCCGTGGCCTCCATCGGACCGAGCGCGAAGCCGAACCCCCGGGCGAGGAGGCCGATCCCGAAGGCGTTGAGCCCCCAGAAGATCGCCGTGAGGGCGAGGAACCCGGCCACCTGCCCCCTCCCCTTCACGAGCTCGAGCCCCCGGAGGAAGCGGTCGAGCGCGTCCGAGACCCGCTCGCCCGCGCGGCGCGAGAGGAGCCCGGCGGCCCGGGCCGCGACCCGGACCGCGAGCTCCCGGTTCCCGTGGGCGACGGCGAGGAAGGCGACGAGCCCGAGGAAGACGAGGCTCGCCGCGAGCCCCGCCGTACGGAGGACCGCCACCCCGGGGGCCGAGTCCGGCACGCCGAGCAGCACCGCGACGAGGACGAGCCCCATGACGATCCCGTCCCCCGCCCGCTCCGCGACGATCGAGGAGAGCGCCGTGGATGCCCGGAGCCTCCCCGGCTCCGCGACGAGGACCGGGCGGGCGAATTCGCCGAGCCGGAACGGGAGGAGGACGAGCGCCATGAACCCCACCGCGGCGACGGCGTTGAGCCGGGGGAAGGGGACGCGCGCGGCCGGGGCGAGGAGCAGCCCCCACCGCACCGTCCGGACGAGGTGGATCGCGAGGAGGACGGCGAGGTAGGCCCCGAGGTGGCGGAGGTCCACCGCCCGGATCGCCTCGAGCACCGCGCCCGTGTCCTTGCCGCGCAGCGTGAGCCAGAGCGCCGCGCCCGACACCGCGAGCCCCGCCGCGGCCGCGAGGAGGCGACGGCGGCCGCCCATCAGACTCGCCTCCCGCAGTCTTCGGCGCGCGGAGCGAACCTCAAGTCAGACCTCCTCGCCCGCCAGGATCTTCCGCGGGTTCCCCGCGAGCAGCCGGTCGAGGCCGCTCGAGCCGGCCCGCTTCTCCAGCGCCGCGAGGGCCTCGGCGAGCCACTCGTCCACCCCCTCCGGCCGGTGCAGATCGGTGGAGGCCACGGCGTAGAGCCCCTCCGAGAGGAGCCGCTCCGCCTGCTTCCTCGCCGTGCGGCCGTAGAGCCCGGTGAGGGCGCCGACGTTGAGCTGCAGCGCCCCGCCGAGCCGGACGACCTCCTCCGCCTTCCCGGGCCGCTCGAACTCGACGCAGCGCTCGGGGTGGGCGAAGAGCGGCCGCGCCCCGAGCCGGCGGAGCCGGAAGACGAGGTCCGGCAGGGCGGGCAACCCCGCCTGGAACGGCACCTCGACGAGGACCCACCGCCCGGTGGGGCCGATCCCCCGGCGACCTTCCCCGCCCGCCCGCGCGAGGAACTCCTCGTCGAGCCGGTTCTCCGCGTTGGCGTGGAGCGCGAGGGGGACGCCCTCCCGGGCGAGGAGCGCCTCCGCCTCGGCGCGGCGGGCCTCCGCCCGGGCCGCGTCGCCGCTCTCCATCCAGGAGAGCGCGTGGGGGCTCGGGGCCGCGTCGCTGAAGCCGAGCTCCACGAGGAGCCGGGCGGCCGCGAGCGTCTCCTCCGGGGTCTCGCAGCCGTCGTCGAGCGCCCAGAGGAGGTGGCAGTGGAGGTCGACGAAGCGCATCAGGGGACGGGGTTCCGGGGCGGCTCGCCCCGGGCCAGCCGCTCCACCTCCGCGAAGACGAGCCGCGCCATCGCCGCCCGCGTCTCGCGGCTCCCCGACCCGATGTGGGGCGTGAGGACCACGTTCTCGAGGCCGAGGTAGGCCTCGGGCACGCGCGGCTCGTCGCGGAAGACGTCGAGACCGGCCGCCGCGATCCGGCCGGACGAGAGAGCCTCCGCGAGGGCCGCGTCGTCCACGACCTGTCCGCGGGCGGTGTTCACGACGACCGCGCCCGGCTTCAGCTTCGCGATCCGCTCCCGGCAGAGGAGGTTCTCCGTGCCGGGGGTGAGCGGCGTGTGGAGGGTGACGAAGTCGCTCTGGGCGAGGAGGTCGTCGAGCGGGACGCGGCGCGCCCCGGGGAACTCCACCTCGCCCGGGTCCGCGTAGAGGAGGCGCATCCCGAACCCGGTCGCGCGCCGCGCGACCGCCTGGCCGATCCGCCCGAACCCCACGATCCCCAGGGTCTTGCCGCTCACCTCCGTCCCGAGGAGGAAGGCCGGGTCCACCGCCTTCCACCCGCCCGCCCGGATCAGGCGATCCCCCTCCGCCACCCGCCGCGCCGCGGCGAGGAGGAGCGCCACCGCGTGGTCGGCGGTCGCGTCGGTGAGGACTCCGGGGGTGTTCGTCACGAGGACCCCGCGCTTCCGGCAGGCGTCGAGGTCGATGTGGTTCACGCCGACGCCGTACGAGGTCACGGCCTTCACGGTGGGGAGGTCGTCGAGGAGCGCGCCGTCGATCCGGTCGATGTAGGTCGGCGCGAGGATCGTCGCCCCCGCCGCCTCGGCGACGAGCCGGTCCCGGGGCGGGGCGGTGGGCCCGCCCCCCCGGATCTCGAGGAGCCCCTGGAGCGGCGCGAGGTCCTGCCCCGGGAGGGCCCGGACGATGTAGAGGACGTGCTTCATGCGTTCTCTCCCCGGGCGATCAACCCGGCGTGCAGGTGGCCGGAAGGAGAGGCCGGATCGCCTCCTCGAGCTGGCGCTTCCGGACCGCCCCCTGGAACGTGTGCCGCACCTTCCCCTCCGCGTCCACGACGTAGGTGCGGGGGTATCCCTGGATCTTCCAGGCGCCGAGGGCCTCCGCCCGCTCGTCGAAGAGGATCGGGTAGGGCATCGACGGCGCCATCCTGAGCACGTCCTCGCGGGCCGACTCCTCCGCGACGCCGAGGAGCTCGAAGCAGCGCCCCTGGTGCTCCTTCCAGACCTCCGCGAGCTCCGGGATCTCCACGATGCACGGAGCGCACCAGCTCGCCCAGAAGTTCACCGCGACGACCTTGCCCCGCAGGGCCGCGAGATCCACGGGCCTCCCCTCGAGGTCGGGCAGGACGAGAGGCGGGGCGGCGGTCCCCTCCCCGAGCGCCGGCAGCGAGCGCTGGACGATGAGCTGGGTGACGAGGACGGTCACGACGACGAGGACGGCGAGCTTGGCCCAGGAGTTCATGGAGGCGCACGGGAGTATAGGCGGAATGCCCGGTTCTTCCGTATGATCCCCGCTCCCCCATGAAGATTCTCGCAGCCATCGTCCCGGCCCTGCTCGCCGCACAGGAGGCCCCTCCCCCCGCGGAGGCGCCGTCCGAGGAACCGCCGGCCGCCGTGCTCGGGCGGGCGCCCGAGCTCGTGGAGTTCGTGCCGGCCGAGTACCCCCCGGAGGCCGAGGCGGCGGGGGTCCAGGGCTCCGTCCTCCTCTCCATCGTGGTCGACGAGGAGGGCGGGGTGCGGCAGGCGGTCGTGCTCGATCCGGGCCCGCACGAGGCCTTCGCCGCCGCCGCCCTCCACGCGGTGCAGCAGTTCGTCTTCCGGCCGGCGGAGATCGACGGCGCCCCCGCCGCCGTGGAGATCGAGTACCGCTACGACTTCGTCCTGCGCCGCCCCGAGCCGCCCCCCGCCCCGGCGGATGCCCCCATCGCCCTCCTCGGCCGGGTCCTCGAGCGCGGCACCCGGACCCCCATCGCCGCCGCGACCGTGGAGTCCCAGGGCGCCGTCGCGGAGACGGACGCGGAGGGGCGCTTCACGCTGCGTGGCGTCGCGCCGGGAGAGGTCTTCGTCCGGGTCCTCTCCACCGAGCACGAGCCGATCGCCTTCGAGGAGACGATCGAGGAGGGGCGCGCCCGGGAGGTCGAGTACCGGCTCCGCCGGCGACGCTACGACCCCTTCGAGGCCGTGGTCCGGGGAGAGCGCCCCCGGGAGGAGGTCACGGTCCACTCGCTCTCCACGGAGGAGGTGCGCACGATGTCCGGGACCCAGGGCGACACGCTCCGGGTCGTCCAGAACCTCCCCGGCGTCGCGCGGGCCCCCTTCGGCATCGGCCTGCTCGTCGTCCGCGGATCGGAGCCGAACGAGACGGTCGTCTACGTGGACGGGGTCCCGATCCCCCTCCTCTTCCACCTCGGCTTCTTCACGTCGGTCGTGAACTCCGACGTGATCGACACGATCGACTTCTTCCCCGGGAACTTCGGCCCGCGCTTCGGCCGCGCCCTCGGCGGGACGGTCGAGCTGAAGACGCGAGAGCCCCGGCGGGAGTGGCACGGCGCCGCCCAGGTCGACGTCCTCGACGGCCGGATCGAGGTGGAGGGGCCCGCCGGCCCGGGCTCCTTCTACGGCGCGTTCCGCCGGAGCTGGCTCGACGGGGCGCTCGCGGTCGTCCTCCCCCGCGTCGCCCCCGACGCCGCGAACGACCTCCGGGTGGCCCCTCGCTACTACGACTACCAGGCGAAGCTCTCGCTCCCCGTCCTCGGCGGCGTCGGCACCGTCTTCGCCTACGGCTCGGACGACCTCCTCACCTTCGTGCAGGACGAGGACCGCCCCGGCCGCCCCACCTTCCACCTCTCCACCCTCTTCCACCGGGGCGGCCTCTCGTGGCGGAAGCCCCTCGGCGCCCTCACGAACGACCTCGTCCTCGCCGCGGGACGCGACAGCTTCGACGTGCTCCAGGGAAGCGCCTTCGGGCTCCTCACCGAGATCCAGACGGTGAGCCTGCGGGACGCAGTCTCCGGCCAGCTCGCCCGGGGGCTCACCTTCGAGGCGGGCGTCGATGCCCTCCTCCGCCGGCTCGAGTACTCCGTCTACGCCGCCCCGCCCGAGTCGCCCGGCACCGCCGGCGACGAGTTCACCGAGACGCCCACGACGGTCTCCGAGGAGGACGCCGGCTGGTGGCTCGCCCCCGCCCTCCACGCGCGCCTCGACTGGAGCCCCGCCCCCTCCCTCCGGCTCTCCGGCGGGCTCCGGTTCGACGCGGAGCGGCGGCTCGGCCGCACGAAGACCTGGCTCGACCCGCGCCTCTCCCTCCACTGGGACCTCCACCCCCGGACGACCCTCTACGCCGGGGCGAGCCTCCACGGCTCCACCCCCGAGCCGGCCGAGACGAGCCCGACCTTCGGGAACCCAGGCCTCGATCCCGAGCGCGCCGCCCACCTCGCCCTCGGGATCCGCCAGGAGCTCCCCTTCGGCGCGCGGCTCGAGGCGACCGCCTTCTACAAGCGGCTCTGGTCGCTCGTCGTCCCGACCCTCTCCGTGGACGGGGACGGCCTCCCCCTCCGCTACTCCAACGAGGGGCGCGGGCGCGGCTTCGGCCTCGAGCTCCTCCTCCGGCGCGAGCTCGCGAAGGGGCTCTACGGCTGGCTCGCCTGGACCTGGTCCCGCGCCGAGCGGATCGGCGACCCCTCCGTCTCGCCCCACGGCTGGCAGCTCTTCCCGCTCGACCAGACCCACGTCCTCGCCCTCCTCCTCTCCTACCGGCTGCCGGGGGACTGGGTCCTCGGGACCCGGCTCCGCGCGGTCTCCGGAAACCCCATCACCCCCTTCGAGGGCCACTTCCTCGACGCGGACACCGGCCGGGTCCAGTGCCTCCCGGGCGCGCGGCTCTCCGAGCGGCTGCCCACCTTCTTCCAGGCCGACGCCCGGCTCGACCGGCGCTTCGTCTTCGACGCCTGGATGCTCACCGCCTACCTCGACGTCCTCAACGTGACGAACCGGGAGAACGCCGAGTTCCGCTTCCGGAGCTGGGACTGCTCCGAGACGGTCCCCCTCCCCTCGATCCCGATCTTCCCCACCTTCGGCCTGCGGGCGGAGTGGTGATCCCATGAGACGCCTCGCCCCGCTCGCCCTCCTCCTCGCCGCCTGCAGCACCGACTTCGCCCCGCAGTACCGCGTGGAGGACCTCCGGATCCTCGCGGTCCGCTCCCTCGTCCCGGCGAGCGGCTCGGCGGATGCTGCCCCGGGGGAGACGCTCGTCCTCGAGGCGCTCGTCGCGAACCCGCTCGACCGCGCGCTCCTCCCCGTCCGCTGGTTCCTCTGCCCGCCGCCTCCGCCCGGCGAGATCCCGGCCTGCCTCGATCCGGACCTCCTCGGCGACCCCGCCGCGCTCGCCGCCCATCCCTCCGTCGTCGAGCTCCCGTCCGGACCCACCACGACCTTCACCGTCCCCGGCGGCCCCGAGGTCGCGGCCGCGATCGCCCTCGCGGTGGACCTCGCGACGCGGAACCCCTCCTTCGCCTGCCGGCTCTACGTCGAGCTCCCGGTCGTCGCGGTGGCGGAGGCGGAAGGGGAGCGGGACGTCGCGGTGAAGCGCGTGCGGATCGTGCCGCCCGCCCCCTCCCTGCCGCCGGCCCTCGCCGGGGCCTACCTCACGAACCTGAACCCATCGGTGGAGCGGATCTACCGGGATCCCGTCGACGAGGACCTCTGCCTGCAGGGGACGCCCCTCGCCGGCGGGAGCCCGTTCCCGGTGGAGGCCGCGGTGCTCTGCGGCCTCCCCTCGGCCCCGGGCGGCCCCTACAACGAGTGCGGACCGGCCGGCGAGCGGACCGAGGTCCGGGAGTTCCACTTCTGGCAGTGGTACGTGGACGGCGGGGAGTTCCCGGACTTCGACGGGATCGGGAACGCGGCCGGCGACGCCGTGGACTTCGAGCGGCCCGCGGGGGCCTTCACGCTCTGGGCCATCCTCCGGGACGGGCGCGGCGGCGTGGACTGGCGGCAGATCGACTTCACGGCGCCGCCCCCGCCGTAGTTCTACCCGCCGGACGGGATCGCGCTCCCCGCGCCGGCCCCGAGGAGCGTCTTCAGGTCGTCGTCGGTGAAGTAGATCCCGCCGCCGAAGAAGACGTCGGTGCCGACCTGGAACGAGCGGCCGCCCGGGTAGTTCCCCGTCTGCCACCGGTTCAGGAAGTCGTCGACGCCGGTCGTGAGGAAGAGGTTCTGCGAGACGTACCAGTTCAGCCAGATCTTCGCGCGCGGGGAGATGGTCTGCGAGGTCGTGCCGAGCGCGCTCTCCTGGAGGGCGCGGGAGAACTGGTAGATCGACGCGGAGAGCTGCAGCTTGTCGCGGAGGAGGTGGAGGTCCGCGCCCGCGCCGCCGGAGCCCTCGATGATCCCGATCCGGAAGGTGGCCGGCCCATAGCGCTTCGCGAGCTGGACGGAGAAGGTGAGCTTGTCCTCGTTCAGCTTGCGGGTGGTGACGACCGTGTCGGTCCGGACGCCGGTCGGCTGCGACGGGTCGGGCGTCTGCGTGGTGACCGACTCCGTGGTCACGGTGTCGACGCCGCGCGGATCGGAGACGAGCTCGACGAGGTAGTACTTGTCCGGCCGCGGGAGGAGCCGGGCCCCGAAGTAGAGCTTCGTGCCCGGGCGTCCGTCCTGCCGGGTCTGGTTGAGGAGCCACTCGGAGCGGAGCTGGAGCTGGATCTGGAGCTTGAAGATCCGGTCGAGCTGGTCGGCGAGGTCCTCCGCCGCCACCCCGAGCTTGCGGCCGAGCCGCTCGTCCACGAGGAGCCGGCCCGCGACGCTCTTCCCCTCGTTCAGCTTGGCGGTGAGCTCCTCGAGGTTCGCGAGGCTGCCGGTGAGCTTGTCCACCGCCTGTTTCACGCCGCGGGCCCTCTCCGCCGCCGCCTCCCGCTCGGCCGGGGTCGCCGCCGCGAGCGCGCCCTCCACCGGTCCGCCGGAGCCCCCCCCGGAGCCCGGATCCACGATCTCCTGTAGGCTCGCCGCGACCTCGTTCAGCTTCTTCGTGAGCTGCTCGACGTTCGTGGCGATCCGCCCGATCTTGTCCTTGTCGCGCCCCGAGATCTCCCGCAGGTCGGCGGTGAACTCCCTCGCGTTCCGGATGAGGTCGGAGACGTTCTGCTCGTTCTCCGCGATCGCCTCGTCGATCCGCCTCGTGGCCGAGGCGAGGTTCTCCACGATCTCGCGGAGCCCCCTGTCCCCCGCGACCGTCTCGGAGAGGTCGCCGGTGATGAGCTGGACGTCGGCGGCGATCCTCGCCATGGAGTCGAGGAGCTGCTGGACGCTCGTCGCCTCGCGGACACAGCGGATCACCCGGCTCTCCTCGGGGAGCGCCTCGAGGAGCGGCTGCGACTCGGAGCCCGGGACGACCTCGAGGAGGGCGTCGGGGAGGAGCGCGGAGGGGAAGGTCTTCGTGAGGCAGGCGTCCTCGTGGAGCTCGATCCCCTTCTTGATCCGGATGTCGAGCCGGGCCTTCGCCCCCCGGAGCGTGATCTCGGTGACCTCGCCCACCTGGATGCCGGCGATCTGGACCCGGCTCTTCCAGGTGAGCCCCGTCGCGTCGGAGAAGAAGGCGTGGACGAGGTAGCTGTCCCGCTCCGAGTAGCCTCCCTTGCGGAAGAAGGTGAGGGCGAGCACGAAGAGGACGATCGTCGCCGCCCCGAGGACACCCACCGCGAGCGCTCTGTTCCAGGCCGGCTTCAAGTGCGTTCTCGTGCCTTCACTGCTTCGCGAACCAGAGGGAGAGGAAGCGCCTCACGAAGGGGTTCTCGCTCTGCCGGACCTCTTCCGGCGTCCCCTCCGCGACCAGGTGCCCATCGTAGAGCACGGCCAGCCGGTCGGCCACCTTGAAGGCGCTCGCGATGTCGTGGGAGATGACCATGCTCGTGATCCCGAGCTTCCTCTTGGCGGAGAGGATCATCCCGTCCACGTAGTCGGTGGTGATGGGGTCGAGCCCCGTGGTCGGCTCGTCGTAGAGGACGACCTGGGGGTCCGAGACGAGGGCGCGGGCGAGCGCCACCCGCTTCCGCATGCCGCCGGAGAGCTCGGAGGGCCAGCGCCCCAGCACCTCCTCGCCGAGGTCCACGACCTTCAGCTTCTCCACCACCCGGGCCCGGATCTCGTCCGGCGGGAGCCGGGCGCCCCGGCGCTTCTCGGTGAGCGGGAAGGCGACGTTGTCGAGGACGGTCATCGAGTCGAAGAGGGCGGCGCCCTGGAAGACCATCCCGAAGGCCTGGCGGGCCTCGGTGAGCTCCTTCCCCTCGAGCCGCGAGATCTCCACCCCGTTCACCCGCACGGCGCCCCGGTCCGGCTTGAAGAGGCCGATCACGTGCTTCATGAGCACGGTCTTGCCCGATCCGGAGCCGCCGAGCACGACGAAGGTGGTCCCGCGAGGGATGGACAGGTCGATCCCCTTGAGGACGTGGTTCTCCCCGAAGGACTTCCAGAGATCGACGACCTCGATCATCGGCTCAGATCCCCACCGCGATGAAGGTGATGACGTAGTCGGCGAGGAGCACCGCGATCGAGCTCATCACCACGCCCCGGGTCGTCCCCTCCCCGACGCCCCGGGCCCCTCCGGTCGCCGCGTAGCCGCGCCAGGTCGTGATCACCGCAACGATGAGCCCGAAGATCACGGCCTTGAGGAGCCCGTGGAGGATGTCGGAGGGCTCCATGAACTCCCGGGTGTGCTCGACGAACGGGCCGATGGGGATCCCCGCCACGTAGACCCCCATGACGAACCCGCCGCCGTACCCGATCACGTTGAAGATCATCGTGAGCACCGGGAACATCACGACCGACGCGATGATGCGGGGGACGACGAGGTACTGGATCGGGTTCACCGCCATCGACTCCATCGCGTCGATCTGCTCTGTGACCCGCATCGTCCCGAGCTCGGTGGCGATGGCGCTGCCCGCCCGGCCGGTGACCATGAGGGCGGTGAAGACCGGGGCGAGCTCGCGGGCGAGGGAGAAGGCGACCGAGCCGCCCACGTACCCCTCCGCCGCGAACTGCTTCAGGGCGTAGTTCATCTGCAGGGCGAAGACCATCCCGGCGGAGAGGCCGGTCGCCCCCACGATGAAGGCCGACCCGACGCCGATGAACGCCATCTGGGCGACGACGAGCTCCGGGCGGAACGGCGGCCGGAACGCCCACGCCACGGCCTCGGCCGCGAAGATGAGCATCCGGCCGAAGTCCTCCAGGGCGGCCTTCACGCGCTGCATGGCCGGGCATTCTCGCACGGCCCGGCCCGGCGTGCCCGTTTCGCGCGGAGACTCTCGCCGCTATACTCCGCGCCCCATGGTCAAGGTCGGCGGCGAGGCGGATGCGTTCTGCGGGAAGTGCGAGCTCACGCTCGCCCACACGGTGCACGCGGTGGTGGGCGGCAAGCCCGTGAAGGTCGAGTGCAACACCTGCCACGCGGTCCACCGCTGGCGCGCCCCCCCCGGCGGCGCCGCGACGCGCTCCAGCCCGCGCGCC
>JBBIPT010000022.1:0-25012 GCA_037442705.1 Anaeromyxobacter sp.
GGGCGGGGCTCCTCCTCGGCGTCATCGCGACGGCGGCGGTGGCCGTCCCCGCGGCGCTCTGGGCGCGGGGACGGGCGCGTCCGGAGCGGGTGATCCTCGCGGCGTCGTCGGCGCAGACCGGGTGCGAGTGGAAGGAGGTCGTCCGGAGCGACTTCGACCACCCGAAGCCGAAACTCGCCTGGAGGAACGGCGACTACTTCGGGCAGGAGCTCCGGACGGTGGACTCGACGCCGGTCTGGTTCATGGGGGCGGACTGGAACCAGCTCTGGGTGCCGCTCGGCGACGTGAAGCCGGACGTCTTCGCGGTACAGGCGGCGTTCTTCGTGCTCCCGGAAGCAGAGTTCACCAAGGGCGTGGGGATGGAGGTCTTCACCGATCCCGTGGGCCCGATGGACTGGTCGTCGTCCGACCAGGTGCACGGCGGCGGCATCGGCCTCGCCGAGGAGCCGGGCCAGGCGCCCCGTTTCGCCTGGTACTTCCCGGCCGGCTCGAAGACGTTCCGGGCCGACTACCGTAACGCGCTCAAGGGACCCTTCACGGGGAAGTGGCGTGTGCTGCGCATCGAGGGCTCCCGCTCGGGCGGCTGGATGCGGGCGCTCCTCGACGGCCAGATGATCGTCGCGGAGGTCGGCCCCCCGCGCGACCTCTCCGGCTCCCACGTCTGCCTCGAAGGCGGCGGCGCGAGCTACCACCAGGCCAAGGTGATGTGGAAGCACCTGCGGGTGTACGAGGGCGGGCCGGGGTGCAGGTGAGAGTTCCCCGCTCCGCTTCTCACCACCGGTCCCGTCCAGGTGTTGATCAAGGGACGGCGGTACCCGGGTTCTCGCTCCCGAGGCCTGCATCCTCTCCCGGCGTGATGCGTAATCGGTGGGACGCCCTCCGACGGCGGGAGGCTCTCCGCCTCGAGGCACCCTCGAGCCGACTCCTCGCCCGATCACCGGGCACCCTGCCCGCTTGCCACAAGTCAGGTCCGCTTCGCCCGCTCGTCCACCTCCTCGACACGCATTGCCCGGCGTCCCGGGTCGGAGGGTCTTGGACATGACCAGTTGGCGCGCGGCGGCGTGGGTGGGGCTGATCCTGGTAGCGGCCGGCTGTACAAACCAGCCGGAATGCAAGGGGACGGCCCAGGTTTGCGACGGGAGCTGCGTCGAACTCCGGAGCGACGTGGAGAACTGCGGTGCGTGCAATCACGCCTGCGTCGCCGGCGAGGTATGCTCCGCAGGCGCCTGCGCGCTCACCTGCCAGGCAGGGCTGGTGACGTGCGGTGGCCGCTGCATCGACCCGCTCACCGACCGGGCGAACTGCGGCGCCTCGGGCTCCTGCGTCGGGGTGTTGGCGGGGGCGGCGTGCGCCGCGGGGGAGGTCTGCTCTGCGGGGAGCTGCCAGCTCTCCTGCCAGGCCGGGCTCACCGACTGCGACGGAGCATGCGCCGACGTCCGGCGCGACAACCTGAACTGCGGTGCCTGTGGGAGCGCCTGCGCCGCGGGGGAGGCCTGCTCCAACGGCGCCTGCGCGCTCGCCTGTCAGGTGGGGCTCGTGAACTGCGGCGGGAAGTGCGTGGACCCCATGACCGACCGCGCCTTCTGCGGGGCGTCCGGGGCGTGCGACGGCGCCTCGGGCGGCGCCGTCTGCGCGGCAGGCGAGGTCTGCGTTGCCGGCGCCTGCGGGGCCAACTGTCCGGCGGGCCAGGTGGCCTGCGGGGGCCGCTGCGTGGACCCGCTCTTCGACCCGGACTACTGCGGCGTAGGTCCGACCTGCACCGGCGGGAACGGCTGCGGCTCCGGCGAGGCCTGCTACCAGGGTGTGTGCCACGCCCTGTGTTCCCCCGGCGAGGTCATGTGCGAGGGTACCTGCGTCGATCCGCTCGCGAGCGCGATGCACTGCGGCGCGAGCGGCTACTGCACGGGGGCAAGCGCCGGCGCGGCGTGCGCGGCCGGCGAGCGGTGCGAGGCGGGGGCGTGCGTACCGGACTGCACGTGGCAGCCAGTCGCGAACCATGGCCTCACCACCGCGCCCACCGGCTCCATGCCGGCAGGCGGAGTCGATGGCGGACAAGCGGCCGGGACGATCGCTGGAAGGACCGCGTGGACGACGTCGTCGCACTGGATGACCTTGCTCGTGCCGATGGGCCTCTCGGCAAACGACGACGTCTTTGCCGTCGAAGTGGATCTCTTCTGGCCGCTCTACGGGTCCAGCAGCAGCCTCGCGGGGATGTACGCGCTCATCGACCACGCTGCCGGGCCCGGGACTCCGTTCTACCTCAACTCCTACGGCGAGTTGCACGGAGTCTGGTCCGGGTGGTATCGGGGCGCCGGATTCACCGTCGAGTGGCACGGCCCGCCGACGATCCTTCCCGCCACGGGCTGGCGGCCGGAGCTGTCCGGGTCGACCTACTCGAACCGGCTCAGCAGTGTGGCCGCTTCCGACCCGACTCGAGCTTGGCGTACGCTTCGGCTCGAAGGGCGCCGCTCGGCCTGCAGATTCCGGTTCATCATGGACGGCGTCGAGCAGTCCGCCTGGGCCGGGAGTTGCGATGCGGCCGGCTCCAACCTCGGGCTGAGGGCCATCAACCCAATCGGCGCGAGCCTTTCGGGCATCGGTTGGTCGAACCTCCGGATCTCCCGCGGCTCGGAGGGCTGCGGCCCGTAGGTGGGCGGTCGCGCCGCGCTTCCGAGGTCAGTCGGGAGACGCTGCGCCGGTGGATGGCGCCGGCCGGGATCTGGCTGCCGTGGCGGGGGCGGGTCCGGCGAGCGCACCAGCCGCGCCACCAGCGGGCCTGCCGAGGCGAGCTGGCGCGGGTAGGGACTCCCAACTGCGTCCTTCGCCGAACCGTCGAGCTGTTCCCGGCCGAGGTAGCGGAAGCCGATCCAGCCGAGGCCGGGCCGCCGGGGGGGCCGTGGTTGGCGGCCCCTCGGCGGTCTTCTCCTTCGGGGAGTGGGGCCATTCGGCCATTCTCCGGGCGCCGGTCGGTCAGGTTCGGTGGCGAGCCTCGTCCAACCGTAAACGACCCCCGGGTGCCCTCGGACGGGTCAGCCGGTCTGGGGAAAAAGCGATGCAAACCGGGGTACCCGCCTTCCTCATCGCAGCACTGATGACCGCAGCTTCGCCTGGCCGGACGGAAGCCGTCGAGATCCGGGTGATCGGGCGGGCCGCTGTACCCACCTCCTCTCGGAGCCCTGCCGAGGTCCGGATGGAGGCCGAGCGGGCGGCGAAGCGGCAGGCGGCCGCGGTCGCCATCGAGAAGGTGCTCGGCCCAAACGCGAGCCTCGACCCGCGGATCGCCGCGAAGGTCGATGCCGTCGCCTCGCAGATCCCCGAGGAGCGGGTCATCGACGTGAGGAGCGCGACGCTCAACGGGTTCTACGAGGTGACCGCCACGCTGGTGCTCGACGACAAGGAGTTCCGCTCGCTGCTCTCGGATCTCGGGATCGCGGTGAACACCGCGACCGCCCGGTCCCACTCCATCCTGGCGGTGATGGACGAGTTCCTCACCTCCCCGCGCGACCTGAACGCTCCGCTGGAGGAGCTCGAGGTGATCCGCTCGGAGGTAGGCCAGAGCTTCCACGACAGGTCCAAGGCGTCCTCGAGGAGCGCATCGGCCTCGGCGTCCGCCTCCGCCAGCGAGACACACGTGGACGCCCGGGCCTCGTCCTCCGCGAGGGGCGCGGAATCGCACGATCGGGGGGCGGAACTCGCCGGGCGTGGCGGTTCCCTGGCCGCGCACGACCGAGGCTCGACCTCGGTTTCCGCCACGGAGGCGAAGAGCTTGCAGGCCTCCGACCGGAGGGCCTCCGCGCAGACGAGATCCGCATCGAGCGCCTCGAGCTCCACGGCCGACGTCGCCTCGGAGCAGCACGACAACCAGTTCTACATGAAGCTCGTGAAGTACCAGCCGCAGGGGGGCTCGCCGGAGAAGACGAGCCAGACCTACAACGCGCTCGTCGGCCAGCTCCAGGACTACGACCTCCGCGTGCTCGACAACGACGCCTTCCGATCGCGGTACTTCAAGGGCAGGCCGCTCACGATCCAGGAGCTCCAGGACGGCGCGGAGCTCGCGAAGTACGTCTCCTTCGCCCGGACCGACGGGAACGCCGACTTCTTCATGGTGGGCACGTCGGTCATCGTGGACGCCGGGACGAGCCCCGTCACCGGCGACCTCTCCTGCACCGGGATCCTGTCCCTGAAGACCTACTCGACCGCCGACGGGGAGAGCATCGCCTCCGAGACGATCTCCGAGGCCTCGTCGGGACGGACGGTGAACGACTGCGCCGGGAACCTCGCGAAGAAGCTCGCGGCGCTCGCCGGCCCCGTGGTCGGCGCGCGGGTCCAGGAGTACTGGAAGCGCCGCTCGGCCTACGGCCGCGAGTTCGTGCTCACCCTCACCGGGAAGAGCCTGCCCCTCATGGTGAAGACGGCGTTCGCCAAGGCGCTGAAGGGGGTTCCGGGAGTCGAGGCGGACACCCAGCGCGCGTCGTCGAGCACGCGGCTGCAAGTCGTCCTCACCTACAAGGGGGCCGATCCCCTGGACCAGGCGATCGCAGCGGCGCTCGGGGAGAACGCCGCCTTCGCGGCGCTCGACTCGAGGACGAACGGCAACCAGGTGCTCCTCTGCCTCGGCCCCTGCGACGAGGTCGCCCCCGCCGAGGCCTCTGGAGGCAGCGCCAGGTGAAGGCCGTCGCGCTGCTCCTGCTCGGCCTGTCGGCCGGAACCGCACCCGCTTCCGGGAAGTTCCAGTTCTACCCGCTCCACGGCATCTTCCACTCCCGCGAGGCCACCGCGAAGCTCGACCCCGCGTTCCTCGCCGCCCTGGGGCCGGCGGAGCACGCGAGGTTCGAGGCGAGCTTCCGCGCGGCCTACCCGGAGGCCGCGCCGGCGCTGCGCGAGTCCAACCGGAGGCGGACCTTCGTCGTCTCGCTGCAGGTCTCGCGCGCGTCGCGCTACGACGTCCCGAAGATCAACGGCAACGTCGACGTGTTCCTCCCGGTGACCGCGAGCCTTCACTTCACGAACGTGGTGACCGGCGAGGTCCTCTTCGCCACGACGCGGACGTACATCAAGACCGTGACCCTCGCCTCCCGGGAGGCCGCACCCGGGAGCCCGACGGTCGCCGGCCTCTACGCGGAGACCTTCCGGGAGCTCGTGGACGAGCTCGTCGCGGACGCACGAGCGAGGCTCGACCCGGTCTCGGTGCGCGCGACCGTGCGTGGCTCCTGGAAGGGGCTCGCCATCCTGGACGGAGGCCGCGATCGGGGATTCGTCCGGGGCGACACCGTGGTGGACGCGTCGGGGAACGAGCTGCGCCTCGTTTCCGTGGGGCGGAACCACGCCGTGGGCCGGGTCGAGCTCGGGGCCTTCGCCGAAGGCGAGCCCTTCGAGAAGCTCGCGCCGCGCACGATCTCGGGGATCCGGAAGCCGAGGGTCCTCCCCGTGATGGAGGAGCTGCCCGCCTGGCTGCCCGCGGAGACGGCCGAGCAGCTCTTCTCCGACGCCCTCGCCGCGCAGGGACCGGTGAGCCTCGTGCCGGTGAACCGGACTTTCGCCGACGTGCTCCGGGAGGTCGCGTCCCAGACGGATCTGAGCCAGGAGAAGCTCCGGCAGCGCGACCTGCCGAGCCACTTCCTCCGGCTCCACGTCCTGGAGCCCCACTCCTACGAGATCCCCACGAACCTGGAGTGGGCCACCCGCAGGATCACCGACGCGGTCGTCTTCGCGGAGATCGTGGACCGGCACGGGAGGGTGCTCCACGCAGCCCACGGGAGAGACAGGATCGAGGACGAGATCACCCGAGGGATGGCCTTCGATCTCGCCGCACGGAAGGAGATCGCCGTGAAGAACGCCCTCCTCGATCTCGCGAAGAGGCTCGGCAGGGAGCTGAAGCTCGAGGGGGCGGAGCTTCCCCTGGTGGCAGAGAACGGCGCCGCCTCTGCGAAGGACCCGGACGGCCTGCTCGTCCGGGGCGCGAACGTTCAGGTGCTCCGCAACGTCGGGAAGGTCGGCGGGATCCCCGAGCAAGTGCTCGTCCCCGTTTGGGAGATGGCCGTGGGAGGGTCGGACTCCGGCACGGCCGAGCTCCGGCCCGCGCTCGCGCTGGTGGAGGGGGCGCCGTCGCCGCGGCGAGGGGACGTCATTCTCGTCGATGGCGCTCGATCCGGGCTTCCGACCCGGCGCAGGCTCGGCCCGTGCGGGGTCGCGGAGAAGCTCGGGGCGCTGGACGTCCCGGGCTACGAGCCCCTCGCGATGAACCTCTTCGCGGCGAGCGGCGTTGCGCCCTACTTCGCGACGGGCTTCGGGGCGAGGCTCGCGGCCTTCGTGACCTCCGGGAACGGGTTCGCGTCCGGGCTCGACGCGGCGGAGCCCGCGGTCGACTTCTGCGTCCAGGCGGTCCACCGGATCGACCCGAAGGAGCCCGACTGCGACCGGAAGGTCTGCGCCGACGTCACGAGCCTCAAGCTCACCTTCCGCCTTCGCGAGGGGGGGCCGAGCGGCGAGGTGAAGGCGCGCAGGGGGGCGGAGACGACGCTCCGGGGGACCGGCCTGCCCCCGGGAACCGGAGCGGCTGCCCGGAGCGAGGCGCTCGCCGCCGACGTCCTCGACCAGATCTTGAAGGTCGCGCCGGCCGCGGCGGGAGCGCTGCGGGAGGAGAAGCTCTGAGCGGGTCCACCGCTCGAACGCAGCACCCACCCAAGGAGGAGAGATGAAGAAGCTCGTGAGGTCGGTCGTCGTCCTGGCCCTCGCCCTCGTGGCGGCGGAGGCGAACGCGATCGGATTCAGCAAGCCGAAGCTCCCGGAGACCGGCGGAGGCGGAGCCACGGCCGCGGACGTCGACGCGTTCCTCGCCAAGGCGACGGACGCCGACGCTCTCGTCACGCAGGCCGCGGAGGCCCTCTTCTACGCGGTCGCGGACAAGGCGCAGATCGACAAGTACGACGCGGAGATGAAGGCCGCGGAGGCGAAGGCCGACCCGAAGGAGAGGGAAGCGGCGGTGAGAGAGGCCCACAAGAGCCGGGACGCGGCCCTGGCGGAGATCGACTTCGAGAAGGCGGGGAAGGAGAAGGTCGCCCTGCTCGACGAAGCGAAGAAGAAGAAGACCGGCTTCGCGGTCTACAACCTCGCCCTCGGGGCTCTCGTGGACGTGGACCTCGTCGCGCAGGGGAAGAAGTTCGTCTCCGGGCCCCCGAGCCCCGCCATCGCAGGGAAGCTGTCCGAGGTGAAGGACGCCATCGCCAGGCTCGCGAGCCAGGCCGACGGGCTCGGCAAGGTCGTCTCGAAGGCAAAGGCGCTCATGTCGGTCGTGAAGCTCGACGCGCTCCCCACCTCCGCCGCGGACGCGCCCAAGGCGATCAGCGGGGACTGACGGGCGGGGACCCCGGCTGCCGGAGGGCCGAGCGTGCCCTCCGGCAGCCTCACGCCGAGGGACGACATGCGACATCGTGCGCTGCTCCTCTTCGCCGTCGCCGCGTCCGGCTGCGCGACGACGGTGGTCGTTCCCCGCACCCGGCCAGTCGTCGACGGGACGGGCCGGGCGCCCGGGGCTCCGCCGTCGAGGGCCGTCCTCGTCGTCGGGCCGGAGACCCTCGGCGTGAGCAGCCTGGACGCCGCCTTCCCGCCGGGGCAAGGCGCGGCCTCCAGTGCGAGCGGAGAGGAAGCCCTGGTCACGGCGCTCGGGCGAGAGCTCTTCGAGCGGGGGTGGGCGACCGCCTCGGAGGCCCAGGTCGGGAAGGCCGTCTCGAGGCACAGGACCGCCGTGGCACTCAGGGACCTCGCGGGGCGAGGGGCGACGCCGCTGGAGCTTGCCCTCGCCGCTGCGGATGGGGCGAGCGCCGACACGGTCGTCTTGGTGCGCCGAGGCCGAGTCGGCTGGGCAGCGACGCCCTCGGCCGCGATCCGGGGAGTCGTGGTTTGCCCGCTCCAGGCGGAGGTGGAGGTGGGCGTCTACGGCCGCGCAGGCCAGCTCGCCTGGGAGGGGGTGGTCCGCGCCGCCTCGACCGACCTCCACGACCTCTCGTTCACCGTCGGGTTCCTCGGCCGCTCGAGAGCGCTGCCCCCGGGCCTCGCGTGCGTCGCGACCGCGGATTGCACCGGGTGCCTCGGCGAAAGCGCGCCCGCTCCCACCGAGGATGCCGTGCGGAAGCTCGCGCGGCATGCGGCCTCGATCGTGGCGGAGGCGATCCCGGCGCCGCGCTGAGGGCGGCCCCCCTACGCCCGCCCCGCCACGAGCCGCTCCGCCTTGTTGAACGCGATCTGGAGATCCACCGGCTTCTCCATCACGTCCCAGGCGCCGAGCTCGAGGAGGAGATCGCGCAGGTTCTGGTCCCCGCCGTAGGCGGATACGACGAGGATCGGGATCGCCGCCGTCCGGGCGTTCGACTTGAGCTGCTTCAGGACGTCGCGCCCGTCGAGCTTCGGCATCGCGATGTCGAGCAGGATGACGTCCGGCACCTCCGCCGCGGCGGTGACGAGCGTCTCCGCGCCGTCCCGGGCGACGAGCACGGTGTGGCCGCGGCTCTGGGCGTAGGCGCTGTAGAGCCGGACGACGGCCGCGTCGTCCTCGGCGACGAGGATCCGCAGGGAGCTCCGGGGGGCGAGCGCCATCGAGGAGGGAGCATACCCCTCCGGAAGGGGAGTGCAACGGGCCGCTCATGGGGCCCTCTCCCGTCGCACCCCGTGGCCCCCGCGGCGGGGAAGTCGCACCCCGTCACCGGTCGAGGAAGACCGTCCACTTCACGAGGAGCGTGTCCGTGGCCGGCCCGTCCGCGAGGGCCCAGGGGCGGAGCGACGCGGGGGCGGGCCCCGGCCCCTCCCACTCCGGCTCCGCCTGGGAGCGGGTGTAGACGACGTAGAGCGTCGAGCCGAGCCGGTACTCCCAGCGGAGGACGACGTTCACGTTGAGCGCGCTCGCGCGGAACTCGGGGTCGCCCACGAACTCGAAGGGATCGGCGGGATCCCCCGCGATCGGGCGCGCCCGCGGGCGGAGGTCGGAGAAGCGGATCCTCCCGTCCGGCGGGGCCGCCTCGCGGAAGGCGCCGTAGCGGCCGTGGGCGGAGAAGAGCTGCGCGTAGCCCTGGAGAGTGAGACGCCGGCTCAGCACCACCTGCTGGCGGAGGGTGAGCGAGAGGGCGGGGGCGCGGAGGTCCGCGAAGAGGTAGCTCCCCGCGCCGTCCGCGTCCACGTACCGGGCCCGCCACCCGCTCCAGTCGAACCTGCCGTCGAGCCGCGTCTCCAATCGCGCGTGGGGGCGGAAGACCACCCTCCCGCTCGTCCCCCAGTAGCCCATCGGCGCGAGCGGCCCCGCCTCGAAGGTCGTGCCGGCGCCCGCACCCCCCTCCGCGAAGAGGACGCGCGAGCGGTCGGAGGAGAACCAGCACTCGCCGAGGACCGAGGCCGGCCGCCGCGCCGCGACGCCCGACTCCACGACCTCCCGGACGTCCCACCGGACGAGGTCGAGGAAGGCGTTGCAGCCGAACCACTGGAAGGACCGGAGCTGGAACTCGGAGGCGAGCCAGAGCCGTGCCCCACGGTCGAGGCCGCGCCCGTCCGTCGTCCACCGGCTCTCCGCCCCGAGGGCGAGGACGTAGGAGTGGAAGGGGCCGGAGCCCCCGGGCCGGACCCGCCGCAGGATCGCCCGGCCGAGCTGCTCGTTCTGCGTGCGCTGGTAGCCCGAGGCGTTGAGGTCGAGCTTCGGGGACTCGTACTCCCAGTGGGCCTCGATCCGCCAGGGCTCGCCGCCCCGGCGGCCGGCGGCGGCGTGGGCGCCGAAGCCGAGGTCCCCGCGCAGGAGCCGCGTCCCGTCGGCGAGCACGCGGACGGGAGGGCCCCCGAGGGACTGGGAGCCGGTGACCTGGGCGAGCGCGTACCACTCGCCGTCGCGCGTGCGGACCGCCGCGTCCGCGGCGATCGCGTTCCCGGCCCGGACGTCGCAGCGGGTGGGGCGCACCTCGTCGTCCAGGCCGGCCTCCGCCTCGGTGCACGGGGGGTCGAGGAGGAGGGCGGACGTGGCGGTGGCGCCGGCGTTCACGAGCGGCCCGGGTCGCCAGCGCGCCACCGCGGCGGCGAAGTTCCGGGTGGCGGGGGCGAGCGTGGGGAGGGCCGAGCGGGGGCCGAGCCGGAAGGGCTGCTCCGGGTGGAACCGGAGGTCCCGCGGCGGATCGCCGTCCGGGCCGCCGTTGCCGGCCCCGGTGACGAAGGCCTCGACGAGGCCGATCTGCAGCCCGTCCCCGGCCTTCCCGGAGAGCTTCGCGGCCGCGAGGATCGGCGCGTCGAGCCCCACCCGGCGCGAGTAGAAGAGCTGCTGCGGCGAGGAGCGGTTCGGCGGCGAGGGGGACTCGAAGAGGTCCATCCCCTGCGTGAAGAAGGGGCGCTTCTCCGGGAAGAGGATCTCGAAGGTGGAGAGGTTCTGGATGATCTCGTCCGCCTCGACCTGGCCGAAGTCGGGGTTCACCGTGGCCTGGAGGGAGAGTCCGCTCCCGAGCGTCGTCCGGAGGTCCACCCCGACCTCGCCGACCGGGTCGAGGATCCTCGGCGTCGCCGGCGCGCCGTCGGAGGCGCGGGGCCGGAGCGAGGTGCGCGCGGAGAGGTAGGGAGCGAGCTCGAAGGCGCGCACGGGGTGGAGGCCGCGGAGCCCCTGGAGGGCGCCGAGCCGCGCGACCTCCCCCTTCGCGTTCCGGGGGATCCGGACGGACAGGACCTCCTCGTGCCGCCGCGCGAGGACGCGCCGGACGCCGAACCCGAAGACGAGCTCCTCCCGGTCCGCGAAGCGGAGGGCGGAGAGGGGGATGGCGAACTCCGCCGACCAGCCGCCCGGGAAGGAGGCCGCGGCGCCGTCCCAGACCGCGTCCCAGTCCGTGCTGAGTTCGTCGCTCTCGAGGAGGAGGCCGTCGGTCTGGACCCCGGCCGCGTTGATCTCGAAGTAGAAGGCGGTCCGGCCGTCCCGGACCGAGTCCACGACCACGCTGATCGCGTCGGAGTAGGGCGCGCCGTCCCGCCGCCCGAGCGGGCGCTGGATCTCCCCGGGGCGTCGATCGTGGGCGACGACCCCGACGTAGAGCGTCCGGTCGTCGTAGAGGACGCGGACCTCGGTCCGCTCCGTCGGCTCCGCCCCCTCGTCGGGGAAGCGCTGCACGAAGCCGTCGTGGACCGGCGCGGGATCCCAGGCGGGCTCCTCGACCCGGCCGTCGATCGCGGGCGGCTCCGGCGCGCGGACGGCGGTGAACGGGTCGCCGGGCGCCGAGGGCGCCGCCGCGACCGGGGCGAGGAGAGCCGCCGCGAGGAGGGACCGGAGTGCCGTCATCTGGGCCGTGAGCAGGGTACGCAGGGACCGGGTGCCGCATTTCGACGCGGGGCCCGGGACAGCGAGGACGTGACGCGCGGGCGCCAGCGCCTTATAACGCGAGCCGCCATGACGCTGCGAAAGATCCTCGCCTCCCTCGCCCTCCTCGTCCCCCTCGCCGCCCTCCCGGGCTCCCCCCGGGAGGAGCGCCCGCCGGAGATCCCGTTCGAGACGTGGAAGCTCCCGAACGGCCTCACCGTGATCCACCACGAGGACCGCTCGAGCCCGGTCGTCGCCGTCCACGTCCAGTACGACGTGGGGGCGAAGGACGAGAAGCCGGGCCGGACCGGCTTCGCCCACCTCTTCGAGCACCTCATGTTCCAGGGCTCGCAGCACGTCCCGAAGGGGCTCGGCGACCGGCTCGTCGAGGCGGCGGGCGGGGACGCGAACGGCTCGACCTCCCAGGACACGACGCAGTACTGGGAGAAGGTCCCCTCGAACGCGCTCGAGCAGATGCTCTGGCTCGAGTCCGACCGGATGGGCTTCCTCCTCCCCACGCTCGACCAGGAGAAGCTCGACAACCAGCGGGAGGTCGTCCGGAACGAGCGGCGCCAGAACTACGAGATGCGCCCCTACGGCCTCGCCTTCGAGAAGATCCTCTCGAACCTCTGGGAACCGGACTTCCCGTACCACTGGCTCCCGATCGGCTCGCACGAGGACCTCGCCGCCGCGACGCTCGACGACGTGAAGGAGTTCTTCGGCCGCTTCTACGGGCCGGAGAACGCGGTCCTCGTCGTCGCCGGGGACGTGGGGGCCGCCGAGGCCCGGGCCCTCTCGGAGCGGTGGTTCGGGGGGATCCCGGGGAAGGCCCCGCCCGTCCACGAGAAGCCGGAGCCGCCGCCGCTCGCGAGGGAGCGGCGCGTGACGATGGAGGACCGGGTCCAGCTCCCGCGGCTCTACATGGCCTGGCGGACCCCGAAGGCCTTCGCCCCGGGGGACGCGGAGCTCGACCTCGCGGGGCAGGTCCTCTCCGGCGGGAAGAGCGCCCGGCTCGTCCGGCGGCTCGTGATGGAGGAGCAGATCGCCCAGGACGTGATGGCCGGTCAGATGAGCCAGACCCTCGCCTCCATGTTCTTCGTCGTCGCGACGCCGAAGCCTGGCGTCCCCGTGGAGCGGGTGGAGAGGGCGATCGACGAGGAGCTCGCGAGGCTCGCGGCGGAGCCCCCCTCGGACGAGGAGCTCCAGCGCGCGAAGAACAAGTTCGAGGCCGGGGCGATCTTCGGCCTCGAGCCCATCGGCGGGTTCGGCGGCCGCGCCGCGACCCTCGCCCACTACTACCTCCTCACCGGAGACCCGGGCCATCTCGCCGCGGACCTCGCGCGCTACCGGAGAGCCTCCTCCGGAGACGTCTCCGCCGCCGTCGCCGGCCTCCTCGGGAAGGACGCGAGGGTCGTCCTCACGGTGACGCCGCGCGCCGAGGCCCCGGCGGCGAAGGGAGCGAGCCGATGAACGACCACCGACCGATCCTCCTCGCCGTCGCCCTCCTCGCGGCCTCGGCCTGCGCCGCGCCGAAGGCCGTGGCGCCTCCCCCCCCCGCCGCCGGCCTCGCGGCCGCACCGTCCGAGGCGAAGGCTACCCCCGCGGGGCCGGACCGGAGCCGCCCGCCGGAGCGGGGGCCCGCCCCCGAGCTGCGCCTCCCCGAGCAGCGCCACTTCCGGCTCTCGAACGGGCTCGCCGTCCGGCTCGTGGAGTACCGCCGCCTCCCCATCGTCGCGATGAACCTCGTCGTGGACGCGGGCGGGGCCCGGGATCCCGCCGGCCAGCCCGGGCTCGCGAGCTTCACCGCCGCGATGCTCACGGAGGGGACGAAGACGCGGAGCGCGACGCGGATCTCCGACGAGGTCGGCTTCCTCGGGGCCTCGCTCGGCGCCTCGGCCGGGATGGACTCGGCCGCGCTCTCCGGCGCGACGCTCGCGAAGCACCTCGAGAAGTTCCTGGAGCTCTTCGCGGACGTCGCGAGGAACGCCTCCTTCCCGAGGCCCGACTTCGAGCGGGTGCAGGACGAGCGGCTCGTCACCCTCCTCCAGCAGCGCGATCAGCCCCCGGCGATCGCCTCCCGGGCCTTCCAGCCGGTCTTCTGGGGGAGCCATCCGTACGGTCACTCGCTCCTCGGCACGGAGGAGTCGGTGAAGGCGCTGCGCCCGAAGGACCTCGCCGCGTTCCACGCGCGCCACTGGAGCCCGGCCGGCGCGGAGCTCGTCGTCGTCGGGGACGTCGGCGAGGCCGAGCTCCGCCCGCTCCTCGAGAAGGCCCTCGGCGGCTGGAAGGCGGGCTCCCGGCCGCCGCCGCTCCCGGCCGCGCCGGCCGCGGCGCCGAAGCGGACGGTGATCCTCGAGAAGGCCGACGCGCCCCAGGCCTACCTCCTCCTCGGCCTGCCCGGGATCACCCGCGCGTCGGACGACTTCGCCGCCGCGACCGTCGCCTTCCAGGTCCTCGGGGGCGGGATGGCCTCCCGCCTCTTCCGGAACCTCCGCGAGGAGAAGGGGTACACGTACGGGGTCTACGCGCGGAGCGACGCGCGGAAGCTCGCCGGCGTCTCCCACGTCGTCGGCAGCGTGAAGGCGGAGGTCACCGGGGACGCGATCCGGGAGCTCCTCCGGGAGCTCGAGCGGATGCGGGAGGAGCCGGTGACGGCCGAGGAGCTCGCGGAGGCGAAGGACGCCCTCGTCCTCTCCCTGCCGGCCGACTTCGCCACCGCCGGCGCGATCGCGGGGAAGCTCGCGGACCTCGCCCTGCACGGCCTCCCGGACGGCTACTGGAACGACTACGCGGACCGGGTGCGCGCGGTGACCGCGGAGGACGTCCGCCGGTTCGCGCGGGAGCGGCTAGACCCCGCCCGGCTCACCCTCGTCATGGTGGCGAACCCCGCGGTCGTGAAGGCCCAGCTCGAGGGACTCCCCACCGGGCCCGTGGAGGTCCGCGCTCCCGAGGCCGCCCCGCCGCCGGCGAAGCGCCGGGCGGGGAAGGCGGCGGGAGCGCGCTGAGGGCGGCGATCACTCGGGTCGAGTCGCGGTGCTCGCCCTTCGACAGGCTCAGGGCGAGCGGATTCCTCTCCGTCCGTTCGTGGTGAGCCTGTCGAACCACGAACGTCGCGGATCAGCGCAAACGGTTGCCGCCATGAGGGCGGTGCCCGCTTCGATCGATCCACGCCCGTTCGTGGTTCCCCCGAGGTTGTCGAGGGGTCACCACGAACGGACTTGCTTGCACGCGAGCGGCCCTGCACGCAGCCGTTCGCCCTGAGCCTGTCGAAGGGCGAAAGGCCGCGGGTGAGCCCGCTCGCGGCCCCCCTCGACGAGGGGGCCGCGGGAACCACGGCCGGTCGCGGTGTCGGCGCCCCGATCTACACTCTCGCCCGGGGCGCGATGGCCGAGCTCACGAACGACTTCTCCTGGTCCAAGTCCCGGCACGAGAAGTTCGCCGAGTGCCGGCGGGCCTACTTCTTCGCCTACTACGGCAGCTGGGGCGGGTGGGAGGCGGAGAGGGGCTCCCGCGTCCGCGAGCTCTACGTCCTGAAGAAGCTCTCCTCCCGCTGGCAGTGGGCCGGGTCGGCGGTGCACGGCGCGATCAAGCAGGCGCTCTCCCGCGCCCGCGCCACGGGGGAGCTCCCGCCGCTCGATCGCGTCCTCGAGCGGACGCGGGGGAAGGCGCGCTCGGAGTGGGCGGCCTCCCGGGAGAAGAGCTACTGGAGGGAGGCGTCCCGGATCGTCGGCCTCGTGGAGCACGAGTACGGGGAGCCGGTGCCCGACGCGGAGTGGAAGCGGCTCTACGAGGAGGTCGTGGAGGGATCGCTCCGGGCCTTCTACGGGAGCGCGGTCCTCGACGAGATCCGGCGCACGCCCCGCGAGGACTGGCTCGTCGTGGACGAGCTCGACGCCTGGGACTTCGAGGGGACGAAGGTCTGGGTGGCCGTCGACTTCGCCCACCGGGATCGGGACGGCCGGATCCGGCTCCTCGACTGGAAGACCGGGAAGGAGCGGGGGGTCGACCACACCCAGGTCGGCATCTACGCGCTCTACGCCCGCCGGAAGTGGGGCGTGCCGGCGGACGGGGTGATCGGCGGGCTCGTCTACCTCGCCCCGAACGGCACGCCCGGCGGGGAGCTCGTCTCGGTGGAGGCCGATCCGGTCGCGCTCGAGGCCTGTACCGCGGAGATCCGCGGCTCGATCCGGGAGATGAAGACGGCGCTGGAGGATCCGGCGCGGAACGTCGCCCGGGAGGAGGCCTTCCCGCGGATCGAGGCGCGGGACGCCTGCCGGTGGTGCCCGTTCCGCCGGCCCTGCGGGCGGCTGTGATCGGCGGCTCGCGACGCGACCGGCCGGCTCGGCGCGCGTGGATGCCCCTCGCCCTTCGACAGGCTCGGGGCGAGCGGCTGAGTGCAGCGCCACCCGCGTGCAAGCGAGGCCGTTCGTGGTGACCCCTCGACAGGCTCGGGGGAACCACGAGCGGGCGGGAGGGAGCCGTTCGCCCGAGCCGCCGCAGGGGCCCCGCCCACGGGTCTGCACCCGGCCGTTCGCCCTGAGCCTGTCGAAGGGCGAAACCACGGCGGCCGTCAGCCGCCCTCCTTCTCCACGAGCCCGTAGCGCGTGAGCTTCTCGTAGAGCGTGGAGCGGTGGATCCCGGCGAGCTCGGCCGCCCTCGAGACGTTGCCGCCCGCCTCCCGGAGGAGGTCCTCGAAGAACTTCCGTTCCCAGGCGTCGCGGTCCTTCCGGTAGCGCCCCTCGCTCCCCCCGCCCTCCTTCTCGGCGGGAGCGAGCTCCGGCGGGAGATCGGCGAGGGTGATCGCCTCGCCCCGGGCGAGGAGGAGGCCGCGCTCGACGGCGTGCTCGAGCTCGCGGATGTTGCCGGGCCAGCGGTGGTCGAGGAGCGCCCGCATCGCGTCCGCGTCGGGCATGAGGGGCGGGCGGTCGAGCCGGAGGGCGTGCTTCTTCACGAAGTGCTCGACGAGCGCGGGGACGTCCTCGCGCCGCTCCCGGAGGGGCGGGAGCCGGACGGGGACGACGCGGAGGCGGAACCAGAGGTCCTCGCGGAACCTTCCCTCCTTCACGGAGCGGGCGAGGTCCTCGTTCGTGGCGGCGACGACGCGCACGTCGGCCTTGCGGGCCTTGCGGCTGCCGACCGGGATGTACTCCCCGTCCTGCAGGACCCGGAGGAGCTTCGGCTGGAGGGCGGGCGGGAGGAGCCCCACCTCGTCGAGGAAGAGCGTGCCGCCCTCGGCCTCGGAGAAGAAGCCGCCGCGCGCCTGGTCCGCCCCGGTGAAGGCGCCCTTCTCGTGGCCGAAGAGCTCCGCCTCGGCGAGGTTCTCCGGGATCGCGCTCATGTTCAGCGCCACGTAGGGACCGGCGGCGCGCCGGGACATCGCGTGGGCGGCGCGGGCGAGGAGGTCCTTCCCCGTGCCCGACTCCCCCTCGACGAGGATCGGCACGTCGGAGGGGGCGATCCGCTCGACGATGGAGAGGACGTCCTTCATCGCCTGCGTCTTCCCGACGATGCCGTGGACGGCGAACTCGCCGGAGAGGGCGCTCCGGAGGCGGGCGTTGTCCCGCCGGATGCGGGCGTGCTCCACGGCCCGGGCGACGACGATCTCGAGCTCCTCGGGCTCGAAGGGCTTCTTGAGGTAGTCGAAGGCGCCGGCCTTCATCGCGTCGATGGCGGTCTCCACCGTGGCGAAGGCCGTGACGAGGATCACCGGGATCTCCGGGACCTTGGCCTTGAACCGGCGGAGCCCCTCGATCCCGTCGATCCCCGGCATCCGGAGATCCGTCACGATCGCGTGGAACTCGGCGCGGTCGAGCGCCGGAAACGCCTCGGCGATCGAGGCGAAGTCGAAGACGTTCGCGGACCGGGCGAGCGCCCGCTTCATCATCTGCCGGGCGGAGTCGAGATCGTCCACCACCATGAGGTTCGGCTTCTCCTTCACGCGCCACCTCCCGCCTCGGGGCCGCCCGCCGCGCCCTCCGGTGGGGTGCCGGGGAGGCGGATCCGGAACGTGGCGCCGCGCCCCGGCGCGCTCTCCACCTCGACGGAGCCCCCGTGGGCCTCGGCGGCCTGCCGGACGATGGCGAGCCCGAGGCCGGTGCCGTTCGCCTTCGTCGTGAAGAAGGGGTCGAAGACGTGGCGGGCGGTCTCGTCGTCCATGCCGGGGCCGGTGTCTCCGATCTCGACGACCACCCCGCCGACCTCCGCGCGCGCCCTCGCGACGAGCCGGCCGCCGCCCCCGTCCTGCATGGACTGGATCGCGTTCACGCAGAGGTTGAGGAAGGCCTGGCGGAGGAGCTCCGCGTCGGCGAGGACGGCGGGGAGGGGCTCCTCGATCTCGACCACCCGCTCCACCCGGGCGTCCTTCGCGGCGGGCCCCACGACCTCGACCGCCTCCCGGAGGATGGGGCCGATCGGCTGCTCGTGGGGCTGGACGGTGCGAGCCCGGGCGAAGACGAGGAACCGCTCGATGAGGCCGGCCGCCCGGGTGACCTCCCGCCGGATCGCCTCCACGTCGCTCTTCACGGGGGACTCCGCCTCGACCTCCCGCGACGCCACGGCGGCGTAGCCGCGGATCACGTTCAGCGAATTCCCGATCTCGTGCGCGAAGCCGGCCGCGATCCCGCCGAGCGTGGCGAGCCGGTCCGCGCGGAGGACCTCCCGGGTCTTCTGGGCGACGCGGGCCTCGAGCTCGGCGATGAGCCGCTGGTTCTCGGCCCGGCGCTCGTCCAGCCGCTCGGACATGTGGTTGAAGGCGTGGACGAGGTCGGCGAGCTCCTTGTCCTCGGGGGGTTCGAGGCGGACGCCGCGCTCCTCGGCCAGGGAGTCGGCGGCCTCGGAGAGCCGGACGAGCGGGCGGGTGACCTGCCGGATGAAGATCGCGGTGAGGACGTGGCCGATCACGATCCAGAAGGCCGCGACGAGGCTCGCCTCCCAGGCGAGGGTGCGGGCGGTCCCGACGACCTCCTCGTGGCGGAAGTCCAGGCGGACCGCCCCGACGACCGCGCCGCCGCGGAGGATCGGGGAGGAGGCGACGATCCCCTCCGGCTGCACGAGCCGGACGAGGGTCTGGAGCGGCCAGTCGGCCGTCCGGAACTCGGAGAGGGGGATCCCCTCGGGGCACGGGTATCCCCGGCGGGAGGCGCAGGCGAGGACCTTCCCGCCGCGATCCACGATCCAGGCCTTGTCGAGGGGCGAGTCGACGAGGAGCCGGTCGAGGATCGCCGGGAGGGCCTGGTCCGCGCCGGGGCCGCGGCCGTCCTCCCCGACGAACGCGGCGGCGGCGGAGGCGGCGGTGGAGGCGATGGCGACGCCCTCTCGGACGAGGAGCTCCTGCCCGCGGTCGAGCTCGCGCCAGAGGGCCACCGCCGTGACCCCGGACATCGCGAAGATGATCACGCCGGCGATGAGGACGAAGAGCTTGAGGCGCAGCGTCACGGCGTCACCACGCGTTCACGGGGAGCGGCGGGAGCGGCGCGCCGGCGAAGGAGTGGCAGGCGGCGCAGGCCTCGCCCTTCGCGTGGTCCGTCGCGCGCGCGTGGCACCTCGCGCAGGCGGCCGGCTCCGCCTTCCAGACGTGGGGCTCGTGGCACTCCACGCACCTCGCGTGCCCCTTGCGGGCGTGGAGGCCGCCCTTCGCCATCTTCCCCGGGAGGTGGCACTCGACGCAGGCGGCGAGGGCGCTCCCGGGCGGCGAGTGGGCGTGGTGGCACTGCGAGCAGTCCATCTTCATCGGCGCCGCGTCCTCGCTCATCGGGGCGTGGATGCCGTGGCGGGTGTGGCACTGCATGCAGTCGCGGCGCGTGGGGCGGAGGCCCGGCTCGTCGGTGAGGAACTCGTGGCAGGCGAAGCAGTGGAGCTCGTGCATCTTCTCGAGCCCCACGGCGTGCTCGCCGTGGCACTCCTGGCACTTCGAGGAGACCGGCTCGAAGCCGTGCATGCTGGCGGCGTGGCAGCGGACGCAGGCGATCTTCTTCTCCTCGTAGTGGATCCGGTGCCCGCGGGACCCTCCGACCTGGGGCCAGCTGGGGTCGTGGGAGAAGTGGCAGGAGGCGCAGGCGCCGACCTCGACCTCCGCGTGCCGGCCCGCCGGCTTCTTCCCGGCGACGAAGGCGCCGAGCATCGCCACCCCCTCGTCCGGGCTCGAGTGGTGGCAGCGCTGGCAGGCGACGCTCCTGTGCGTGCCCCCGAGCCAGAGCGCGAACTCCGGGGAGGTCCGGTGGCAGGTGGCGCAGAGCCGCGGGTCCTCGTCCACGTACCGCTTGAAGCGGAGGAACCCGAGGACCAGCCCGAGGAGGAGGAGCACGCCGACGGCCGCGAGGAGGCCTTTCCGGGAGACCGCCATGGAGGGCGCGATTGTATCCCCCGGGCCCCGCCCGGACGAAAGGATGTCGCACCCGGAAAGCCGAAAGGGCCGCGCGGACCCCCGCGCGGCCCCTTCCCGGCCCGCCTACTTCTCGAGGTCGCCCTTCATCTTCTCGTACTCGAGCGGGTGCTCGTGCTTCAGCATCTCCACCGAGATCCGGCCGTTGAGCCAGGCCCAGTTCATCGGGAAGATCGAGGGCTTCAGGTGCACGTTGTAGAAGTGGACGACGAAGAGGAAGAGGATCGCGAGCGTCGCCTCCTCGCCGTGGATGATGAGCGCCGCGTTGACGAACCAGGCGGGCGCCCAGGCGGCGAAGAAGGCCGGGAACCAGAAGACGAACCCGGTGCCGACCATCATCACGATGCCCCAGAACACCGCCCAGTAGTCGAACTTCTCCAGGTACATGTACCGCTCGAAGCGGGGCCGCTCCTTGCGGAGCCCGAGCATGAACAGGATGTTGTCCCGCATGTCGATGGCGTCCTTCGGGAGGGGGAGCATCGAGAGCGGGAGCCGCTTCTTCGCCGCGAGGAAGGTCAGGTAGAAGAGGTGGTAGATCGCCGAGGCGATGATGAGCACCGCGCCGACCCGGTGCCAGATCGCCGCCCCCTCCGCCCCCCCGAAGACCTTCATGAACGACCGGGAGTACTCGGCCGCGGCGGGGTCGCCGGCGCCGCGGAGCGGCCAGCCGGTGATCCCGAGGAGGATCACGCCGGAGAGCATGAGCCAGTGCTGGATCCGCTGGTGGGGGTCGAAGCGGACGACGAACCGCTCGGCGTCGGCGGGATCGCCGTGGTGCTTCTTCCCGAGCCGCTGGCGGAGCTCGTAGACGAAGTCCACCGAGACGTGGAAGGCGAAGAAGAGGAGGGTGAGGGTCGTGAGCCAGGAGAAGGCGACGTGGACGATGTGGGGAACCGCGTGTCCGCCGATCTCCTGGATGGGCTTGTGGGCGATGAGGGAGGCGAACCCGGCCGACGAGCCCTCGTGGCAGCGGGCGCAGGTGTCCTTGCGCCGGGCGTCGCTCACGGCCGAGGCCGGGTCGGTCTTCGCGACGATCGCGTGGGTCCCGCCCTCGGCCTTCGTGGCGGCGTGGCAGCTCGTGCAGACCGGGGCGTACTCGTTGCCCACCCGGACGAGCCGTCCGTGGATGGAGTCGTGGTAGGTGACGGCCGTCTGGGGGTTGATGCCGGCCGCCCTCGAGAACTCCGCGTCGCCGTGGCAGGACTCGCAGCGCTTCGCCATCGCGCGGAGGCCGGCCGGCACCTTCTCGCGGGCCGCGGCCGTGGGGGCGTAGGCCTCCGCCTTCGTCACCGCGTGGATCGAGCCGTGGCACGAGGTGCAGGTCGGGCCCGCGACCTTCGCGTCCTCCCGGAGCCACTTCGCGTGGGCCGACTTCGCGAGGACGTCCGTCGCCTCGGAGTGGCACTCGGCGCACTTCAGGAAGGCGCGCGCCGACCTCGGGGCGGTGCGCTTCTCCCCCGTGCCCCAGGACGCCCTGGAGAGCCGGTCCACGACGGCCTGCTCCTCCGCCGACAGCGCCGGGAGCTCGCCCTCGTGCGGCCCCATCGCGTAGCCCGCGTGGCAGTCGGCGCAGCCGATGCCGTTCTCCTCGTGGACCGACTTCGCGAAGGCGTCGAGGTCGACGCCGGGCGCGTCCTTGCCGTCGTGGCAGTCGATGCAGGCGTCGGCGCCGCCGGGGAGCTTCTTCGCCTCCTGGGCGCCGGCGCCCGAGGCGAGGAGGAGTGCAATCAAGAGGAAGAATGCGCGCATGGATTCGAACCGCGGTTGCAACGGCTGTGCCCCTGCACCCGGAAAGGCTGGGAGTCTAACTACTCGTAAACCGGAACGTTTGACGTGGATCAGCGAAGAGCGGATCGCAGACTCTGCGCTCTACCACGAGCGGCCGGAAAGGTTCTGCGCGGAATCGCGCTGCGACAACAAGCCGCGAGCCCGGCCGAGTGACCCGGCCGGGCTCGCTGGAAGACGTTCCGAAGGGGCGTGCCTACCGGCTCGCCTGCTCCTGCGCGGCCGGCTTGCCCATCGTCACGCTCGTCAGCGCGCCGACCGCGGCGCCCGCAGCGGCGCCCATCACCGCGAAGAGGGACCCGACGCCGACGACGCCCATGACCATCCCGAAGACGATGAGGGCGCGCGGGAGGAAGGTGGGCTCCACCGGCGTCCCGAAGATGCCGCCCGCGAGGAGGAGGCCGGCGTAGCCGCCGTAGAGCATCGCGGGGAGGAGCGCGATCGCGAGGAAGAGAGCGAGACCGATGCCGGCGCCGACGAGCGTGGGGATCTTCTTGTTCATGACGTTCTCCGTGAGGTGAGGGTTGCCAGTCTTCCGGGGCCGCCCCCGTGGCGCGCCGCCGTCGCGAGGGGGACATTGCAGAAGCGCTGCCAACCTGAGGGGGCCGCGTTCCGGGGGGTTGGCCGGGGGCCCTGTCGGGATCCGCCGACAGGCCGCCGGGTAGGCCCGACAGGGGACCGCTCCCCCGCGTGGATCGCCCCCTGGAAGAGGACGACCGGCCGGTCCTTCGCCCGGGCGGCGAGGGGCCGGAGGACGCCGTCCGCGCTCGCGGCGAGCGCGACGAGCTCCCTTCCCTCCGGCGACGTGCCGAACGAGAAACCGGAACCGCAGACCGCGCCCGGTCCCCGGTGCCCTGCGGGTCAGGCGTGGGCGGTGACCTGGCGCAGGATGTCGAGCTCCTCGAGCGCCTTCCCCGCCCCGATCACGACGGACGAGAGTGGGTCCTCGGCGAGGAAGACCGGCAGGCCCGTCTCCTCGCGCAGGAGCACGTCGAGGTTCTTGAGGAGCGCCCCGCCGCCGGCGAGGACGATGCCGCGGTCGGCGATGTCGCCCGCGAGCTCGGGGGGCGTCCGCTCGAGCGTCACCTTCACCGCCTCCACGATCCCGTTCACCGGCTCGGAGAGGGCCTCGCGGATCTCCGAGGAGGTCACTGTGAGCGTGCGGGGCACGCCGGCGACGAGGTCGCGCCCCTTCACGTCCATCGTGAGCTCCTCCTCCGTGGGGTAGGCCGTGCCGATGCCCATCTTGATGAGCTCGGAGGTCCGCTCGCCGATGAGGAGGTTGTACTTGCGCTTGATGTGCTGGATGATCGCCTCGTCCATCTTGTCGCCGGCGATCCGCACCGAGCGGCTGTAGACGATGCCGCCGAGGGAGATCACCGCGACGTCGGACGTGCCGCCGCCGATGTCCACGATCATGTTGCCGGAGGGCTCGGTGATCGGGAGGCCGGCGCCGATCGCGGCGGCCATCGGCTGCTCGATGAGGTAGACCTCGCGCGCGCCCGCGCTCTCGGCCGCCTCGCGGACCGCGCGCTTCTCCACCTCGGTGATCCCCGACGGGATCCCGATGATGATGCGCGGCTTCACGAAGCTCTTCCGGTTGTGCGCGGTCTGGATGAAGTGCTTCAGCATCGCCGCCGTGACCTCGAAGTCGGCGATGACCCCGTCCTTCATCGGGCGGATGGCGACGATGTTGCCCGGGGTGCGCCCGAGCATCTCCTTCGCCTCCTTGCCGACCGCGAGGACCTTGCGGCCGCCGCGGGCGTCCTGCTGGACCGCGACGACGCTGGGCTCGTTCGAGACGATGCCCATGCCCCGGATGTAGATGAGCGTGTTCGCCGTCCCGAGGTCGATGGCGAGATCGCGGGAGAAGATGTTGTGGAGCCAGTTGAGCAAGCGCGCGGACTATAGCAGGGAGAGACGGAGGGACAAGGGGCCGGTTTCCGGCGTGTCTCCGGGGAAATCCGGCGCCCCGCGGGCTCCTCCTGGGCCCCACCGGCCGGCTCCGTCGAGGGCTAGGATGCCGCCATGGCCTTCTTCCAGGATCCGCCCCGCCTCGCGAACGAGTACGACGCCGATCCCCTGCTCCGCGAGATCCTCGGGAGGCGCCTGCCCCCCGGCGTCCGGGGCGCCCTCGAGCCCGAGCTCCGCGAGCTCGGCGACCTCGCCGCCGGCCCCCTCCTCGAGATGCAGCTCGCCGAGCGGCTCGTCGAGCCGCGGCACGTCCCCTTCGACGCGTGGGGCCGCCGGGTGGACCGGATCGAGCTCACCCCGCTCTGGCGGGAGGCGGCCTCGCTCGCGGCGCGGCACGGCCTCGTCGCGATCCCCTACGAGCGCCGCTTCGGCGCCCTCTCCCGGGTGGTCCAGTTCGCCCTCGTCCACGTCGTCGAGCCCTCCCTCGACGTCTACTCCTGCCCGCTCGCGATGAGCGACGGGGCGGCGCGGACGCTCCTCGACCACCGGAACGAGCCCCTCGTGGAGCGGGCGCTCCCGCGCCTCACCTCCCGCGACCCCGCGAAGGTCTGGACGAGCGGGCAATGGATGACGGAGCGGATCGGGGGCTCGGACGCCGGGCTCGCCGAGACCGTGGCGAGGAAGGGGCCGGACGGCTGGCGCCTGGAGGGGACGAAGTGGTTCACCTCGGCCGCGAGCGCGGAGATGGCGCTCGCGCTCGCGCGGCCGGAGGGGAACCGCCCCGGCGGGAAGGGGCTCGCCCTCTTCTACCTGGAGACCCGGCTCCCGGACGGCTCCCCGAACGGCATCACGATCCACCGGCTGAAGGAGAAGCTCGGGACGAGGAAGCTCCCCACCGCCGAGATGGACCTCGCGGGGACGCTCGCGATCCCCGTCGCCGGGCTCGAGGACGGGGTGAAGGCGATCGTCCCGATGCTCACCGTGACGCGGCTCTGGAACGCCCACGCTGCGGCGGCGGGGATGCGCCGGGCCCTCGCCCTCGCCCGGGACTACGCCCCGCGCCGGGTCGCCTTCCGGGCGCCGCTCGCGGAGCAGCCCCTCCACCTGGACACGCTCCTCGGGCTCGAGGCGGAGCGGACCGGGGCGACCCTCCTCGCCTTCCGGGCGGCGGAGCTCCTCGGCCGGCGCGAGGCGTCCGAGGCCACGCCTGCGGAGGGGGAGGCCCTCCGCGCGGTCGTCCTCCTCGCGAAGCTCACGACCGGGAAGCAGGCGGTGGCGGTCGCCTCCGAGGCGATCGAGTGCTTCGGCGGGGCGGGCTACGTGGAGGACACGGGGCTCCCCCGCCTCCTCCGGGACGCGCAGGTGCTCCCGGTCTGGGAGGGGACGACGAACGTCCTCGCCCTGGAGCTCCTGCGGACCCTGCGCGAGCCGGGGGCGGCGGCCGCCCTCGCGGGGGAGATCCGGGGGGCGGCGGAGCGGGCGACGGACCCGGAGCTTCGCCCGGCGGCGGAGTCCGCGCTCCGGGCGCTCGCCCACCGTGTTACCCGCGCGCCCGGCAGCCGCGGCAGGCTTGCGCCTTCGATCGGCTTGGCGGCCAGCACCTTGCCGGCGATGTGGCCGGCACGCTT
>JBBIPT010000023.1:0-24742 GCA_037442705.1 Anaeromyxobacter sp.
CGCGCCGCCACCCGGTGCTCGCCCGCGGCGATCGCGTGGACGACCGCCTCCCCGGGGGCGAGCGTCGTTTCTGCCCACACGGCGGCGTCCTCGACCCGGGCGCCCGCGGGGACGGAGCAGCCCCGCCCGACGAAGACCGGGGCCACGAGCCGCGCGGACGGGTCTATCCGCGCGTCCTCGGCCACGCGCACGCCCGGGGAGAGCTCCCGGGTCCCGGCGAAGGGGTCGGCGCCGGGGAAGCGGGCGAGGGGGACCTCCCCGGAGAGGAGCGCGGCGCTCGCCTCGAGGTAGCGCGCCGGCGTGCCGAGGTCGTTCCACCAGCCGGAGACGGCGAGCCCCCGCACCGCACCGGAGGCCATGAGCGGCGGGTAGACGTGACGGTTCACGTCGCACTCGAAGGGGTCCCGCGGGACGCGGTCGAGGAGGGCGGAGGAGAGGACGTGGACGCCGGAGAAGTGCCAGGGGGTGAGCGCGCCGTCCCCCCCGCCCGGCCCGTACCTCCCCGCGATCCGGCGCACGGCCCCGCCCTCGTCCACCTCGACCGCCGCGAAGCGGGCCCCCTCCGGCATGGGGAGGAGCACCATCGTCGCGAGGGCGCCCGAGGCGCGGTGGCGGGCGAGCGCCCCGGGCAGGTCCACGTCGAAGAGGACGTCGCCGTTCACGAGGAAGACCGCGTCGGCCCCCTCGAGGAGCGGGCGCGCTTCCCGGAGCGCCCCCCCGGTGCCCGCGATCACCGGCTCCCGGGACACGCGGAGCTCGAGGCCGAGGGCCCGGGCCGCCCCGGCCGCCGCGGCCTCCATCGCGTCCGGGAGGTGGTGGACGTTCACGACGGCGCGGCGGACGCCGGCCCCGGCGAGGAGCGCGAGGGTGAACCGGACGAGCGGCGCCGCGCCGAGGGGGACGGCCGGCTTGGGGACGCGGTCCGTGAGCGGCCGGAGCCGCGTCCCGAGCCCGGCGCATAGCACCATGCCGACGACCTCGCCCACGCGCTCGCCTCCCCTCCCCTCCGGACGTGCTAAGCCATCCTAAACGCCCGAGCGCGAAACACCCAAGGCTTCAGGCCTCAGGCTTCAGGCCTCAGGAAATGCATCTCTGCCGCCGTTCCCGAGGCCTGAGGTCCGAGGCATGAGGCCAGGGGCCGATCACGAATCGCGAGCGGCCGTTTAGCCCGGATCGCCCGATGGCTCCCTCGACGCGCCTGCGCCTCCTCTACTTCTTCTACTACGGGTCCGTCGGGACCTACCTCCCCTACTTCGCCGTCTACCTCCGCGGGCGGGGCTTCTCGGGGGAGCAGATCGGCTTCGTCCAGATGCTGCCCTCGCTCCTCGCGCCGGTGGTCGCGATCTCCTGGGCCAGCTTCGCGGACCACCGCTCCACCCCGCAGCGCGCCCTCCGGCTCGCGACCGGATGGGCGGCCGCCGCCGTCCTCCTCCTCCCCTTCGCGCGGACGCCGTGGGAGGTGGCGGCGGCGGTCGCCCTCGTGGCCCTCGGCGACCGCGCGGTCGTCCCCCTCGCCGACACGATCTCGATCGAGCACTGCCGGGAGAACCCCGGCGTCTCCTACGCGCGCCTCCGGCTCTTCGGCTCGATCGGCTTCGTCGCCCTCTCGCTCCTCGTGGGCCGGGTGCTCACCCTCCGGGGCGACCGGCCTGCGGACCTCCTCGTGCCCGTGACCGTCGTCCTCTGCGTGGGCGGCTGCGCGCTCGTGGCGCGCCGCGCCCCGCCGGCCCTCCGCCCGCCGGAGCGGCCCGGCCCGAGAGACCTCCTCGCCCTCGCGCGGGACGGCCGCCTGCACCTCCTCCTCGCGGCCGCCGCGATCCACTGGGCCGCCTGCGCCCCCTTCCACCTCTTCTTCGGCGTCTTCGTCCGCGACCTGGGGCTGCCGGCCGACGTCACCGGCATCGGCATGGGGATCGGGGTCGCCGCGGAGATCGTCGTCCTCCTCCTCTTCCCGCGCCTCGAGCGGATCTTCCCGCTCCGCGCCCTCTTCGCGATCGCCTTCCTCGGCTCCGCGCTCCGCTGGGCGCTCCTCGCGGGATCCACCGGCCCCCTGCCGGTCGCGTCCCTCCAGGTCCTCCACGGGCTCACCTTCGGGCTCTTCTGGGGGAGCGCGATGAAGGCCCTCTCCGGCCTCGTCCCGCCGCCGCTGCGGGCGACGGGCCAGGCGGCCTTCTCCGCGATAGTCTTCGGCGGGGGCAACGCCCTCGGCTACGCCCTCTCCGGCGTCGGCTACGACCGGCTCGGCGGGGCCGGCCCGCTCTTCGCCTTCGCGGCCGTCCTCGAGGTCGTGTCCCTCGCCGTCGTCCTCCTCCCCGGCCTGACGCGCCGGGGCGGGGCGAGCGCCTGATGGGCTGGGCGACCGCTCGTGATTCCCGATCGGCCCCTGGCCTCGGCCTCGGACCTCAGGCAACCTCAGGCCTCGGGAACGGCCTCGGACGGAGATGCGTTTCCTGAGGCCAGAAGCCCGAGGCCTGAAGCCTCGTGTGCTTCCGAATCGCGCTCGGGCGTCTGGTCAGACGAGGTCGCGGAGCGTCTTCGCCCGCAGCCGGTTCCGCAGGACGAGGAAGAGCTCCGCGGCCGCGAGGGCGTCCGTGAGCGCGTCGTGGGCCTGGTAGTCGGGCAGCCCGTGCTCCCTGCGCGCCTTCGAGAGGTTCAGGACGGGCAGCCTCGCCGGGAGCTCGGGGGAGACGTACGGGCTCCTGTTCGCTGCCTTGATGAGGAGGTCCACGGTGTCCACCACGCGCGGCCTGGGCCAGCGCATCCCCACGCGCCGGTAGGCCCGCTTGAGGAAGCCCACGTCGATCCCCCTGTGGTGGACGAGGAGGACCCCCTCGCGCAGCCGCCGGTCCACCTCCGGGAGGACCTCGGCGATCCCGGGCGCCTGCCTCACCTCTCCCCAGACGAGCTGGTGGGCCCGGACCGACTCGGGATCGATCTCCTTCCCCTCCTCCGGCCGGACGAGGGCCGACCAGGATTCGCCGAGCCGGATCGTGCCGCCGCGCACCGGGACCATCCCCACGGCGAGGATGGGGTCGCTCTTCGGCTCGAGCCCCCCCGTCTCGAGATCGAGCGCCCAGTAGACGACGGAGTCCCACGCCGGAGTCGAGAAGAACACTAGAACTCCGTCTTGAAGTGGAAGGCGGCCCGGTCCTGCCAGGTCCGGATCGCCCGGAACGCGTCCTTGAGCCGCGTCCGCTCGATGGCGGAGAGCTGCGAGAGCGCCACCCTGTTCGTCGTGGGCCGCCCCTCCGCGATGAGGGCGATCTGGAGCCGGAGGCGGAGCCCGAGGAGGAACCGGTAGGCCTCGGACACGACCTCGAGGAGCCCGCGATCGGAGAGCCCCGCCGCGGCGGCCGCGTCGATGCGGTCCACGGTGTTCCTCGCCGTCGCGCCGGCCTCGATCGCGTAGCAGCGGGCGAGGAAGACGACGGGGGAGATCCCGTGGGCCTTGAGGTCCACCTCCGACGACTCCCCCCGGAGCCGCAGGAGGAAGGAGGGCGGGGGGCGGAACTCCATCGCGGACTTCGCGAGGAAGCGGAGGAACACCGTCTTCTTCGCCGACTCCGCCACGATCCCGTCGAGGGGCGAAAGATCGAGGGAGCCCTCCACCCGCCGGTAGTCGAAGAAGATCGAGGCCTCGAGGAGCGCCTGGGCGCTCGGGGCATCGACCCATCCGGCGAAGCGCCGGGTCCACTCGGAGAGCGGCCCGTTCCACTTGCGGGCCATGTAGCCGCCCGGGCACCGCGGGAACCCGGCCGCCTCGAGGTCGTCGTTCACGCGCTCGGCGAGGGCCTGGTACCAGCCGCGGCTCGCCTCCCCCTCCTCGGCGAAGACGAGGGCGTTGTCCTGGTCGGTGAGGAGGGTCTGCTCCATCCGCCCCTCGGACCCGAAGGCGATCCAGGCGTAGGGGGCGGGCGGCGGGCCGAGGTCGCTCTCCGCCCACCGGACGATCCTCCGGAGGAGGGCGTCGTTGAGGCGCGCCACGAACCCGGAGATCACCGTCGCGTCGAGCTTGCCCGCGACGAGCGCGGCGGCCATCTCCGCCACCTTCGTCCCGTAGCCGGGCAGGCTCTCGCGGCCCGCGAGCCGCTCCACGCTCCGGAGGACGGCGACGGGTCCCTGCGAGGAGTGCTTGAGCAGGTCGCCCGAGGTGAGCACGCCGGCGATGCGCCCCTCCCGGACGATCGGCATGTGGTGCACGCCCTCGTCGAGGAGCGTCGTCCACGCCTCGTAGATCGGCGTCGAGGCCGGCACCGTCTTCAGGGGCCGGGTGTAGATCCGGGTCACCGGGGTCTCGGGGCCGAGTTCCGCGGCGAGGACGCGGTTCCGGAAGTCCCGGTCGGTCACGATCCCCGGCGGCTCCGTGCGGACGAGGACGGAGGAGATCCCCTCGTCCCGCATCACGCGCGCCGCCGCCCCCACCGTCGCCTCCGGTTCGACCCAGACCGCGGGGCGCCGGACGAGGTGCTGCACCTCCCGGGAGAGGTCGGAGCGGAAGGTCGCGACCGGGGAGTGCTCGAGGCTCGCCTTGAGCCGTTCCGCGAGCCCCACCGCGTAGTGCCCGGCGAACTGCGCGTCCGCGAGCAGGAGGTGGAATCGCGCCGCGGGGATCCGGTAGGCGACGAGATCCTCCTCGACGTGGACGTCGAGGGTGGCCGTCCCCGTCATGAGCGACGTGTAGCCGAACGCCTCCCCCTCCTCGACGATCTGGATCGTCTGGCCGTCGCGCTCGAGGCGCACCGCCCCCTTCCGGATCACGAAGAGGTGCTGGAGCGGCTCCCCGCCGGCACGCGCGATCCTCGTCCCGGCCGGGTGATAGACGACGTCGAGTTCCCTCGCCGCCTCCTCGAAGAGCGTGGCGGGCAGGGCCTGGAAGGGCTGGGTCGCCCGGAGGAACGCGACGGGATCGTTGGCCGACATCCCGGGAGAAGGATAACACGCCGCGGGGAGGTCCCCGCCCGCCTCCGCGGGAGGCGGGCCGTCACAGGAGGTTCGTCTGGTAGCGGTAGGCGGCCTTCTCCTGCCAGCCCTTGATCGCCCGGAAGGAGTCCTTGAGCCGGTTTCGCTCGAGGGGGGTGAGCTCGGCGAGCGAGACCTCGGTCGAGAGCGGCTCGCGCGCCGCGTGACGGCGCAGGAGCACCCGCAGCCGAAGGCCTCCGAGGAACCGGTAGGCCTCCGTGACCTGGGCGTGGACGTTCTCGCCCATGAACCCGCCCGCGAGGGCGGCGTCGAGCCGCTCGAGGGTGTTGCGCGCCTGGGTCCCGGCCTCGATGGCGTAGCAGCGCGCGAGGAGGACGACCGGCGTCATCCCGTGGGCCTCGAGGTCCACGGTGGAGGATCTCCGGAGGAGGAACCCCGAGGGAGGGGTGAAGGAGATCGCCTCCTTCGCCAGCGCCCGCACGAGGTGGCGCATCCTCCGCCCCCGCTCGAGCGCCGCCGCGATGGGGGCGAAGTCGAGCTGCCCTCCCGCCCGCCGCGCGTCGAAGAGCGCGCCCGCGTCGTGGGGGCGGTTCTCGAGGCAGTCGTCGATCTCCCGCCGCCACCCCGAGACGCCGTCGAACCACCGCCTCGCCATGCGCCCGCCGGGGCACCGCGGGAAGCCGGCCGTCTCGAGGTCCGCGTTCACCCGCTCCCCGAGCCGCTGGTACCAGTCCCGGCGGCTCTCCCCCTCGTCCGCGAAGGCGAGGGCGTTGTCCTGGTCGGTGAGCAGCGTCTGCTCCATCCGCCCCTCCGAGCCGAGGACGACCCAGGCGTAGGGGGCGGGGGGCGGGCCGAGATCGTCCTCGGCCCACTGGAGGATCCGGCGGAGGAGCGTGTCGCCGAGGCGTGCCACGAACCCGGCGATCGTGTTCGCGTCGAGCCCACCCGCGAGCAGGGTGGAGGCCATCTCGGCTACGCGGTTCGCGTAGCCGGGGAGCGCGTCCCGGCTCGCGAGCTGCTCCACCCCGCGGAGCACGGAGACGGGCCCCTGCGCGGAGCACTTCAGGAGGTCGTTCGAGGTGAGGACCCCCGTCACCTCCCCGTCGCGGGCCACCGCGAGGTGGTGGACCCCGCTCTCGAGGAGGACCTTCCAGGCCTCGAACACGGGGGTCTCCGCCGGGACGGAGAAGATGGGGCGCGACGTGACCTCGAGGAGCGGCGTCCCAGGGCCCCGCCCCTCGGCGAGGACCCGGGAGCGGAAGTCGCGGTCGGTCGCGATCCCCGGCGGATCCGACCGGACGAGGACGGAGGAGATCCCCTCCGACCTCATCACGCGCGCCGCGTCGGCCACCGTCGCCCCCGCGTCGATCCAGACGGGCGGGCGGCGGACGAGCGCCCCCACCTCGTGGGCGAGGTCGGGCTGGAACGTGGCCACGGGTGAGTGGGCGAGGCTCGACTTCAGCCGCTCCGCGAGCCCCACCGCGAAGTGGCCGGCGAAGTGCGCGTCGGCGAGGAGCCGCTGGAACTCCTCGTCGGGGAGGCGGTAGACGAGGACGTCCTCCTCCACCGTCGCGTCGAGCGTCGCCTTCCTCGTGATGAGGGAGGTGTAGCCGAACGACTCGCCCTCCTCGAGGAGCTGGATCGTCTGCCCCTCGCGCTCGAGCCGGACCGAGCCCTTCCGGATGAGGTAGAGGTGCCGGAGGGGCTCCCCGCCGATCCGGACCAGGGCGGTGCCCGCCGGGTAGAAGGCGATGTCCACGTTCTTCATCGCCTCGTCGAAGAGGGCGCGCGGGATCGCGTCGAATGGAGCGACGGAGCGGACGAAGGCGATGGGATCGATGGCCTGCAAGCCGGCGGAAGGATACCAGGGTGAGCCGCCCCCCCGCGCGGCCGCCGCGGGACGCTGCGCGCGGGCGCGCATCGGGACCGTGCTCCTCCGGATCGAGCCCGCGACGTTCGCCCTTCGACAGGCTCAGGCCGAACGGCTGCATGGCGTTCCGGACGACGGGAAGAAGCACCGCCATCACACGTCCGATACGCGGTGCTGGAACGCCGCGTGCGCCTGCCAGGCCTTGATCGCCCGGAACGCCTCCTTGAGCCGGCTCCGGTCCGGCGGGCCGAGCTCGGCGAGCTGGACCTTGTTCGTCACCTGGGCGCCCATCCCCATCATCCGGAGCTGGACCCGGAGCCTCAGCGAGAGCAGGAACCGGTACGCCTCGACCACCGTGGCGTGCATCTCCTCGCCGAGCACGCCCGACCGCTGCGCCGCGTCGAGCCGCGCGATCGTGCTCCGCTCGGCGGAGCCGATGGAGAGCGCGTAGCACCGGGCCAGGAAGACGATGGGGGCGAGCCCGTGGAGCTTCAGGTCCACGATCGACGAGCCCCCCTTGAGGCGGAGGAGGAGTGGCGCGGGGGGGCTGAAGGCGAGCGCCTCCCGGGCGAGGAGGTGGAGGAACATGTCGTTCCGGCCCGCCCGGACCACCGGCGCCTCGAGAAGGGAGACGTCGAGGTGACCCGCCACCCGCCGGAAGTCGAAGTAGAGCTCCGCGTCGTGCGGCCGGGGCTCGTCCGCGCAGGCGTCGAGCTTCCGGCGCCACTCCGAGAGGGTCCCGTGGTCGTTCCGGGCCATGTGGCCTCCCAGGCAGGGGGGGAAGCCCGCGGCCTCGAGGTCCGCGTTGGTCCGCTCCGCGAGCGCCTGGAACCAGTCGCGCCGCTCCGCCCCCTCGTCCGCGTAGACGAGGGCGTTGTCCTGGTCGGTGAGGAGGGTCTGCTCCATCCGCCCCTCCGACCCGAAGACGAGCCACGCGTAGGGGGCGGGGGCGCCGCCGAGATCGCGCTCCGCCCACCTCAGGATCCGGTGCGTGAGCGCGTCGTCGAGCCTCGCCACGAACCCGGCGATCTCCACCGCGTCGATCCCCCCCGCGACGAGCGCCGACACCATCTCCGCGACCTCCCCCGCGTAGCCGGGGAGCGCCTCGCGACCACCAAGCCGCTCCACGCGCCGGAGGAGCGCGACCGGGCCCCGGGCGGTGTGCTCGAGGAGGTCGCCGGAGGTGAGGACGCCGACGATCGTCCGGCCCGCGACGACCGGGAGGTGGTGGACCCCGGCGTCGAGGAGGATCCGCCAGGCGGCGTAGACGGGGCTCTCCGCCGGGACGGAGAGGAGCGGGCTCGTCGCGATCCGGCGGACCGGCGTGCCCGGGCCTAGGTCGTCGGCGAGGACCTTGTTGCGGAGGTCCCGGTCGGTGACGATGCCCGGCGGCTCGGTCCGCACGAGGACGGAGGAGACGCGCTCGTCCCGCATGATCCTCGCGGCGTCCTGCGCCGTCGCCTCGGCGTCGATCCAGCAGGGCGTCCGCCGGACGAGGGCCCTCACCTCGAGCGAGAGGTCCACGACGGCGGCGGCGGGAGCCCGGCCGGTGAGGCTCGACTTCAGCCGCTCCGCGATCCCGACCGCGAAGTGGCGGGCGAAACCCGCGTCGGAGAGGAGGCGGCGAAACGCCTCGCCGGGCACCCGGTACGCGACGAGGTCGTCCTCGACGAGGACGTCGAGCGTCGCCTCTCCGGAGAGGAGGGACGTGTAGCCGAAGAGCTCCCCCTCCTCGAGGAGCTGGAGGGTCTTCCCGTCCCGCTCCAGCCGGACCGCCCCCTTCCGGATGACGAAGAGGTGGCGGAGCGGCTCTGCTCCCGCCCTCACGAGCCTCGCCCCGGCGGGGTGGTACGCGATGTCGAGCGCGCCGGCCGCCTCGGCGAAGCGGTCCGGCGCCAGGGCGTCGAAGGGCGGGATCGTCCGGAGGAACGTCGCGGGGTCGAGGGAGGCCATCCGAGGGCCGCAGGATAGCCTCTCCCCCACTCTGCGGCCTAAACCCCCAAGGCTTCGGGCCTCGGGCTTCTGGCCTCGGAAACTGCAGCTCTGCTGCCGTTCCCTAGGCCCGAGGTCCGAGGCCCGAGGGGCCGATCACGAATCACGGGCGGCCGTTCAGCTCGTCACCTTGCCGATGACCCCGCCGACGTCCTGGCCGAGCGCGGTCGACGGCGTCACGGTCACGGTGCGCCCCGCGAGCGTCCAGGAGTAGCGCGGCTCCTGCTGGTGGCGCTTGTAGGCGTCCCTGAGCTCGTCGGAGAGGAGCTGGACCCGCTGCGGCGTGAGCCCCTTCTCCTTCATCAGGATCTTGAAGTTGCTCTCCACGCCGTCGTGGAACCAGACGATGCCGAACGCCCCGGGGGGCTTGCCGACGAAGACGTACATGCCTCGCTCGCCCGGCACTACCTCCAGCTTGTCCTTCACCCGGTTCGCGAAGCCCTCCAGCATCTCGCGGTTCTTCTCCAGCCTCGCGGCGACCGAGCTCGTGGTGTCGAGAGGCGGGTGGTTCTTCTCGCCTCCGAACAGGTTTCCGAGAAGGCCCATCGTTCCATCCTCCTGTCCCGTGGTTCTCCGGTGGAGTCCCGAAAAAGGTTCGGGCCGCACCCGGAGGAATCGCTTCCTCCAGATGGCGGCCCGGCCATCCGCTTCGCCTCCGGGAGCAGCCTGCGCTCCCGGACCCTGACTGCCAGTAGGAGCACAATGACGCAGGCCGCGCAAGGGCCACGGCCTCCGCGCGGCCCCGACGGGAGGGCCCGGAACGTGATTCCGGTGGGTTGGAGACCGAGGGATCTCTCCGCGGACGCCTCAGGGCGCCGCGGCCGCCCGCGCCCGGCGCTCCGCGAGCTTCTTCAGGAGGAGCCACAGGACGAGGCCGGCGGCGTTCCCGACCACGAGGATCTGGGTGAAGACCTCGGAGAGGGCCCAGAAGACCGCGACGAAGGCGGTGTTGCCCGCCGTCGCGAGGAACCCGACTCCTTCCAGCGGGGAGAAGAGGGCGACGAGGGCTCCGTAGAGGAGCCCCGTGAGCGTGACGACCCCGATCTCCGCCATCATCCCGACCGCGGAGTCGAAGAAGACCGCGCCGCGGGTCGTCGTCCGCCGGGGCAGGTAGGGACCGACGACGATCGCGTAGACCACCGCCGCCGCGACGAGGAGCGGCGGGACGGTGGTCGCGAAGAAGCTCGCCGGGATGCCGGCCTGGTTCTTCCAGGCGACGAGGGCCACGACGGCCGCGGCGACGGCGTGGAAGGCGAACCCGTAGAGGGCCGCGAAGAGCTTCGGTCTCTCGATCATGGGGGCGGCATTCTACAGGGCCCGGGCGCTCCCGTGCACGGAGGCTCCGGAAGAAGGAGCGGCCGCCCCGGAGGGCGGCCGCTCGTGGGTCTCGGGACGTCCAGCGCGAGGCTAGTGAGCCGCCTTCGCAGCCGGGACGTTCGCGCCGCCGGCCTCCTTCGGGTAGCGGAGGCTGCTGACGAGGTCCTGGACCTCCTGCGGCGGGGCCTTCGTCATGAGCGTGACCACCCACATCACGACGAAGTTCAGGGCCATCCCGAGCATGCCGATGCCCTCGGGGGAGATCCCGAACCACCAGTTGGCGGCGACGTTCTGGTCGGCCGGCACCATGAACTTGAAGTAGACGATGTACGCCGCGGTGAAGACGATGCCGGAGATCATGCCGGCCATCGCCGCCTCCTTCGTCGCCCGCTTCCAGAACACGCCCATGATGATGACGGGGAAGAAGGACGACGCCGCGAGACCGAACGCGAACGCCACCACCTGCGCCACGAAGCCCGGCGGGTAGATTCCCAGGTAGCCGGCCACGCACACCGCGAAGGCCGCGGAGATGCGCGCCCACCAGAGTTCACCCTTCTCGGAGAGGTCGGGCTTCAGCACTCCCTTCATGAGGTCGTGCGAGATGGCCGACGAGGCGACCAGGAGCAGGCCGGCCGCCGTCGAGAGGGCGGCCGCGAGCCCGCCCGCCGCCACGAGCGCGACGACCCAGTTCGGCAGGCCGGCGATCTCGGGGTTCGCGAGCACGATGATGTCGCGGTCCACCGTGAGCTCGTTCACGTCCTTCTTCGCGGAGTACTGGATGATCCCGTCTCCGTTCTTGTCGGCGAACTTCACGAGCCCCGTCTTCTCCCAGTTCTTGAACCACGGGGGGGTCTCGGTCTGGTAGTTCTTCCCGTGGAGCGTCTTGATGAAGTTCGTGCGGGCGAAGGTCGCGACCGCCGGAGCCGTCGTGTAGAGGATCGCGATGAAGACGAGCGCCCAGCCGGCGGAGGCGCGGGCATCGCGGATCTTCGGCACCGTGAAGAACCGGATGATGATGTGCGGGAGGCCGGCGGTGCCGACCATCATCGTGAAGGTGATCGCGAACGTGTCGGCGTTGTTGCCGCGGCCGGCCGTGTAGGCCTTGAAGCCGAGGTCGGTCGAGATCTGGTTGAGCACGTCGAGGAGGTACTGGCCCTCCTGCCCCCCGATGAGCTGGGCGCCGTCCGCGCTCAGGGTCGAGCCGTAGCCGAGCATCGGGATCGGGTTCCCGGTGAGCATGATGGAGATGAAGATCGCCGGGATCATGTACGCGATGATCAGCACGATGTACTGGGCCACCTGCGTGTAGGTGATGCCCTTCATGCCGCCGAGGGTGGCGTAGAAGAAGACGATCAGCATCCCGATCACGACGCCCAGGTTGATGGGGACGTTGAGGAACCGGGAGAAGACGATGCCGACGCCGCGCATCTGGCCGGCGACGTAGACGAAGGAGATGAAGATCGCGCAGGACAGGGCCACGACGCGCGCCGCGTTGGAGTAGTACCGATCACCCACGAACTGCGGCACCGTGTACTTCCCGTACTTGCGGAGGTAGGGGGCGAGGAGGACGGCGAGCAGCGTGTAGCCGCCGGTCCAGCCCATGAGGTACTGGGAGCCGTCACGCCCCATGAAGGAGATCATGCCGGCCATCGAGATGAACGAGGCCGCCGACATCCAGTCCGCGCCCGTCGCCATGCCGTTCAGGATCGGGTGAACCTGCTTCTCGGCGACGTAGAAGTCGCCGGTGGACTTCGCCTTCGCCCAGATGGCGATGCCGATGTACAGCGCGAAAGACGCGCCGACGATGATCCACGTCCATAGAAGGATTGACATCGAGATTCTCCGGTATCTGTGGGGGGGCGGTGGGCGCTAGTCCTCGTAGACGCCGAACTTCTTGTCGAGCTTGTTCATCAGCGCCACGTACACGAAGATCAGGATCACGAAGGTGACTTCGGACCCCTGCTGGGCGAACCAGAACCCGAGGGGGAAGCCCCCGATCCGGAACGCGGCGTCGAGCTGGTCTGCGATGAGGATGCCGGCGAAGTACGACACGCCGAACCAGATTGAGAGCAGGACGACGATGTAGACGAGGTTCTGCTTCCAGTAGGCGACCTGCTGTTCATGTGTCATCTAGGGCTCCTTAACCTCTAGGTGAAACCGCCTCGGCACAAGCGTGCTTGACGATACTCGAGTGAATCGAGCGCGGGTGTGGCACAGTAGCGTACCGACGCAAATTTGGGAAGGCGACGCACCACCTGCGCGAACAAGCTGCGTCAAATGCAGGGGCTATTGATGCGTGTCAATCCTCTACACCCGCGGGTGAACGTGCCCGAAACACCGGGGATCGCGGCAGGATCTTCTCCGCCGCGACTTCGTCTCTCGGCGGGAAGAGGCGGCCCCTGTCGATGCGACTCGCGCGCAGCATGTCGTGCTGCGTCATGAAGCGAACGCTGTCCGCTCCGCTCCCCGCACATGGTGCAGACCGTCGCGCCGGCCTGCGCGGCGCGGAGGTCCGGGTCGTCGTCGCTTCCTCCCTCGGCACGGTCTTCGAGTGGTACGACTTCTACCTCTACGGGTCGCTCGCGACGATCATCGCGCAGCGGTTCTTCACCGCGCTCGACGAGGCGAACCGGTTCCTCTTCGCCCTCCTCGCCTTCGCCGCGGGCTTCGCCGTGCGGCCGTTCGGGGCGCTCCTCTTCGGGCGCTTCGGGGACCTCGCCGGGCGCAAGCACGCCTTCCTCGCGACCATCGTCCTCATGGGGGTCTCGACGACCGCCGTCGGCCTCCTCCCCACCTACGAGACGATCGGGATCGCCGCGCCGATCCTCCTCGTCCTCCTCCGGCTCGCCCAGGGGCTCGCGCTCGGTGGCGAGTACGGGGGCGCGGCCACCTACGTCGCGGAGCACGCGCCCCAGGGGCGACGCGGCCTCTACACGAGCTTCCTCCAGACCACGGCGACCCTCGGCCTCATCCTCTCGCTCGCGGTGGTCCTCCTCTGCCGCGCGGCCCTCGGACCGGCCTTCGAGGAGTGGGGCTGGCGGATCCCGTTCCTCGCCTCCTCCGCCCTGCTCGCGATCTCCGTCTTCGTCCGGACGCGGCTCGAGGAGTCCCCCGTCTTCCGCCGCATGAAGGAGGAGGGGAAGGGCTCGAGCGCCCCGCTCTCCGAGACGCTCCTCCGCTGGGGCAACCTCCGGGTCGTGATCCTCGCCCTCTTCGGCGCCGTCGCCGGACAGGCGGTCGTCTGGTACACGGGGATGTTCTACGAGCTCTTCTTCCTCGAGCGGATCCTCGAGGTGGAGAGCCAGGCGGCGAACCTCATGGTCGCGCTCGCCCTCCTCCTCGCCACCCCCTTCTTCGTCGTCTTCGGGGCCCTCTCCGACCGGATCGGGCGCAAGAAGATCGTGGTCGCCGGCTGCACGCTCGCGGCGCTCACCTACCTCCCCATCTTCCGGGAGCTCACCCGGGCGGCGAACCCCGCCATCTCCGCCGCCGCCGCGGCGAGCCCCGTCGTCGTCGTGGCGGACGAGCGGGACTGCGCCCTCCTCTTCGACCCCGTGGGGAGCCGGCGCTTCACCTCCTCCTGCGACGTCGCCCGCAGCTGGCTCGCGAACCACGCCATCCCCTACGCGAACGCGCGCGGGGCGGCCGGCGAGCCGGCGCGCGTCCGGATCGGGGGGGCGGTGGTGCCCTCCTTCGACGGCAGGGGGCTCGAGCCCGGGACCCTGCGCGACCGCGAGGCGGAGTTCGGCGAGGCGATGCGCAGGGCGGTCGCCGCCGCCGGCTATCCGGAGCGGGCCGACATGTCCCGGGTGGACGGGCCGCGCGTCGTCCTCCTCCTCTTCCTCCTCGCCCTCTGGGTCGCGATGGTCTACGGGCCGATGGCGGCCTGGCTCGTCGAGCTCTTCCCGGCGCGGATCCGCTACACGGCGACCTCCGTCCCCTACCACCTCGGGAACGGCTGGTTCGGCGGCTTCCTGCCCTCCGTCGCCTTCGCGATCGTGGCGGCGACGGGGGACGTCTACCGCGGCCTCTGGTACCCGATCGTCGTCGCGATCGGGACCGCCGTGGTGGGGACCCTCTTCATGCCGGAGACGAGGGAGCGGGAGATCCACCACCAGGCACACGGTTGACGCGGCGCTTCCCGCCGCTCCGTCTTGCATGGCCCACCGCGGTTGTTCTACCTTCGGCGGCCTTGCCGTCGTCCCGCGGAGGGCAGGCCGCGGGCGCCGGCGCTCGTCGTGGCACTGCCTCTTCTTCGAGGCCTCAGCGCGGGCCGGGGACCTTCCCCGGCGCCAGGGAGCAACGCGATGCAGGGCAGAACGCTGCACATCCTCCTCGTCTGGCTCCTCCTGTTCGGGTTCTGGGTCGTCCTCTCGGGCAAGCTCGACGCCGTCCACCTCGGGATGGGCGTCTTCTCCGCGACGCTCGTGACCTGGCTCTCCGCCGGCGTCCTCTACACCCGGCGGGACGACGGGGCGCGCACCTGGCTCGCCTTCATCCCCTGGGGCCGGCTCCTCGCCTACCTGCCGTGGCTCGCCTGGGAGATCGTGAAGTCGAACATCCAGGTGCTGAAGCTCGTCCTCGGCCCGATCTCCCGGCTCGATCCCGCGGTCGTCACCTTCCGGCCGCCGCTCCGGAGCGAGGTCTCGCGCGTCTTCCTCGCGAACTCCATCACGCTCACCCCCGGCACCGTGACGCTCGACGTGAGCCTCGAGGGCGAGTTCCTCGTCCACGCCCTCGACCGGGCCGCCGGCGAGGACCTCGTCGCGGGGGGGATGGGGCGCAAGGTCGCCTGGGCGTTCCGCGAGGAGGGCGCGGCGTGATCCCCTTCCTCACCGGCGCCGCCGTCGCCCTCGGCGTCCTCCTCCTCTTCCCCCTCTACCGGATCGTCGCCGGGCCGACCCTCTTCGACCGGCTCCTCGGGACCGCGATGATGGGCACGAAGACGACGGTGCTCCTCGTCCTCATGGGCTTCGCCGCCGGCCGGGCGGACATGTTCGTGGACATCTCCCTCGGCTACGGCCTCGCCCTCCTCGTCGGGACCCTCGTCACCACGAAGTACCTCGAGGCGGTCGCCCCGGGCGCCGCCCCGCCCTCGGACGAGGCGCCCGCGCGCACGGAGTCCGCGCCATGAGCCTCCAGGACCTCCTCGCCGCCGTCCTCGTCGTCGCCGGCCTGCTCTGGCTCGGCATCGGCGGACTCGGCATCCTCCGCTTCCCCGACTTCTACTCGCGGCTCCACCCGGCGGGGAAGGCCGACACCTTCGGCGCCACGCTCGTCCTCCTCGGGCTCGTCGTGCACCAGGGGCTGTCGCTCCTCTCGGTGAAGCTCCTGCTCGTCGAGGCCTTCATCCTCCTCGCGAACCCCGCGGCGAGCCACGTCCTCGGACGCGCCGCCCACCGGTCGGGGCTCGTGCCCTGGACCGCCTCCGGGAAGGAGGGGCGATGATCTGGCAGCTCGACGTGATCCTCCTCCCCATCCTCGTCATCGCGGCGATCACGGCGCTCTCCCTGAAGGACCTCGCGTCCGCCACGATCGTCTTCGCCGCCTTCAGCTTCCTCGCCTGCATCGTCTACGCGTCGATGGCCTCGGTGGACGTGGCGTTCACCGAGGCGATGATCGGGGCCGGCGTCAGCGCCGTCGTCTTCTTCGCCGCCCTCTACCGGACCTCCCGGGAGTCTCGCCAATGAAGTGGAGCGCCCTCGTCGGCCTCGTCTTCGCCGGGGCCCTCATGGTCTACGGGGCCGCCGAGCTGCCGTCCTTCGGCTCGGCGACCTCGCCCCCATCGACCCACGTCTCGCCGCGGTACCTCGAGAGGGCCTGGGACGAGACCCGCGCCGAGAACCAGGTCACGGCGGTCATCGTGGATTACCGGAGCTTCGACACGCTCTTCGAGACCGCGGTGATCCTGATCGCCGGGCTCGCCACGGCCCTCGTCCTCTGGCCGGACCACCGGGAGCGCGAGCCATGACCGGCGTCTACGACAGCCTGATCGTCCGGTTCGCGGCGCGCGTGCAGGCGCCGCTCCTGCAGCTCTATGCCCTCTACGTCCTCTTCCACGGCCACTACAGCCCCGGGGGCGGGTTCCAGGCCGGCGCGGCCCTCGCGGGCAGCTACCTCATGCCGCGCGTCGCGGAGGGGGCCGTGGCGGGGAACCGCGGGCTCACGACGCGGGGCGCGACCGTGCTCGCCGTCTGCGGCGTCCTCGTCTACGGCCTCACGGGGCTCCTCTCCCTCCTGCTCGGCGGCACGGCCTTCCTCGACTACTCCGGCCTCGCGAACCTGCCCTGGCCGATGCCCCACGGCCCGGCGGTGCGGGCCATCGGGTCGCTCACGGTGGAGATCGGCGTCGCGATGACCGTGATGGGCGTGATGATCACCCTCTACGACGACCTCGTGGCCCGGCCACGCGAGGGAGCCTGACCATGCTCGCGGCGGTGTTCGGCTGGTACAACTACTGGGTCCTCTCCCTCCTCATGCTCGTCGGCGTCTACGGCATGATGGCCAAGCGCAACCTGCTGAAGAAGCTCATGGGGATGAACATCCTCCAGGTGGGCGTCATCCTCTTCTGGCTCACCTTCAGCCCCAAGCTCGGCGCGACCATCCCCGTCGTCGATCCGTCTCTCGGCGAGACGATCCGCGCGGCGGACTACGCGAACCCGCTGCCGCAGGCGCTCATGCTCACCGCGATCGTCGTGAGCGTGGCCACCACCGGCGTCGCCCTCGCCCTGCTCATCCGGATCCACCGCCGCTTCGGGACGCTCGAAGAGGACGAGATCCTCCAGAGGATGCGCTGATGCAGACCTCGGCTCCCGTCGTCGTCGTCGCGATCCTCTTCTTCGCCGCGCTCCTCCTGCCGGTCGTCCGGCGCTTCTCCGCGGCGGCGGTCTACCCGATCGCCCTCGCCGCGGGCGCGGCCGCCGCGGCCGTCTCCCTCTGGCAGGCCAGCCTCGTGATCCGCACGGGGGGCCCCCTCGTGAGCTGGCTCGGCGGGTGGGAGCCGCCCTGGGGGATCGAGTTCCGCGTCGACCACCTCGGCGCGATCATGTCGCCGCTCGTCACGGTCGTCTCCCTGATCGTCCTCGTCTTCGCGCGGAGGAACCTCGGCGAGCGGCTCGAGCGGCGGAGCCACTTCTTCTACTCGCTCTACCTGCTCTTCACGATGGGGCTCGTCGGCTTCGTGCAGACGGGCGACCTCTTCAACCTCTACGTCTTCCTCGAGGTCATCGCCCTCACCGGCTACGCCCTCGTCGCGGCCGGCGAGCCCCGGGCCCCCTTCGCCGCGTTCCGCTACATGATCCTCGGGACGCTCGCCGCCTCGTTCTACCTCCTCGGCCTCGCCTACCTCTACGGGCTCACCGGGAGCCTGAACTTCGTCGACGTGGCCGCCCGGCTCGCCGAGCACCAGGACACCCGGACGGCCTTCGTCGCCCTCGCCTTCCTCCTCGTCGGCTTCGGGATCAAGGCGGCGCTCTTCCCGCTCCACGCATGGCTGCCCGACACCTACAGCTACTCCCCCAGCGTGACGGTCGCCTTCATGGCGGCGGTGGGGACGAAGATCGGCGCCTACGGCATCTTCCGGGTGCTCTACACGGTCTACGAGATCGGCACCCACCGGCAGCACCTCCCGGTGACCGAGGTCATGGGGATCCTCGCGGCCGTGGCGATCGTCGTCGGCTCGATCCTCGCCATCGCCCAGACCGACCTGAACCGGATGCTCGCTTACTCGAGCGTCTCGCAGATCGGCTACGTCCTCCTCGGCTTCTCCCTCGTGAATTCCGCCGGGATCACCGGCGGCGTGCTCCACGTCTTGAACCACGCCTTCATGAAGTCCTCGCTGTTCATGGTCACCGGGGCGATCGTCTCGCGCCTGGGGCACGGGGACCTCCGCCGCTTCGGCGAGCTCGGCCGGCAGATGCCGGTCGCGATGGCGACCTTCACGGTCGCGGCGCTCTCCATGGTGGGGCTGCCGCCCACGGCGGGCTTCTTCAGCAAGTGGTACCTCGTGGTCGGCGCGATCCAGGCCGGCAAGTGGCCGTACGTCGTCGTCATCCTCGCCTCGTCGCTGCTCAACGCCGTCTACTTCTTCCGCGTCCTCGAGAGCGCCTACTTCACGCGCCGGCTCGACCCGACCTCGGCCTACGAGCACGTCGCCGCGATCCGTCCGCTGCCGCTCAGCGTGACCGCTCCGCTCGGCGTCACGGCCATCGCCATCCTCCTCCTCGGCCTCGGCTCCTGGCCCCTCGTCGAGCACGTCGTCCGCTTCATCGTGCCGGCCGGACTGTGACCTCCATGGAAACCCTCCTCGCCTACCGCCCGCTCTGGATCGTGCTCGTCACGCCGATCGCGGCGGCGCTCATCGTCGCCTCGGACAGGCGGCCGAACCTCCGGGAGAGCTGGACGATCCTGGCCTCCGTCGTCCAGGCCCTGCTCGTCGCCTCGATGCTCCCCGCGGTGCTCGCCGGCGAGGACTTCGAGCTCACCCTCCTCCCGCTCGCGTCCGGCTTCGACCTCGTCCTCCGCGTGGACCCGCTCGGGATGACGTTCGCCCTCGTCGCCTCGATCCTCTGGGTCGTGACGAGCGTCTACTCCATCGGGTACATGCGGGCGCTCGACGAGAAGCACCAGACCGGCTACTACGCCTCCTTCGCCGTCTGCATCTTCGCGACGATGGGGCTCGCGTTCTCGGCGAACCCGCTCACCTTCCTCGTCTTCTACGAGGTGCTCACGATCGCGACCTACCCGCTCGTGGCGCACAAGCGCACGCCGGAGGCGGTCCGGGCCGGGCGCAAGTACCTCGCCTACACGCTCTCGGCCGGCCTCGCGATGCTCCTCGCGGTCGGCTGGATCCAGACGCTCATCCCCGCGCCCTCCTTCCGGCCCGGGGGCTTCCTCGACACCTCGATCGCCCCCCCGGCGACGCTCGTCGTGCTCTTCGTCCTCCTCATGCTCGGGGTCGGCGTGAAGGCGGGCGTGATGCCGCTGCACGCCTGGCTCCCCACCGCGATGATCGCGCCGACGCCCGTGTCGGCGCTGCTCCACGCCGTGGCGGTGGTGAAGGCCGGCGTGTTCGGCGTCCTGCGGGTGACGGGGTTCGTCTTCGGCGCGGACACGATGCGCGAGATCGGGGTCCACCTGCCCCTCGCCACCATCGCGGCGTTCACCATCGTCGTCTCGTCCGTCATCGCCCTCTCGCAGGACAACCTGAAGCGCCGGCTCGCGTACTCCACGGTGAGCCAGCTCTCGTACATCGTGCTCGGGGCGGCGCTCCTCTCCGCGGCCGGGCTCACCGCCTCGGTGATCCACATCGCGAACCACGCGTTCATGAAGATCACCCTCTTCTTCGTGGCGGGGGCGGTCTACGCCCACCTTCACGTCGAGAAGGTGAGCGAGATGAAGGGGATCGGCCGGGCGATGCCCTGGACGATGGGCGCCTTCACCGTCGGCGCGGTGGGCATCGCCGGGATCCCGCCGCTGCCGGGCTTCGTCTCGAAGTGGTGGCTCGGCATCGGGGCGCTGCAGGCCGAGGGGATCGTATTCCTCCTCGTCCTCGTGGTCTCCGCGCTCCTCAACGTCCTCTACCTCTTCCCGATCGCCTGGCAGGCGTTCTTCGGCAAGAGCGAGCGGTTCACGCGGTACGACGAGGCGCGCCTCGCCCTCGCCGTCCCTCCCGTCCTCACCGCGGCGGCGTCCATCGTCCTCGGGATCGCGCCGGCGATCGGTCCACGGTTCTGGGACCTCGCGCAGCGCGTGACGGCCTCGGTGCTCGGAGGTGGGTCCTGATGTCTCCGCGAAGCCGGAAGCTCCTGGCCGCCGCCCTGGGCGCGGCCGTCCTCGTCTCGATCGCCCTCGAGATCCTCGTCCCCGCCGACCACGGGCCGGGGTGGATCTCCTACTGGTTCCACCACACCCCCGGCTTCCATGCCGCGATGGGGTTCACCGGCTGCTGGCTCATCGTGAAGGCGAGCAAGCTCCTCGGGAAGGTCTGGCTGCAGCGCCCCGAGGACTACTACGGCGAGGCCGACCCGCACGCCGAGGCCGGCGAGGCGGGCGCGGCCCACGGGGGCGAGGAGGCGGGGTCTCATGCCCACTGAGCTCGCCTTCCCCTGGGCGCTGCCTCCGGCCCTCCTCCTCCTCGGAGGGGCGCCGATCCTCCTCTTCCTGCGCGGCGTGCCGCGCAAGGTCTTCCAGCTCGCCGTCCCCCTCCTCGCCCTCTGGTGCGTGGCGAGCCTCCACGGCGCGGCGGACCGGAGCTTCGGCTTCTCCTGGATGGGGCTCGAGGTCGGCCTCCTGAAGGTGGACGCCCTGCGCTTCGCGTTCGGGCTCATCTTCTCGATGACGGCCTGCATCGCTTCCCTCTACGCACTCCACGTGGAGGACCGGGTCCAGAACGCGTCGGCCTGGGTCTACGCGGGCGGCGCCCTCGGCGTGACCTTCTCCGCCGACCTGCTCGCCTTCGTCCTCTTCTGGGAGCTCATGGGGCTCTCCTCCGCGCTCCTCGTCTTCCGGCGCGGCACGGTCCGCGCCCGCAAGGCGGCCGTCCGCTACGTCGCGGTCCACGCGCTCGGCGGCACGATCCTCCTCGCCGGGGTCCTCGTCTGGATCTCCCAGGGGAACGGGCTCGCGCTGCAGCCGATCCCCGAGGGCTCGGGCTGGGCCGGCTGGCTCCTCCTCGCGGGAGTCGCGATCAACGCCGCCATCCCGCCGCTCGGGGCCTGGCTCCCGGACGCCTACGGCGAGGCGACGGTGACCGGCTCCGTCTTCCTCTCCGCGTTCACCACGAAGACCGCCGTCTTCGCCCTCATCCTGCTCTTCCCGGGCTGGCAGGTGCTCCTCTGGACGGGCGTCGTGATGACGCTCTACGGCGTCGTCTTCGCCGTCCTCGAGAACGACATCCGGCGGCTCCTCGGCTACCACATCATCAGCCAGGTCGGTTACATGGTCGCGGGGGCGGGCATGGGGTCGGCGATGGGGCTCGACGGCTCCACCGCCCACGCCTTCAGCCACATCCTCTACAAGGCGCTCCTCTTCATGGGGGCGGGGGCGGTGATCCACGCCACGGGGAAGGAGAAGCTCTCGGAGCTCGGGGGGCTCTTCCGGAAGATCCCGCTCGCGCTCGCGCTCTACGCGGTCGGGGCGGCCTCGATCTCGGGCTTCCCCCTCTTCAACGGGTTCGTGTCGAAGTCGATGGTGGTCACGGCGGCGGGCCAGGGCGGGTGGCCGTGGGCCGAGATCTGCCTCACCGTCGCGTCGGTCGGCACCTTCCTCAGCATCGGCCTGAAGCTCCTCTGGTTCGCGTTCGTCGCCCCGGTCGGCCGCCGCTACGAGGAGATCCGGCCGCTCCCGCGCAACATGTACGCGGCGATGATCCTGGGCGCCTCGCTCTGCCTCTTCTTCGGCGTGGCCCCGGGCGTCCTCTACCAGTGGCTCCCCTACGGCTCCGAGTACCATCCGTACACGGTGAACCACGTCGTGACGGCGGTGCAGCTCCTCGCGATGACGGGATTCGTCTTCTGGTGGCTGTACGACAAGCTCCAGGTCTCCCCCACGATCACCCTCGACACGGACTGGGTCTACCGGAAGCTCCTGCCCGGGCCCGTGCTCGCCGCCTCCCGCGGCGTGTTCGCCCTGCAGGAGGCGTTCGGGCGGGCCGTCGGCCGGTTCGCCGACGCGCTCGTCGAGGCGATGCGCAACCCGCTCCGGATCGCCGAGCCGCTCTTCGGCCGTGGCACCCTCGAGCACGAGAGCGAGAGCGGCGCACCGCCTGCGCGGCCCGAGTACAGCGAGCACCGCTACCGCCCGCCCGTCGGGGTCGCCGTCCTCGCGGTGCTCGCCGTCTTCGTCGGCGTCGCCACCTGGCACCTCGTCCGCATCGTCGTCGCGCCCTGAGCCCAGCCGCCCTCGCGGCGGCGCCCCCCCGCCTGCGGCCTTCCGCCGCGATGCGCGACCCGTGCGGCCGCGCCGCCTCGCGCGCCGCGCGGGCGCCCTCTCGCCTCGATGCCCCATCCGGCGGCACCGCGCGCACGATGCGCTCGCTGCGCATTCCTCGCGTGCATCGAATGCGCCGCGGCGAATCATGGACTACGCGAGGCGGAAAACGTGGAGAAAAACGGACAATTGCCCACTACCACCGCTGGTCAATGAAGGATCGCGTGTGCTAATCACCCTCGCTTCCGGTCGGCGCACGGCGGCTCTCGAGGGGTCCGCGGCGACCGGGAGGACGGGGGTCTCCGCGGGTCGCCTCGCGGTCGATCCACTGCACGGAGGAAGACCATGGCGCAACTGGCGGTGAAGACTCAGCGGACGGAGAAGTCGGCCCACGAGATCATCCAGTCACAGGACTTCAAGCGGCTCGTGGCCCGGCGCTGGAAGGTGAGCATGCTGCTGCTCGCCGTCCTCTTCGTCTCCTACTACGGCTACATCCTGCTCGTCGCGACGAGCCACGAGTTCGTCTCCCAGAAGGTGGGCGAGGTCACGACGCTCGCGATCCCGCTCGGGATCGCCTCGATCGTCGTCGCCTGGGTGCTCACGGCCGTCTACGTCGCCTGGGCCAACAAGTCGTACGACCCCGAGGTCGAGCGGCTCAAGGGCGAGCTCCGGCGCTAGCCGCGCTCCTTTCCCCGAACCTCGAGGACGACCCACATGCTCCACGGCGCTCTCCAGCAGCTCCTCCTCGGCCAGGCGGCCGAGGCCTCCGAGATGGCGACGACGCTCGGCCGCCCGACCGCGGCCTCGATCACGTTCTTCTTCGCGATCGTGATCGTCACGCTCGTCATCACCTACTTCGCCGCGAAGAAGACCAAGACCTCCTCCGAGTTCTACGCGGCGGGTCGCAGCGTCTCCGCGACGCAGAACGGCTTCGCGCTCGCGGGCGACTACATGTCGGCCGCGTCCTTCCTCGGCATCTCCGGGATGGTCGCCCTCCAGGGCTACGACGGCATGATCTACGCGACCGGCTGGCTCGTGGGCTGGCCCGCGCTCATGTTCCTCGTCGCCGAGCCGCTCCGGAACCTCGGGAAGTTCACCTTCGCCGACGTGGTCGCCTTCCGGCTCCGCCAGCGGCCCGTCCGGATCGCCGCGGCCATCGGCGGCATCCTCACGGTCCTCTTCTACACGATCGCCCAGATGGTCGGCTCCGGCGCCCTCATCCAGCTCATGTTCGGGCTGAGGTACGAGTACGCCGAGATCCTCGTGGGCGCGGTGATGCTCGCCTACGTCCTCTTCGGCGGCATGCTCGCGACGACCTGGGTCCAGATCATCAAGGCCGTCCTCCTGCTCATCGGCGTCACGATCCTCACCGGCCTCGTCCTGAACAGGTTCGGCTGGAACCCGGCGGAGCTCTACGCCGCGGTCGTGGCCGAGCACGGCCAGGCGGCGCTCGAGCCGGGCGGCCTCATCACGAGCCCGCTCGAGGCGGTCTCCCTCGGCCTCGCCCTCATGTTCGGGCTCCTCGGGCTGCCGCACATCCTCATGCGGTTCTACACGGTGCCCGACGCGAAGGCGGCCCGGAAATCGGTCCTCTACGCGACCGGCCTCATCGGCTACTTCTACATCATCATCCCGATCGTCGGCTTCGGGGCGTCCGTCCTCGTCGGCCGCAACCTCATCACGAAGATGGACAGGGGCGGCAACATGGCCGCCCCGCTCCTCGGCGAGCTCCTCGGCGGGACGCCCTTCCTCGGGTTCATCGCGGCGGTCGCCTTCGCGACGATCCTCGCCGTGGTCGCCGGGCTCACCCTCGCCGGCGCCTCCGCCTACTCGCACGACATCTACGTGTCGGTCGTGAAGCGCGGGCACGCCTCCGAGGAGGAGCAGGTGAAGGCCGCGAAGCTCGCCACGATCGTCTTCGGCGTCGCCGCGGTCGGCCTCGGCATCCTCTTCAAGGGCCAGAACGTGGCGTTCATGGTCGGCCTCGCCTTCGCCATCGCGGCGAGCGCGAACTTCCCGGCGCTCCTCCTCTCGATCACCTGGAAGCGCTTCACCACGCAGGGCGCGGTCTGGTCGATCCTCGTCGGCGCGCTCACCTCGTCCGCCCTCATCCTCCTCTCGAAGACCGTCTGGGTGGACGTGTTCGGCTTCGAGAAGGCCATCTTCCCCATGAAGAACCCCGCCATCTTCTCGATGACGGCGGCCTTCGCGGCGGGCTGGCTCGCCTCGGTCCTCGCCCCGGAGAAGGAGGCGCAGGAGAAGTTCGAGGACGAGAAGCTCCGCACCTACCTCGGCGTCGGCGCCGAATAGGCAGCGCGGGAACGGTGCCGGAACCGGGGGGGGCGGGCCATCTGGCCCGCCCTTTCCGTTTCCGGAGGAGGCCCGGGGAGGCGTCGCCGCGTGCCGGCTCTCGGGGCCCTTCGGGGATGGGGAGGCGTCGCCGCGTGCCTGCTCTCGGGGCTCCGCGACTCCCGGCGCTCCGCGCGCCAGAGACGGGTCCGTAGGGGGGCTGTCCCGCCATGCCCGCTCCCCGCCTGCAACGCCGTGCGGGCCACCGCGCGGGGGCTTCAGGAGGTCCGGAAGCGCGGTGTCCCGCCCGTTGCAGTGCGGTCCGTGGGGGAGGCGTCTGCAGAAGACGCGCAGTCGCGCCGGTCGCTGCGGAGCCCCGAAGCCGGCGCGTGGCGTCGCCGTGGGGGGGAGGGGGTCCAGGGTCTC
>JBBIPT010000024.1:0-24289 GCA_037442705.1 Anaeromyxobacter sp.
TGGCAGAAAACCGAGTGGGCGGAGGGGCCGATGGAGCCCGCGCCCATGACGGAGACGGAGAGCTGACCCGGACCCGGGTCCCCGGTGATCCCGGTGGAAAGGGGACCCTCGGAGGCCGGTGGCGACATCAAGAGCGCCAAGCGGCTCTGGTAGTCCGGCTCCGCCCCCAATCGCGTAATCGGGGGCGTCGAGCCCGTGCTGGAGCTGCGCGAGCTGCCGCTCGTGCCCGTGGCGGCCGGGCGCTCAACTCTTCTGGGCATGGACGCAGGCGCCGGGCCGCATGGGCTCCCCCGGCTCCGTCCTCCGCCGCCCGCCCCGCCGCTGGCGCTGGCCTCGCGGTGCGCCCCCCGGACCGCCCCGTATCCCGCGCCTCAAGCCGCCTCCGCCCCGCCCATGCGGGCGGCTGGTCGCTCAGCTCGGCCTTCGCCGTATGACATACGAGGCACGAAACACCACACATTCGACACCGTTACGTGCACGATGGCTGCCCTCGCCGGCGACGCACCTCCGGAACCGCACCGCCGGGGCGACCGTCCCGTCGGGGCGTTTGGCATTCAAGGTGTGCTATATGTACGTTCCCCGCTCGATCCCGCGAACGCCGTTCGTCGGACGCGCCGAGCGCGCGGCCTCCCCTCCCCACGGCGAGCGGCTCCTTTTGTAATACGCTAGGTTGCGGTAGGGTGGACCCCAATGCCACGTACCCGCCCAGCGCCCGCCTACTCGGCGGAGGACCTACCCCCGATGCCCCGGCGCACGCGCTCCCCCACCGGACGCGGGAAGTCGCGGATGCTCTCCTTCCGCTGCGGGGAGGAGCTCGCTCGCGCCGTCGCGCGCGGCGCCGCGGAGTGCGGGGTCACCACGTCCGACTTCATCGTCCTTTGTCTGAGGATCGTCAATGAGCTCCACGGGATCCCTCCGGCGCTCGCCGAAGGGCTCCTCCGCGAGCGCGAGAAGCTCGGCATGAATGGCTTTGAGCACTACCACTTCGTTCACTTCATGCGCGCACTCGAGGTCCGCAGAAGGGGCCCGGGCTTCGATCTGCCGGTTTCCGACCGGCGGCATCTCGGCATCGGCCGGCACAAGGGAGGGTAGCGTGGGAGAGATCGCCGAGCAGCGGGCGCACGATTGGCGTGGGAGCGCGCGGAGGGGCGATGCCTAGGCGCAAGCTCAGAGCCGGCGAGGGCTCTGGGCCTTCGACGCCTCGCGCGCGCGATGCCCAGGGTTCGGAGCTCGCGTTGCGGATCCCGCCACCGCGAGACCGCACGAGTGCCATCCGGCGGCACGACCTTGCGACCTCGTGGGCCGAGGAGCTTGGCGAGCTCGCGGCCCAGCTCGTCAGCGAAGGCAAGCTCGACGCGGCCGAGGCGGGTCCCCGCCGGCCGAAGGGGGGCAAGAAGTGACACGCACGACTCGCCACGACGCCGCTGCGGTCGCGATCTACGCCCGCTACTTGACGGATCGGCAGGACGCCCGCTCGATCGACGACCAGGTGCGTCGATGCCGTGCCTTCGCCGACGCGCGCGACCTGAGGGTGGCCGGCGTGTTCAAGGACGCCGCTGAGAGCGGCGCCCACCTCGAGCGCGCAGACCTCCAGCGCCTCCTGGGCCAGGCACGCTCGCCCCGGTGCCCGTTCCAGACGGTACTCGTCGACGACCTCTCCCGCCTCTCGCGCGACCTCGGGAACACCTGGCAGATCGTCTTTCGCGACCTCGCAGCCGCTCACGTCCGCGTCATCGACGTGAGCACCGGGATGGCCTCCGACTCGGCCGGCGCCCGCATCCAGTTCGGCGCGCTCGCCCTCGTGAACGACACGATGCTCCAGATCGTCCGGAGCGAGACCCTTCGCGGGCTCGAGGGGCGAGCGTTGGCGGGCTTCTGGGCCGGTGGCCGCGTCTACGGGTTCAGGACGGTCCGGGAGGAGAGCCCCCCAGACCCGGAGCATCCACGAGCCATCCCCGTCATCGAGGAGATCCAGGCGGCGATCGTGCGCCGCATCTTCCAGCTGTACGCCGAAGACCACGGCCTGAAGCAGATCGCTTCGCTGCTGAACCGGGAGGGCGTTCCGGCACCGTACGATGCCGCGTACCGGAAGCAGGGCGGCCGCGGCTGGGGCCCCAGCACCATTCGGTTCATGCTCCAGAACCCTCGCTACGTCGGTCGGTTCGTCTGGAAGAAGCGCGCCTGGAACACCGACCCGGCGACCGGCGCCCGCACCTCACGGATGCGCGGCGAGGCCGAGTGGGTCACGACCGAGCAGCCGCAGCTCGCGATCGTCCCCAGAGACCTCTGGGACCGCGTCCAGGCCCGCTTCGCGGCGCGGAAGGGCGCCAAGGGTCGCGGTCGCGGGACCGGGAGCAGCGGCCACCTCCTCACGGGGCTCCTCCGTTGCGGCGAGTGCGGGAGCACCATGCGCGTCGTGAGCGTGAAGCGGAAGGCCGGACGCGCCTACGCGAATTTCGGCTGCTCCGCCCACCACGGGAAGGGCGACGCCATCTGCAGGAACGGCCTCGTCATCTCCGAGCGGAAGCTCAACCGCGCCGTCATCGAGGAACTCCGCAAGTTCCTCGGCTCGAACGACATCCAGGAGCGCTTCGTCCAGGCGTTCACGAAGCGCCTCCAGCACCGGAACCCCGCGGACGACCGCGAGCGGTCCGCGCTCGAGGCCGAGGTCCAGGCCCAGGAGGCCCGAGTGCGGAACGTGACCGCGGCCATCGCCAGGTCCGGGTTCTCGGAAGCCCTGACGGAGCAGCTCGGGCTGGAGGAGGAGACGCTCCGCTCCCTGCGCCAGCGGCTCGCCGCGAAGACCCCCTCGGAGCCACCGGCGGCGGTCCCCGACCCCGCTGCGGTCGCCCGCTTCCTCGAGAACGTCCTCGAGATCGCCGAGACCGCGCCCAAGAAGGCGAGCGTCTCGCTCGCCCGCATCCTCGTGCCGATCACCCTCGTCCCCGTCGAGAATCCCGACGGAACGCGGCGTTACGAGGCGCGAGGGGCCCTGAATACGAATCCGGCCGCCTTGGTTGCCCAGGGCGGCCGGGGGTCCGTTTATGGAAGTTGCGGGGGCAGGATTTGAACCTGCGACCTTCGGGTTATGAGCCCGACGAGCTACCTGGCTGCTCCACCCCGCGTCAGGTGGGAAACTCGTGAAGCGAGGCGGGGTTGTACGCTCGGGGGCCTCAGGGGTCAAGAGCTTTCTCGCGCGCCGCGCACCCTAGCGGACGTCACCCGCGCGCGAAGCGCCACGCTGCGCCGGGCACGGCGAGGAGCGCCGCCAGCGCCACCATCGTCGCGCCGGTCGGCGTCTCCCAGAACCACGACACGACGTAGCCGCCGGCGGCCGCTACGATCCCGAAGGCCGCCGCGAGCGCGAACGCCGTGCGGAAGCCGGCCCGCAGGAGGAGCGCGGCCGTCGCCGGGAGCGTGAGGAAGGCGAAGACCGGGAGCGCCCCGAGGGCCCGCGCCGTCGGCGGAATCGCGATCCCGAGCGTGAGGAAGAGGACGGCATCCCAGAGGCGTACCCGGAGCCCGAGGGCACCCGCCGTCTCCGGATCGAACGACGCGAACGCGAGCTCCTTCGCGAAGAGGAGGTGGACCCCGGTCGCGACCGCCGCCACCACCGCGATCGCCACGAGGTCCGCCACCGGCACGGCGACCGCATTCCCGAAGACGATCCCGCCGAGATCGTGCGCCGCGTGGACGAGCCGGCTCGCCCCGAGGACGACGAGCGCCGAGGCGACGACCCAGGCGGCGCCGACCGTCGCCTCCGCCGGTACCCGCCGCGGCCGGAAGGCCCCGAGGAGGAGCGCCCCCACCACCGAGAAGGCCATCGCCACCGCGAGCTGCTCCGAGAGGTGCTCCGCCTCCACGTGGAGCGCCTCCTCCACGAGGAGCGTCGCGACGAGCCCGAGGGTCGAGAGCTGCGTGAGCGCCGCCGAGACGAAGACGGTCCGCCGGAGCACGACGTAGACGCCGAGCGCCCCGAGGAGCGCCCCGGAGACGATCGAAGCCGCGAGGGGGATCTCCCAGATCTCCCGCGCCTCGAGGAAACCGGCGAGGGAGGTCATCTCCCGCCCTCCCCCGCCGCGCCGCTCGCGGGGCGATCGAGCGGGACGACGAACGATCGCCCGCCCTCCTCGCGGACGCGCACCGGCCGCCCGTAGAGGGCCTCGAGCGCATCGGGCCGGAGCATCTCCGCCTTCGGCCCCACCCGGAAGAGCCCGCGCTCGCGGTCCACGAAGGCGATGGAGCGCGCCACGGCGAGCACGCTCTCGATCCGGTGGGACACCATCACGATCGCGGGGCCGCCCCCCTCCTGGAGACCGGCGAGGAGCTCCATCGTCGCGAGCTCGGCGCCGGGGTCCATCCCGCTCGCCGGCTCGTCGAGCGCGAGGAGCTCCGGCTCCGCCGCCAGGGCGCGGGCGATGAGCGCGCGCTGCCGCTGCCCGCCGGAGAGCTCCCCGTAGCGGGCGCCGGCGAGGTCCCGGATCCCCACCCGCCCGAGCGCGCGCAGGACCGCCTCCCGGTCCGCGGCGCCCGGTCGCCGGAGCGGACCGAGGCGCGGCACGCGCCCCATGAGCACGACCTCCTCCACGCCGAAGGGCCAGATCCCGTCCACCTGCTCCCGTTGCGGCACGTAGCCGATGCGGATCGGGTGGGGCCGGTAGAGCCGTCCCGCGACGGGCGGCAGGGTCCCGAGGAGGGTCCGGAGCACCGTCGTCTTGCCACCGCCGTTCGGCCCCACGACGCCGAGGAAGTCGCCGGCCGCCACGGTGAGGCGGACCCCGGAGAGGATCGACCGGCCGTTGTAGCCGACGGCGGCGTCCTCCAGGGCGACGAGCGGCTCGCTCACCGGAGCGCGCCCGCGACGCGCGAGACGACCACGTCCATCCACGCCTCCCAGGTCTCCGTCCGTGGCTCTCCCCCCACGTCGCCCGGGATCTGGACCACCTTCGCCCCGGTGAGCCGCGCCACGGTGTCGGCCGACTGCCGCGGGTACCAGTTCTCCACGACGATCGCGGGGACGCTCCCCCTCCTCGCGATCGACACGAGGCCGGCGAGGTGGGCGGGCGGCGGCGGAACGCCCGGACGCGGCTCGAGCTCCCCCGCGGAGACGATCCCGGTCCACTCGAGGAAGTAGGAGAGCGTCCGGTGGTGAGTGAAGATCCGCTTCCCGTGGGCCGGGGCGAGGGCCGCCCGCCACCGGGCGAGCGCCGCGTCCACCCGCCGGGAGAAGCCCTCCGCACGCCCCCGGTAGCCCGCGGCGCCGTCCGGGTCGAGCAGGGCGAGCCGCTCCGCGATCGCGGCCGCCACCTTCGCGGCGCGGCGCGGGTCGGTGAGGTAATGGGGGTTCCCGCCGGGGTGCAGGTCCCCCCGGCTCCGGTCCACCGCGCCTTCGGGCACGTCGAGCACCTCGATCGCCGAGGCGGCGACGAGCCTCCCCTTCCCGCCCGGGAGGATCTCCCGGTTCCTCGACTGGACGACGAGCGGCGGGAGCCAGCCGGCCTCGAGGTCGAGCCCCGCGTCCACGAGCAGGTCCGCCCGGCGGAGCTTCACGGCGAGCATCGGGCTCGCGTCCACGAAGTGCGGGTCCTGGGCTCCGCCGGAGAGGCTCTCCACCGGGGCGCGCTCTCCGCCCACCTCGCGGGCGAGGGCGGCGAGCCCCGCGGTCGTCGTGACGACGCGCGGACCGGCGAGGGCGAGCGCGGGGGCGGCGAGGAGCGCGAGGGAGAGGACGGTGGATCTCATGGCGCCTCCACCTGGCCGACCGCTGGATGCCCGCTCGCCCTTCGACAGGCTCGGGGCGAGCGGGAATCCCTCGCGATGTGGCCGATTCCGGGTCATGCGCCCGGGCCCCTAGAACGGATGCGCCCCGTGGGCGCCGATCCCGAACTCGAGGTGGAGGAGGGCCTCCACCCCGTCCCGCCCCTGCGGGAACCGGTCGTAGCCGATCTGGAGCCGGACCCGCTGGAACTCGGAGAGGTACCAGGCGCCGATCGCGCTGAAGCGGTGCTCGGTCCCGTCCCCGGCGTCGGGGGCCGCCGGCGCCGCGTCGAACCGCACGCCGTAACCCGCGTGGGCCCCGCGCCGGAAGAAGGCCTGGGCGTAGCCGCCGACGTCGGTGCCGCCCTCCGTCCCCCGGAACCGGCGAACGTAGAGCTCCCCCTGGAAGGAGGCGTAGGCGCGCCCCGCGGGCGGGCGGTGCTTCAGGTGGACGTCCACGCCGCCGAGATCCCGGAAGGCCGAGCGCCCCTCGTCGCGGCGCGCCGCGGAGAGCCCGACGCCGAGCGTGGTCGCCTCGCCGAGCTCCACGTACTGGAGCACGCGGGCGATCCCGGTGAGCGCCGCCTCACCGTCCTCCTCCACCACCGTGCTCTGCCCGGCGAGCCGGACCTCGAGGAACCACGGCACCGGCGCGAGCCAGGCGACGTCGAGCCCCGCGCCGGAGAGCACCTCGCCGCCGTCGAGGAGGATCCGATCCCGCGCGACGGGTGCGTCGGCGAACTCCCAGACGTGCGGGTGCTGCGGGTTTAGCCGCCCGAAGGGGCTGAAGAGCTTCCCCGCCCGGAGCTGGAGCCCAGCGGGGAGCGCGAGCGTCGTGAGGTAGGCCTCCTCGAGCTCCGCCCCGTGGGGTCCGAAGGCGACGAAGACGTCGGCCCGCGCGTACGGGTCGATGGCCGCCTGGAGGCTCAGCTCGACCTCCTCGAGCACCGCCGCCGGCTCGCCCTCCGGGCCGAAGACACCGGTGCGAGGGGACAGGGTCTCGACGTCGTGGCTGTTCCAGGCGATCGCCGCCCGGCCGATCGCGGAGACGTCGGGAAGGAGGAGGAGGCGTGCGTACGGGCTCGCGCCCTGGACGGGAGGAGGCGGGACGCCGGGGTCGCCCGGCTGCTGGGCGGCCGCGGGGAGGTGGACGACGAGGGCGGCGACCGCCGCCAGAATGGACCTGACCATGGTGAATCACCTCGGCGCGCGATGGGCGCGCGCAGAATCCTGTAGACGCGGAACCGGAACGTGGAGTCGCTGCGCGAACGGCTACGCGGAGGTGGGAGGCGACTGCCCGGGGATGGCGCCGAGGGGGGCGCCGCAGACGGGCGGCGGCCCGGCGAGGGCGGCGACCTCTCCGGCCTCGCGATCGGCGGGGGGCATCGGCTCGGCCCCGGCGCTCTCGGGGATGTCCACCGACCGGAGGACACATACCGCGCAGTGGTCCGGGCCGTGGTCGACCACGTGCACATGCCCGTCGGCCACGGCCGCCACGAGGGACACCGCGAGGGCGAGGGCGAGGCCGGCGAGAGCGCGCATGGCGGCCCGAGCATGCGAGCGCCCCCCCGGGGCTGTCAAGGAAATCGGCCGAAGCCTTCAGCCGAGCACGCCGGCCGCGCGCAGCGCCTCGACCTCGCCCGGGGAGAAGCCCGCCTCGGAGAGTACCTCGGCCCCCTGCTCTCCGAGGGCCGGGGCGGGGCGGAGCGGCGCCGCCTCCCCGCGAAGGCGCACGGGGCTCGCGATGCCGGGGATCTCCCTCCCCTCCCGCGGCGAGGGGACCTTCACGAACGCCCCGCGCGCGCGGAGCTGCGGATCGTCCTTCGGCTCGTCTCCCTCGAGCACCGGCGCGAGGCAGACGTCGTGCGCGAGCGCGAAGGCGGCCCACTCGTCCCGCGTGCGGCCGGCGAAGATCGCCTCGAGCTGGGCCCGCGGCCCCGCGCCGCCGTCGTCGAGCTGGCGCTCGGCGAGGTCCGGCCTGCCCACCGCCGCGCAGAACCCGGCGAAGAACTTCGGCTCGAGCGCGCCGAGCGCGACGTGGCGGCCGTCCTTCGTCCGGTAGACGCCGTAGCAGGCCGAACCCCCGGTGAGCAGCTCCGCCCGCCCGATGGGCGAGCCGCGCCCCGAGGCCATGCCGTGGGCCATCGCGAGCATCGCGAGCGCCCCCTCCGTCATGGAGACGTCCACGTGCGCCCCCTCGCCGGTGGCCCGGGCGCGGAGGAGCGCGGCGAGGATCCCCGCCACCGCCGGCCACGAGCCCCCGGCCACGTCGGCGACCTGCACGCCGAGCGGGATGGGCCGCTCGGGCGGACCGTTCGTGGCGAGGACGCCGGCGTAGGCGCAGTAGTCGAGATCGTGCCCGGCGCGCAGGGCGTAGGGGCCGTCCTGCCCGAAGCCGGAGATGGAGCAGAGGACGATCCGGGGGTTCTCCTCCCGGAGCCGGCCCCACCCGATCCCGAGCCGGTCCATGACGCCCGGCCGGAAGGACTCCACGATCGCGTCCGCGCGCCGCGCGAGCCGGAGGAAGGCGGCCGCGCCCTCGGGCCGGCGCAGGTCGAGCGAGAGGGACCGCTTGTTCCGGTTCAGCGCGTGGAAGGCGTCGGACTGCTCCCCCGAGACGGGCGGGAGCCACCGGAGCCAGTCCGCGCCGGCGGGGTCCTCCACCTTCACGACGTCCGCGCCGAGGTCCGCGAGGACGAGCGTCGCGAAAGGCCCGGGGAGGAGCCGGGTGAGGTCGAGGATCCTGACGCCGTGGAGCGGGAGCAAGCTCATGGGACGGCGGCCTCGGCTCACGGCCGCCCTCTCTTCTCCGCTCGTGCCGAGCCTGTCGAGGCACGAGCGCATCCGCCACGTCGCGTTCGCTCGCCCTTCGACAGGCTCAGGGCGAGCGGTGGTCCCGGCTCTTCCAGCTCCTCCGGTGCTACGCGCGCGAGATCCGGAGTCCCGTCCGGTCCGTCAGAGGATCTGCTGGAGCTTCATCGCGAGCCCCACGTCGCCCTGGATGCGGAGCTTGCCGGACATGAAGGCCATCTGTGGGTTCAGCTTGCCGTTCACGATGGCGAGGAAGTCCTGCTCGGCGGCCGCCACCGTGCACTTCGCGCCGGGGGAGGTCCCCGGGCCCACCTTGCCGCCCGGCTGCGTGCAGTCCACGGTCCAGGCGCCGCCGCCGGGGCCGCTGATCTGGAACTGGTAGATCGAGTTGATCTTGCCGACGACGTCCGGCTTCGCCTGGAGGCGGGCCGGGATGTGCTTCTCGAACACGTCCTTCACGCTGGTCACCGGATCGGCCATGGGCTCTCTCGCTCCTGCTGCCGTTCGATTCGGGAGGACCGCTCCCGGCTACTCCAGGTAGAGGTCGTCGAGGAGGTTCTGGTACTTCTGGGTGACGACCTTGCGCTTCACCTTGAGCGTCGGCGTGAGCTCGCCCGTCTCCTGCGTGAAGTCCTTCGGCACGATGGCGAACTTCTTGATCGTGGAGTAGCTCGCCTGCCGATCGTTCAGCCCGTCGATCGTCTGCTGGATGCGCGCCTTCACCTTCGGATCCTGGTGGAGCGGCGTCGCGTCGGGGACCCCGTTCTCGCTCGCCCACTTCCGGGCGTTCTCCTCGTTCAGCGCGACGAGGGCGGTGAGGTACTTCCGCTTGTCCCCGTGGACCATCACCTGGGAGATCAAGGGATCGGTCTTCAGGTCGTTCTCGAGGTTCTGCGGGGCCACGTTCTTCCCGCCCGCGGTGACGATGATGTCCTTCTTGCGGTCGGTGATCTTGAGGTGGCCGGCCTCGTCGAGGTGGCCGATGTCACCGGTGTAGAGCCAGCCGTCCTTCAGGACCTCGGCCGTCGCCTCCGGATTCTTGAAGTACTCCTTCATGTTGCCGGGGCCCTTGATGAGGATCTCCCCGTCCTCCGCGATGCGGACCTCGTTCCCGGGCATGGGCGGGCCGACCGTCCCGATCCGGTTCGCGCCGGGGCGGTTCACGAAGGTCCCGGCCGAGGTCTCGGAGAGGCCGTAGCCCTCGAGGATCACGAAGCCGAGCGTGTCGAAGAAGTGGGCGATCTTCGGGGAGAGGGGCGCGCCGCCGGAGACGAAGAGCCGCATCCGTCCGCCGAACCGCTCCTTCAGGGTGGCCGAGAGCTTCGGGAAGACGAGCTTGTTCCCGACGAGGAGCCCGAGCGAGGAGAAGCTCTTCCCCTGCTCCTTCGCCACGGCGTACCGCTCGAAGCTCTCCATCGCCGTCCCGAAGAGCTTCCCCTTGAGGCCGGGGGTGGAGAGCCCCTTCGCGATCACCGCGTTGTAGGCCTTCTCGAAGATGCGCGGGACCGCAGGCATCACGGTCGGGCGCACCTCGGAGGCGTTGTCGATGATCTTCTCCATCGACTCTACGAACGCGGCCGTCGCGCCGGTGGAGAACCAGGCCGCCTCGATCACCTTCGCGAACGAGTGGGCCATGGGGAGGAACATGAGGACGACGTCCTCCGCGTGGATGAGCTTGATCTGCTGGACGGCGTCCGCCTCGTAGACCCAGTTCCCGTGGGTGAGTACGACGCCCTTGGGGTTCCCGGTCGTGCCCGAGGTGTAGATGAAGGTGGCGGCGTCGTCGAGGCCGAGGCCGGCGACCCGCTCCTCGTGTCCCCGGGGGTTCGCCTTCCGCCACTCGATCCCCATCTTCTCGAGATCGGCGAGGGAGCGCTCCGAGGAGCCCTCCACCTTCGCCTGCGCGGCGATCACCCCCTCGAGCTTCGGGAGCTTCCCCTTCACCTCCCGGACCTTCGCGAGCTGGACGCCGGTGTCGACGAAGACGAACCGGGCCTCCGAGTTCTCGAGGATGTAGCGGCACTCGTCGGGGCGGTTCGACTGGTAGATCGTGACGGTGATCCCTCCCGCGCCGAGGATGCCGAGGTCGGCGAGGATCCACTCCAGCTGGGTCTCGCCGATCACGGCGATCCGGTCGCCCTTCTTCACGCCCAGGGCGGCGAGACCGTCCGAGACGTCGCGGGCCCGGCGCGCGAGGTCTTTCCAGGAGACCTCCGACCAGGCCCCGCCCCGCTTGTGCTTCACGGCCGCCTGGTCGCCGCGCGCCCGGGCCGTGGCCTCGAAGAGAGAGACGAGGTTCTTCGCGTCGAGCGTCGGCTTCCAGGTCTGTGCCATGTGGGTGTCCTCCGTTCGCCCCGGCCGCGGCGGCCGTGGGCGTCGTTTCACTTCTTCGAGAGCATCTGGCGGGCGACCGCCTGCCAGCGCCGCTCCTCGGGCGCGTCGTAGCGCCCCGGAGCGTTCGCGACCGCCTTCTCCAGCTCCGCCCGCGCCTCGTCCTTCCTGCCCTCCTCGAGGTGCAGGTCGGCGAGGTAGACGCGCGCGCGGACGTTGTCCGGGTTCCTCCGGAGCGCCTCCTCGAGGTTCAGGCGCGACTTCTTCTCGTCGTACTTCGGCCAGGGGAGCTTGAACCAGAAACGGCCCCAGGCCGTGTAGATCGCCCCGCCCTCGAAGGACGGCTCGATCTTCTCCGCCCGCGAGAGCCGGTCCTTGAACTTCCCCTCGATCCCCTGCGCGAGGGCCTTCACGATGCCGATGCCGAGCGAGTAGTTCCCCATCCCGGCGGCGGCGTAGTGCCAGCCCTCGACCCGGGAAGGATCCTTCGCGACCGCCCGCTCGGCGTGGTCCCATCCCACCTTCCCCTCGCGGGACCTGTCCTTGTCCGGCAGGCCGGGATCGTCCGAGATCCAGAACTGGAGCCGCGCCAGGCGCCAGAGCACCTCGTAGTCGTCCGGCGCGGCCTTCTCCGCCTCTGCGAGCTTCGCCCGCACCGCGTCGAGGGCCCCCGGCTCGTCGCGGCGGGCGTAGGCCGCGTCGGCCTCGGCGAGGAGCGCCGCGACCTCCGGGGCGGCCTCGACCGGCGGAGCGGAGGGGCCCTCCGCGAGGGCGAGCGTGGGGACGAGGAGAACCGCGGCGAGGTGGGCGCGCGACATCGGTGAGCCATTCTGGGGGGGGCCGCGCTTCGCCGCAAGTGACCGGGAGTGTCCCGCGAACCGATTTTCGGCCGGGACCCTGGAATCACCCTGCGCAGACCACCTTCACGTCGATCCGGTCGCCCAGGTCGAGACGGCAGCCGTTCTGGAAGGTGAGCTGGGCGGGACGCCCCAGGCGGGGCGGTTCGTAGATCGCATCGGCGGCGTTTCGCTCGGCGGTGGGGGCGTCATGGGGGGCCAGGGTGCAGGTCACCGTCCCGGCCCCCGGCTTCTCCACCGTCGCCACGAGCATCCGCCAGTCGGCCGGGGTCCCGTCGAGCGGGAGGGTCTGGCTCAGGATCGCGTCCGCGAAGTCGGAGAGGGCCTGGGCGAAGTTCGCGTCGCAGATGCTCGCGAGCCGGGTCCGGGCCGGGCCGAGGCCGGAGAGGAGTTCGAGGAAGCGGTCCGCCTTGTCGGTCGCGGTGGAGCAGGTGGTATCCGGGCAGTACGAGGCGTTGCCGCACGAGGGCACGAGCGTGCCCGGGGCGACGCCGGCGATGACGGCGACCACGGTCTCCCTCGCCTCTCCGCCGATCGGCCCATCCAGGAAGTCCACGTAGGCGGAGACCGGGGTGAGCAGCGACGGCGAGGCCGTCTTCTGCGCGCGGCACGCTCCGCTGTTGTTCACGGCGCCGTCGCGGGGGCCCGAGCAGTCGTCCTCGTCGGAGATGAGGATGATCGCGAGGCGGGCGCCCGGCCGGAGGAAGCCGTCGTTCTCCGCCCCGGCCGCCCCCTGCGCCTCGAGGGCGAGCCGCATCGCCTCGAAGGGCTGCTCGCGCCCCGAGCCCCACGTCCCCACGAGGACGTTCCGCTGGAAGTCCGGGACGAGGCTCGGCGAGTCCCAGGGCAGGACCCGCGCCCCGTGGAAGCCGGGATCCGGCGCGCCCGCGGCCGCCGTCCAGAGGAAGGCGCCCCAGGTGGCGACGTTCGAGGGGTTCACGATCGCGGGATCGCCCGCGACGAGGGCGCCGTCGGGGTACGGCGTGCCGTCCGGCGCCGGGCTCGCGGCGGGGTAGATCTGCTCCCCGCCGAAGCCCTCCACCGCAGTCGTGGTGATCCCGATCCGGAAGTCGTTCGCGACGGGGGAGGCGTCGAGCGCAGTGATGAAGTTCGCGAGGGCGGCCTGGAGGAGGAGCTGCTCCCCGTCCATCGAGAGCGAGTCGTCGATCACGAAGAGGATGTCGGTGGAGACCTGGCCAGCGAAGACCGCGCTCGCCTCGCAGCGCTCGATCGCGTCGGACGGGACCGTGTCGCAGGCGCAGCCCCCGAGGATCGAGAGCGCCGCCGCGAGGATGACCGTCCGGGTCCGCATGGAGTCCGCTACGGACAATTCTTGCTGCGATTCCCGCAGAGACAAGTTCCTGGCGTCCCGACCCCGTCCGGCTCGCAGGTGCCGCCCGGGCCCGGGACGTAGCAGGTCCAGCCGTTCGCGCCGGGCCCGAGGATGGCCCCGCACTGGGCGTCGCTCAGGCAGCCGCCCTCGGGGAGCCGCCCGATGTAGTCGGCGGAGTAGGTCTCGCCGGGGTTCGCGATGCAGCTCCCCTGGGGGTTGATGTAGACGAACTGGGAGAGGGCGACCGGGACGCCTGGATCGGCCGTCGCCGTGAACCACCAGTCGGCCCCCGTCGCCTGCGCCTCGGCGAGCGTGTAGTTCGCGGGCGTCGTCCTCGGCGGGAGCGGCCTCCCACAGACCTTCCGCGTCAGCCCGCTCGGCGAGGCGATCCGGAGCACCGTGATGTCCGACTCCGCCGGCCGGCTCGGGAGGGTGAGCCCGGAGGGCGGCTTCACGATCTCGGCGATCTGGTCGAGGAGCAGGTCGAAGCGCGGATCGCACACGGAGCCGACGACGACGTCGGCGCCGCGGCTGCGGAACTCGCTCGCCGCCGCGAGCAGGCGGGTCCCCGGCCCCTGCCCTCCGCACCAGGTCGGGCTGACCGTCGTCCCGCACGTCCCCGCGGTCGGGCAGTCTGGCTGGCAGCAGGTCTGGGCGACGCAGGAGTCGCCCGAGCACGAAGAGGAGCTGCCGGGCCCCACGAACGAGGCGATGAACGCGACGCCCACCGGCCGGCCGAGCCCCATGACGTAGTCGGCGACGGAGGCGACCGAGAACTGCTTGTTGGGGCCGCCCGGGCCGGAGTCCGTCGTGCAGGAGTCCGCGCCGGGCGCACCGGAGAGCACCACGCCCGCGCTCGGATCCTCCGGCGAGGAGCAGTCGTCCTCGTCCCCGACGAAGACGAGGACGAGCTTCGAGCGAGCGCCCGGGACGAGCCAGTCGGCGTTCGACGAGGCGGTCCGGGTGGGAGGGGTCCAGGTGGGGACCGGATTCCCGCCGCCGTCGCTCGCGCGGGCGTAGGTGTCCTTCTGCTGCCCCGCGAGCGCCTTCTGGATGGCGAGCCGCGCGGCCTGGAGCGCCTGCTCCTGCCCCGAGCCGCAGGTGCCGACCGCGATGTTCCCGCCGAGGGGCCCGCTGCCGCGGAAGAAGTCGATGAGCTGCGTGTCGGTGAACCCCTGGCGGTTCCTGCCGGTGAGGTAGAGCTCCTTGTCGAAGTGGAGCACTCGCGGGTTCGCCGAGGAGATGTTCGTCCACGACACGAAGTCGCCGCGAGGGAAGGGCCACTCGTTCACCGCCACCCCGGGCGTGCAACCGGTCGAGCGGTAGTGTCGCTCGAAAGTGCCGCAGGCGCCGTTCTCGCGCCCGCAGGGGACGACCTCGGTGATCGAGCCCGGCGGGAAGGTGCCGTTCGTCTGATCGCAGCAGTAGTTCGCGCCCTTGAGCCCGTTGCACCCGACGCCGCAGGTGGTGCCGGCGGGGCAGGTCGTCACCCCTGGCGTGCAGGCCCTCGGCTGGAGGGCGGGCGTGTTCCCCGAGGTGCAGCAGACGAGCGCGCCCGCCGCCCCGGGGCAGTCCGAGCGGCAGGTCTGCGTCGTCGGCAGGTTCAGGAAGACCGACGTCGTCGTCACCGCGATGTGGAAGTCGATCGGCTCGAGCCCGGCCGCCGCCCGCGCGTCGTTTGCGCCGTCGAGGCTCGTGATGAACGAGTTGAAGTTGGTGGCGAGTTTCGCCTGCTCGCCGCCCATCGACCCCGAGTCGTCGACGACGAAGAGGACGTCGGCGCTCGAGATGTCGGAGAGGGTCACCCGGCGCGAGCCCGGCTGGATGAGGCACTGGCCGACCGGGTTGAAGTTGTAGTCCTGGCACCCCGCCGCGGCGACGGCCGCGAGGGCGAGCGCCACCCGGATCCGGTGGAGAGACGGCATCCCGATTCCTCCGATCGACGGGAGGATACCCCCGCGAACCGCCGGGGCAAACTGCCGAAACGTGGGGCCTACTCCCACTCGATCGTGGCCGGCGGCTTCGACGAGACGTCGTAGACCACGCGGTTGATGCCACGGACCTCGTTGATGATCCGGGAGGAGATCCGCCCGAGGAGGTCGTAGGGGAGCCGCGCCCAGTCCCCGGTCATGCCGTCGGTCGACTCCACCGCCCGGATCGCGGCGGTGGACTCGTAGGTCCGCTCGTCGCCCATGACCCCGACGCTCCGGACGGGGAGGAGCACGGCGAAGGCCTGCCAGAGCCGCTCGTAGAGCCCCGCGGCCCGGATCTCCTCCTGCACGATCGTGTCCGCCTTGCGGAGGACGGCGAGCCGCTCCTCGGTGACCTCCCCGAGGACCCGGATGGCGAGCCCCGGGCCGGGGAACGGCTGGCGCTGCACGATCGGCGCGGGGAGGCCGAGCTCGAGCCCGAGCCGGCGGACCTCGTCCTTGAAGAGCTCGCGGAGGGGCTCGACGAGGGCGAGCTTCATCACCTCGGGGAGCCCTCCCACGTTGTGGTGACTCTTGATCGTGGCGGAGGGCCCCTTGAAGGAGACCGACTCGATCACGTCCGGGTAGAGGGTCCCCTGGACGAGGAACCCGGCCCGCTCGCCGTGGGCGGCGAGCCGCTCCACCTCCTCCTCGAAGACCGCGATGAACTCGCGCCCGATGATCTTCCGCTTCTGCTCGGGGTCGGTCACGCCGGCGAGCTTCTGGAGGAAGCGCCGGGAGGCGTCCACGGTGACGAGCGGGAGGTGGAACATCCGCCCGAACACGTCCTCCACCTGCTCGCGCTCCCCGGCGCGGAGGACGCCGTTGTCCACGAAGATGCAGCGGAGCCGGTCGCCGATCGCCCGGTGGACGAGGAGGGCCGCGACCGCGGAGTCCACGCCCCCGGAGAGCGCGCAGATCACGTGGCCATCCTTCACCTGGGCGCGGATCTGCTCCACCGCCGTCTCGGCGTAGGCCCGCATGGACCAGGCGCCGGAGCAGCCGCAGACCCGGTAGGCGAAGTTCTTCAGGATCTCCTTCCCCTTCGGCGTGTGGACCACCTCGGGGTGGAACTGCACGCCGAAGAAGCGGCGCTGGCGGTCCTCCACCGCCGCGTAGGGAGACGAGGAGGTCGTCGCGATCGGCTCGAAGCCGGGCGGCAGCGCCTCCACCCGGTCGCCGTGGCTCATCCAGACGTCGAGCTTCCCGGGGAGCCCCTCGAACAGCTCCGCGCCCGGCTTCGCCTCGATGGCGGCCGGGCCGTACTCGCGGTGGGCCGCCCTGTCCACGCGCCCGCCGAGCTCGTGGGCGAGGAGCTGGAGCCCGTAGCAGATGCCGAGGACGGGGACGCCGAGGTCGAAGACTAGCCGATCGGCCCGGGGGGAGCCCTCCGCGAGGACCGAGGCCGGCCCGCCGGAGAGGACGACCCCCTTCGGCGCGAAGGCCTTCATCGCCTCCCGCTTCATCGTGCAGGGGTGGATCTCGCAGTAGACGCCGAGCTCCCGCAGCCTGCGCGCGATGAGCTGCGTGTACTGCGAGCCGAAGTCGAGGATGAGGATCTTCTCGGAATGGATGTCCACTGTGCCCCTCGTTCCTGCGCCGCCGGCCTCCGCCTCGCCCTTCGACCCTTCGACAGGCTCAGGGCTCAGGGCGAGCGGACGCGAAAGGCCCCGCTCGTACCCCCCCGAGCTCGTCGAGGGGTCACCACGAGCGGTTCACCACGGAACCGTTCGCCCCGAGCCTGTCGAGGGGCGAACGCGCGCGCCCGCTCAGTCCGCCCGGTAGTTCGGCGCTTCCTTCTCGATGATCACGTCGTGCACGTGGCTCTCGCGCAGCCCCGCCTGGGAGATCCGGATGAACCGCGGCTTCGACCGGAGCTCCGCGACGTTCCTGCAGCCGAGGTAGCCCATGCCGCTCCGGAGCCCGCCGGCGAGCTGGAGGAGGGTCATCTCCACCGTCCCCTTGTACGGGACGCGCCCCTCGATCCCCTCCGGCACGAGCTTCTCCGCGTCGGAGACCTCGGTCTGGAAGTAGCGGTCCTTCGAGCCCTTCTTCATCGCGCCGAGAGAGCCCATGCCACGGTACTGCTTGTAGCTGCGCCCCTGGTAGAGGATCACCTCGCCCGGCGACTCCTCCGTCCCGGCGAGGAGGGAGCCGATCATCACGCTCCCGGCCCCGGCGGCGAGCGCCTTCACGACGTCGCCGGAGTACTTCACGCCCCCGTCGGAGATCACCGGCACGCCGTGCTTCTCGGCGGCGCGAGCGCAGTCGTCCACGGCGGTGATCTGCGGGACCCCGACGCCGGCGACGACGCGGGTCGTGCAGATGGAGCCGGGCCCCACCCCGACCTTCACGGCGTCCGCCCCCGCCTTGCAGAGCGCCTCGGCGGCCTCGCCGGTGGCGACGTTCCCCGCGACGAGCTCCACGTTCTTGAAGTTCGCCTTGATCGACCTCACCGCCTCGATGACGCCGCGGCTGTGCCCGTGGGCGGTGTCGATGGCGAGGACGTCGGCCCCGGCCTTGAGGAGCGCCGCCACCCGGGCCTCCCCGTCCGCCCCCACGCCGACGGCGGCGCCGCAGAGGAGGCGCCCGAGCGAGTCCTTCGCGGCGTTCGGGTGCTTCTGGATCTTCTCGATGTCCTTGATCGTCACGAGCCCCTTGAGCTCGTAGGCGTCGTTCACGACGAGGAGCTTCTCGATCCGGTGGTGGTGGAGCAGCTCCTTCGCCTCCTCGATCGTGACCCCCACCTTCGCGGTGACGAGGTCCTTCGTCATCACGTCCTCGACCCGCTGCTCGAGGTTCTTCTCGAAGCGGAGGTCGCGGTTCGTGAGGATGCCGGCGAGCCGGCCCTTGCGGACCACGGGGATGCCGCTGATCCCGTTCTCCCGCATGAGCGCGACCGCCCGGTGGATGGGGGCGTCGGGCTCGATGGTCACCGGGTCGGCGACGACCGCCGACTCGTACTTCTTCACCTTCACGACCTCGGCGGCCTGCTCCTCGATGGAGAGGTTCTTGTGGACGAAGCCGAGACCGCCGGAGGCCGCCATGGCGATCGCCATGCGCGACTCGGTGACGGTGTCCATCGCCGAGGAGACGATGGGGATGTTGATCCGGATGTTGCGGGTGAGCTGGGTGACGGTCTCGACCGACTTCGGGAGGACGTCCGATTCCGCCGGAAGGAGGAGGACGTCGTCGAACGTGAGCGCGAGTCGCAGATCGTCTCTGTGGAGCATGCGGACGTATATTCGAGCCCGCTTCCGACCGTCAAGGCGCGCTTGCCGGGGGCAGAGCCCGGAAGGGATAATCCAATCCGGTGGGCGGACCCGGCGACGACAAGAGATCCGGCGAGCGGATGCCCGTGGGCTTCGCCGTGCGGCTCGCCTACGGCACGGTGGACGAGTTCGTGGAGAAGTTCGCCGTGAACGTCTCCCGGGGGGGAGTCTTCATCCGGACCCGGGAGCCCAAGCCCGTGGGGACGAACGTGGTCTTCGAGCTCCGGCTCCAGACCGGCGAGCCCGTGATCCGCGGGCGGGGGGTCGTCCGCTGGGTGCAGGCGGGGGGCGGCGTGGCCCATCCCCCGCAGTCCCCCGGAATGGGGGTCCAGTTCACCGATCTCGACGAGGGCTCCCGGGCGGTCGTGGAGCGGATCCTCGCCTTGAAGGAGCGCCGGGGCGTGGCGCCCGGGGTCGCGGGGCCGACCCCGGTCGCGCCCCGCCCCGAGACCACGCCCCCGCCGACGCGGGCCCCCACGCCCGTGATCCCTCCCCTGCGGACCCCCACGCCGCCGGCGCTCACCCCCGCCCCGGCGCGCCCCGGATCCCCCGCCCAGGCCGACCTCTCCGCCCCCCACCGGGTCGAGCAGCTCCAGGCCGGCCCGATGCGGATCGACACGGGCCTGCCGGCCTCGCCGGTGCCGGTGACGAAGCCCTCTCGCGTCGTCGTCGGGATCGACCTCGGGACGACGAACTCCTGCGCCGCCCTCGTGAAGGACGGCAAGCCCTACGTCGTCCCGTCGCGCGAGGGGTACAACACCGTCCCCTCCATCGTCGCGCTGAACGCCCGGAACAGGCTCGTCGTGGGCCACCTCGCCCGGGCGCAGCTCCTCACGAACCCGAAGTCGACCGTCTACGGGGCGAAGCGGCTCGTCGGCCGCTCCTTCGAGTCCGACGTCGTCCAGGAGATCCGGGCGAAGTTCCCCTACGAGATCGTCCCCGACGAGAACGGCCTCGCGGCCGTCCGGCTCGGCCCCGAGACGCTCTCGCTCGAGCAGGTCTCCGCCCTCGTCCTCCGGGAGGTGAAGGAGGTCGCCCAGAACCACCTCGGCGAGGAGGTGAACCGGGCGGTGATCACGGTCCCGGCCTACTACAACGAGCGCCAGCGCGCCGCGGTCCGCCAGGCCGGCGCCCTCGCCGGCTTCCAGGTGGAGCGGATCCTGAACGAGCCGACCGCCGCCGCCCTCGCCTACGCCTTCGGCCGGAACCTCCACCAGCGCGTCCTCGTCTACGACCTCGGCGGCGGCACCTTCGACGCCTCGGTGCTCGAGCTCAGCGACAACGTCTACGAGGTGGTCTCCACCGGCGGCGACACCTTCCTCGGGGGCGTGGACTTCGACCACCGCGTCGTGGAGCGGCTCCTCCAGGCCTGGGAGGAGCGGGCCGGCTCCCCCTTCGCCGGAGACCGCGTAGCGCTCTCCCGCCTCGTGGACGCGGCGGAGCGCGCGAAGTGCTCCCTCTCCGAGCGGACGGAGTTCCCCGTCCAGCTCCCCTTCCTCGCGATGAAGGACGGGCAGCCGATGTCCCTCGAGACGACCCTCACGCGCGAGGGGATCGTCGAGCTCGTCGAGCCGCTCGTGGACCGGACCATCGAGGTCTGCCGGGAGGTCCTCGCGGCGAAGGGGCTCGAGCCGAAGGACGTGGACGAGGTCCTGCTCGTGGGCGGGCAGTCGCGCATGCCGCTCGTGCACCAGAAGGTGGCCGCGTTCCTCGGCAGGCCCCCTTCCCGCGCCGTCCACCCGGACGAGGCCGTCGCCATCGGCGCGGCCCTCCTCGCCCACTCGCTCGGGAGCGTGGAGGGGGTCGTCCTCATCGACGTCCTCCCGATGTCGATCGGGATCGGCCTGCCCGGCGGACGGGTGAAGACGATCGTGGAGCGGAACACCTCGCTCCCGGCGCGCAAGCAGTACGGGCTCGCCACGACGAAGGACGGGCAGACCGAGTTCGAGCTCGTCGTCTACCAGGGCGAGAGCAAGGTCGCGGGCGAGTGCGAGTACCTCGGCACGCTGAAGCTCGCGGGGCTCCCCTCCGGCCCGCGCGGGATGGTGAAGATCGCCGTGACCTTCGAGCTCGGGGCGGAGTGCCTCCTCACCGTAACGGCCCGTGAGCTCAACACCGGCCGCAAGGTCCAGGCGGTGATGTCCACCCGGGAGGGGCCGTCGGCGGCCCGCAAGAAGCTCGAGGCGGAGCAGACCGGCGAGGCGAAGCTCCAGACGGGGAGCTTCCCCGTGGCCGAGCCCGCGAAGAAGGACGGCGCCCCCACGCCGGGACGGCTCGGCGGCCTCTTCCGCCGCCTCTTCGGCCGCCGGGACGAGGCGCGGTAGGCGACCTAAACGGCCGCTCGCGATTCGCGATCGACCCCTGGCCTCAGGCCTCGGACCTCAGGCCTCGGGAACGGCGACAGGGATGCATTTCCTGAGGCCTGAAGCCTGAGGCCTGAGGCCTGAAGCCCTGGGCGTTTCCGAATCGCGCTCGGTCGTTCAGTCCCGCTCCGGCTCCGGGAGGGCAGCCGGCAGCGCGCTCCGCCGGGCCCTGATCCAGCGCAGCGCGAGGAAGAGGAGGACCACCCCGAGCGCGGCGAGGATGTAGTGGCCGAACCTCGCGGCCTCCTGCGCGACGCGCTCCACGTCGGAGCCGAAGTAGAAGCCGAGGCAGACCCAGAGCGGCGCGGAGACGAGCGCCGCCGCCCCGTCGAAGAGGATGAACTCCCAGAGGGGCATCCGAAGGTGGCCGACCGTGAAGAACGTCGGCGCCCGGAGCCCCGGGAGGAACCGCGCCACGACCACGACGAGGTTGCCGCGGCGCCGGATCTGCCGCTCCACCGCCTCGAGCTTCGCCGGGGTGATCACCTTCCGGAGCGGCCGGAAGTCGGCGACCCGGTGCCCGAACCGGCGCCCCGCGAGGAAGATGATCGTGTCGCCCACGAGGATCCCCGCGAGCCCCATGATCACCATCGTGACGAGCCCGGGGTCCCGCAGCATCCCCGCCACGGTGGCCGTCTCGAGGTCCGAGGCGAGCCAGGCGAGGACTCCGCCCGTGACGAGGATGATGTCCTCGGGCATCGGGAGGCCGAGGCCGCAGGCGACGAGCACGAAGAAGACGAACCCGTAGCCGAGGTGGAGGCCGGATCCTCCGAGCATGTCGACCAGGCGCTCGAGCATGGGACACTTCCCTTACCGCAGGATCCGCCCTCGCGTCACGTCGGGCACGCGAGGGATCGGCGGCCGGGGCGGACGGGAACCCAGCGCGCTACGGGCGCTTCGCGACGATCTCGCTCACGAGGTCCCGGCTCTCCGCGACCTTCGCCGCGAGCCCGGCCCCGATGGCGAGGGCGAGCTTCAGGCAGGCGGCCGGCTTCTCCGAGGCCTTCTTGAAGAAGTCTCGGTGGGAGATCTCGAGGACCTCGCACTGCGTCGCGGCGACCGCCGAGACGAGTCGGACGCTCCTGCCGAGGAGCGCGACCTCCCCGAGGTGCTCGCCCGGGCCGACCGTGGCGAGCTCCTTCTCCCCGTCGGAGGTCTTCTGGGTGAGCTTCACGGTCCCGCTCACGACGACGAAGAGCGACTCGCCCACCATGTTCTCGACGAAGATCGGGCTCCCCGCCGGGATCGCCTTCGCCTGGGCGAGCTCGGCGAAGATCCGGAGCCCGGTCTCGGTGAAGTCCTTGAAGAGCTGCGACCGCTGGAGCGCCTCGACCTTGGTCATCGCGAAGCCCCCTCGCGCTGGTAGCGCGCCGCGTAGCCCGCGTACCGCTCCGCCGACGTCCGGAGGAAGGCGAGCTCATCGGGCGTGAGATCGCGCTTCACCTTCGCGGGAGAGCCGAGCGCGAGCTTCCCCGGAGGCACGACCATCCCGGGCGGCACGAGCGAACCCGCGCCCACCATCGCGTCCGGACCGATCACCGCGCCGTCGAGGACGACGGCCCCGATCCCGACGAGGCACCGATCCCGCACCGTGCAGCCGTGGAGCACGGCCCGGTGACCCACCGTCACGTCGTCCCCCACGACGGTCGGGTGCGTCCCGCCGCTCACGTGGACGACCGACTGGTCCTGGACGTTCGTGCGCGCGCCGATCCGGATCCAGTTCACGTCGCCGCGGACGACGGTGCCGAACCAGAGGGAGGAGCCCTCGCCGATCTCCACGTCGCCCGTGACGACGGAACCCTCGGCGAGGAACACCGACGCGGCGAGGCGCGGAGCCTTCCCGTCGTACGGCTGCACGATCGGCATCAGCCGCGAATGCTAGCCCGCGCCCTGCGCACCCGCAAGGCGACGGCCATCGCCGCCGCGCCGAGCACCGCGCCGGCGGCGTCCGCCGCGAGGTCCTTCGGGTCGGCCGAGCGGTTCGGCACGAACGACTGGTGCCACTCGTCCGCCGCGCCGTACGTCGTCGCGATCGCCGCGGCCGCGACGACGGCGCGCGCCGCGCCGAGCCGCGGGAGGAACGGGCCGACGAGGAGCCCCCCGAGCACGGCGTAGGCGAGGAGGTGGAGGAGCTCGTCGAGCTCGAGGAGCCCGGTGGGGAGGAAGGGGAAGGGGTGGGGCTTCGAGGAGGCCCAGTAGATGAGGGCGGCCCACGCCAGGGCCGCGACGGCCCAGCCCCACCGCGGCAGGGGGGCCCTCGCCCTCACGCGAGCACGCCCGACAGCGAGCTCCCGCCCGCCCGCGTCACCCGGGCGAGGACGATCGCGCCCGCGGGCGCCTCCCCCTCGCTCGCGGCGAGGTGGACGACGCGGTTCTCGGGGGTGCGGCCGCGCCGCTCGCCCGGCTCGTCCGAGGGCCCCTCCACGAGCACCGCCACCGTCCGCCCGAGCTGCGCCTCGAGGATCTCCGCCGCGATCCGCCGCTGCGCCGCCTGGAGCCGCTCGAGCCTGGCGACGGCGACCTCCCGGGGCACCTCCCGCCACTCCGGCGAGGTCCCGAGCCTGAGCGCCGCCCCCGTGTGCGGCCGCGGGCTGAAGAGGAAGCTGAAGCTCTGCTCGAACCTCGCCCGCTCTAGGAGCCGCATCGAGGCCTCGAAGTCCTCGTCCGTCTCCCCCGGGAACCCGACGATGAAGTCGGTCGTCACGGCGATCCCGGGGCGGGCGGCGGAGAGCCGGTCGAACCGGTCGAGGTACTCCTCCACCCCGTAGTCCCGCCGCATCCGGACGAGCACCGCGTCGGAGCCGGACTGCACCGGCAGGTGGAAGTGGGGCATGAGCTTCGGCTCGTCGCGGAAGGCGTCCACGAGCGCGGGGGAGAGGTCGTGGGGGTGGCTCGTGGTGAAGCGGATCCGGGCGACGCCCGGGACCCGCGCCACGCGCCGGACGAGGTCCGCGAAGGTGCAGCCGCCCGCGTAGGAGTTCACGTTCTGGCCGATGAGCGTCACCTCGCGCACGCCCACCGCGGCGAGGGAGGTGCACTCGGCGAGGATCTCCTCCGCCGGACGCGAGACCTCGCGGCCGCGCGTGCGCGGGACGATGCAGAAGGCGCAGACGTTGTCGCAGCCCTTCATCGCCGTGACGAAGGCGGTCGGGCGCCCGCGCGCCGCCTCCGGGTCCGCCCGCGGGAAGACGTACTCCTCGGAGTCCATCCAGGCGGTCTCGGCGAACCGCTCCCTCCCCTCCCCGGCCCGCGCGATCATCTCCGGGAGCCGGGCGAGGTTGTCGGGGCCGAAGACGAAGTCCACGTAGGGAACGCGCTTCAGCAGCCGCTCCTTCTCCTGCTGGGCGACGCAGCCCGAGACGGCGATGAGCGCCCCGCGGCGCGCCTTCAGCTCGCGGTAGCGCCCGAGGGCGGAGAGGAGCTTCTGCTCCGCCTTCTCGCGGACCGAGCAGGTGTTGAGGAGGATGAGGTCGGCGTCCTCGGCCGAGGCGGTGCGCGCGAAGTCGTGGCGCGCGAGGAGCTCGACCATCCGGTCGGAGTCCGACTCGTTCATCTGGCAGCCGAAGGTGTGGACGTAGACCCGCCGCGAGGCGGG
>JBBIPT010000025.1:0-24185 GCA_037442705.1 Anaeromyxobacter sp.
GAGAGCTCGCGGGACGCCGCCCGGCCGAGGCGCGCGGCGAGGCGCCACGCTGCCGCGCCCTTCACGAGGAGAACGCCCGCGACGGCGGCGATCCCCCCGAGGGCGATGGCGCCGGGGAGCCCCGCCCCGCGAGTGGGAAGGTGGTGGACGCAGAGGTGGACGTGCCCCCCGTGAGCGGGGCAATGGTCCACCATGAGCCCGAGCGCGGCGCCGAGCGAGGGGAGGAGCGCGATCCCGGCGAGCGCGGTGGCGAGCGCGACCGGGGCCGCCGCCCAGGCGAGGAGGAGCCGGGCCCGGAGCGCCGGGGGACACCGGGCGATCCGGCGCGCGACGAACCCGTGGGCGAGCGTGGCCCCGGCCGCGAGGAGGAGGAGGAAGCCCAGGAGCGTGACGGCCTTCAGGGCCACGAGCGCCGGGAAGCCGGTCATCGCGGCGCCTTCCTCCGCTCGGCGATGAGCCGCTCGAGGCGATCGAGGTTCGAGGCGTCCGTCCGCGCCGCGAGGTCCACGAACGCGGCGAGGACGGGCGCCGGCTCACCCCGGAGGAGCCGCGAGACGACCTCCTCCACCATTCGCGCACCGAGCTCCTCGCGGGTCTGGCGCGCCGAGTAGACGTACGCGTGGCTCACCTTCTCGCGCGCGAGGATCCCCTTGCGATGGAGCCGCTCCATCGTGGACTGGACCGTGTTGAGCGCGATCCCCCGCCGCGTCCCGAGGGTCCTGTGGACCGCCTTCACGTCGCAGGGACCCGCCGCCCAGACGTGCTCCAGGACGGCGGTCTCGAGCTCGCCGAGGCGGGTGGGAGGCGGCATCGGCGTCGTGTAGCCGTCCAGGGTTCCGGGCGCAAGAAAAACCGGCCGGCGGTCGGTATTTTCGAACACCCGAGCCAAGCACATGAAGCTCCTGGCGGATCTCTTCCGTCGCACAGGATCGATCGAAGGGCGTTCGATTCGCACGTCAGACCCGGGCGGTAAGGGTCCCGCGCCGTACATCCCATCCCGGAGGACACCTCGTGAGCCACACCGTCGCGATCCGACTCGCCCGCCCCCTCTTCGCCCTCTCCCTCGCCCTCGCCGCCGCGGCCTTCCCCGTCGCGGCGAACGCGCAGTTCGCGACGACGAACCTGCAGGTCCTCCAGGGCTTCGACTTCAAGGACAGCCTGCTCGGCTACGACACGCCGAGCGGGAAGATGACGACCCTCACGCTGAACCACTTCTCCACCTGGAAGTACGGCGACAACTTCGCCTTCGTGGACCTCTACCGCGGCGACTTCGCGGGCGCCGAGTCCACCGTCTACGCGGAGTGGCACACCCGGATCTTCATGAACCGGCTCCGCGGGAAGGATCGCTGCCTCGTCGTCTTCAAGGACTTCGGCCCGTCCTTCGAGGTGAACCAGGGGCCGGGCTTCTACGCCTACCTCGCGGGCGTGGGCGGCGACTTCGCCCTCCCCATCCCCGGCGTCGTCGGCGTGAACCTCTTCTACCGGTACTCCTCGGTCCAGATCCCCGGCAACGACCTGCGCGATCACACCTGGCAGCTCAGCCCCTACTGGTCCGTCCCGTTCCAGGTGGGCCCGGCCTCCTTCCTCTTCGCCGGCTTCGTCGACGTGTCCGGCGCGCAGGACGACGAGAAGGTGGACGTGATGACCCAGCCGCAGCTCCTCCTCGACGTCCTCGGCCTCGCGGGCGGCCCGAAGGGGAAGCTCTTCGCCGGCGTGGAGTGGTACCTCCACTACAACGACCTCATCGCCCCGGACACGCTCGTCTCGGCCCCCCAGGCGATGCTGCAGTGGAACCTCCACTGACGGACGGAAGAAAGAGGAGGGGCTCTCCCATGACCGACAAGACCGGACTCGCCGCCGGGCTCGATCGCTTCTTCGGGCTCACCGCGCGGGGCACGAACGTACGGACCGAGGTCCTCGCCGGCGCCACGACCTTCATGACGATGGCCTACATCGTCTTCGTGAACCCGGCCATCCTGGGGAAGGTGACCGACTCCGCGGGGACGCAGCTCGCCTTCCCCGCGCTCCTCACCTCGACCGCGCTCGTCGCGGCGGTGATGACCCTCGCGATGGGGCTCTTCGCGAACCTGCCCCTCGCGCTCGCCGCCGGCATGGGGCTCAACTCCGTCGTCGCCTTCCAGCTCGTGGCCGGGATGAACCTCACCTGGCCGCAGGCGATGGGCGTCGTCGTGGCGGAGGGGCTCGTGATCGCCGCGCTCGTCGCGACCGGGCTCCGGCAGGCGGTCGTCCGGGCGGTCCCGTCCTCGATGAAGAAGGCGATCGGGATCGGGATCGGCCTCTTCCTCGCGATCATCGGCTTCGTGGACGCCGGGTTCGTCTCCCGGAACGCGGCCGATCCGGTGCCGGTCACGCTCGGCACGGCCGGCCACCTCCGCGGCTTCCCGGTCGTCCTCTTCGTCGTCACCTTCCTCTTCACCGGGTGGCTCGTCCTCCGGAAGGTGAAGGGGGCGCTCCTCATCGGGATCGCCTCCTCCACCGTGGTCGCGATCGTCGCGAAGGCCGCCTTCGGCGACGCGGCCGGCTTCAAGCCCTGGGAGGTCGTGCTCCCCTCGTCCCCGGTCGCGATGCCCGACTTCTCCCTGCTCGGGAAGTTCGACTTCGGCTTCTTCGGCGCGCTCGGGGCGGCGGCGGCGGCCCTCGTCGTCTTCTCGATCATGCTCTCCGACTTCTTCGACACGGTCGGGACCGTGGTCGCGGTCGGCCAGGAGGCGAAGTACCTCGACGCGGAGGGGAACTACCCGCGCCCGGGGAGGGTGCTCTTCGTGGACTCGCTCGCGGCGGTCGCGGGCGGCGCCGCGGGCGCGAGCTCGGCCACGACCTACATCGAGAGCGCCTCCGGCGCCTCGGCGGGCGGCCGCACCGGGCTCACCTCCGTCGTCACCGCCCTCCTCTTCGCCGCCTGCATCTTCATCTCCCCGCTCGCGGGCGTCGTCCCGCCGCAGGCCACGGGCGCCGTCCTCGTCCTCGTCGGCTTCTTCATGATGCGGGACGTCGGCGCGCTCCCCTGGGACGACGCGACCGAGGCGATCCCCGCCTTCCTCGTCCTCACCGTGATGCCCTTCACCTACAGCATCACGAACGGCATCGGCGCCGGCTTCGTCTCCTACGTCGTCCTGAAGGTCCTCTCCGGCCGCGGCCGCGAGGTCCGTCCCCTGATGTACGGGGCGGCCGCCGCCTTTCTCCTCTACTTCGTCGTCGCCTGATCCCGGAGCCCATCCATGCGTGCCCGCACGATCGACGTCCACGAGCGCGTCCCGCTCCTCCAGTCCATCCCCCTCTCGCTCCAGCACCTCTTCGCGATGTTCGGCGCGACGGTGCTCGTGCCCCTCCTCGTCGGGCTCGACACCTCCGTCACCCTCTTCTCGAGCGGCGTCGGGACCCTCGCCTACATCCTCGTGACGAAGGGGAAGATCCCGGCCTACCTCGGCTCCTCCTTCGCCTTCATCGCCGCGCTCTCGAGCCTCCTCGGCTCCTCGTTCGGCGTCGTCGCCCCCGCGGAGCGGATCGCCCTCGCGATGGGCGGGTGCGTCGTCGTCGGCCTCGTCTACGTGGCCGTGGCCCTCGCGATCGGGAAGTTCGGGAGCGCCTGGATCGGCAAGCTCCTCCCGCCCGTCGTGATCGGCCCGGTGGTCATGGTGATCGGCCTCGGCCTCGCGCAGGTCGCCGTGGCGATGGCCACGACCGGCTCCGGCGTCGCGGCGAACATCTTCGACCCGTCCAAGTTCCGCGGGGACTTCTTCGCGGTGGCGATGGCCGCCCTCGCCATCGCGATCCTCGCCGCGGTCTTCCTCAGGGGCTTCCTCGGCGTGATCCCGATCCTCTTCGGGATCGCCGGAGGGTACGCCATCGCCTTCGCGGTGGGGCAGGTGGACCTCTCCAAGGTGGCCGCCGCCGGCGCCTTCGCCGTCCCGGCCTTCGTCCTCCCGAAGTTCAGCCTCGGCGCGATCGTCCTCCTCGCGCCGATCTCCCTCGTCGTGATCACCGAGCACATCGGCCACCTCATCGTGACGAACAACGTCGTGGGCCGGGACTTCGTGAAGGACCCCGGCCTCCACCGCTCCCTCGCGGGCGACGGGATCGCGACCTCCCTCGCGGCGATGATCGGCGGACCGCCGAACACGACCTACGGCGAGAACATCGGGGTCATGGCGGTGACGCGGGTCTTCAGCGTCTGGGTCATCGGCGGCGCCGCGGTGATCGCGATCCTCCTCTCCTTCCTCCCGGTGGTCGGCGAGGTGATCCGGTCGATCCCCGTCCACGTCATGGGCGGGATCTCCATCCTGCTCTTCGGGATCATCGCCGCGGCGGGCGTCCGGATGATGGTGGACGACCGGACCGACTTCTCCAAGAAGCGGAACCTCATCATCGCCTCGGTCATCCTCGTCATCGGGATCGGCGGGGCGAAGCTCCACATCGGCACGATGGAGGTCGGCGAGATGTCGCTCGCCGCCTACGTCGGCGTCCTCCTGAACCTCGTCCTCCCGAAGGACCGGGAGGAGCCGGCGGTGGTCCGGGCGGAGACCGAGCCGGACGTGTGACGGTCACGCGGGGAGCGCGAGCCTCGCCACGGTGCCGCCCCCCTCGCGCGGGTCGAGGGCGAGCGTCCCGCCGTGGGCGTCGGCGACCTTCTTCGCGAGGGCGAGCCCGAGCCCTGTCCCCTTCTCCTTCGTCGTGAAGAAGGGGCGGAAGAGGCTCGCCCTCGCCTCCGCGCCGAGCCCGGCGCCCCGGTCGCGCACCTCGATCACCGCCTCCGCGCCGGTGCCGCCCGCCGCGATCTCCACGAGGCTCGCGGCCGGGGCGGCCTCCACCGCGTTCCGGACGAGGTTCACGGCCGCCCGGCGGAGCTGCTCCCGGTCCGCCCGGGCCTCGCCGGCGCCCTCCACGACGAGGGAGACCCGGCGGTCCGTGGCGAGCGGCTGGACGAGGTCCTGCACCTCCCCGAGGAGGATCGCGAGGTCCACCCGCTCCCGCACCGGTGGCCGGACCCTCGCGTAGTCGAGGAACTCCTCCACCACCTTGGAGAGGCTCGCGAGCTCCGCGCGGATGCGCGCGACGTGGCTCGCCTCGGGCTTCCCGGCGAGCTCCTCGGAGAGGAGCCCCGCGAAGAGGTCCAGGGCGCCGAGGGGGTTGCGGACCTCGTGGGCGATCCCCGCGAGCAGGGTCTCCCGCTCCTCGTCGCGCGCGTGCAGGGCCCGGCGCATCTCCTCGATCGTGTCGCGCAGCGTGCCGATCTCGTCCTTGCGCGCCCGCTTCCAGAGCGGCGTCTCGAGGTCCCCGCGGGCGATCCGGCGCGCCGCCTCGGTGATCCGGGTGAGCGGGCGGGTGACGGAGAGGGCCGCGAAGGCGGCGACGAGGGCGCCGAGCACGGCGCCGCCCACGGCGAACGTGGCGAGGAGCCGCCGGAAGCCCCTGAGCGTCGCGAAGGAGGCCGCGGTCCCGTCGGCCCCGACCACCGCCACGACGACCTCCCCGTCGTCGAGGAGCGGCGCGTAGCCGGTGCGGTAGAGCCGGCCGTCCGAGCCCTCGAACAGGACCTGGCTCACCGCCGCCCGGCCGGAGGCCGCCTCCGCGATCTCGAGCCGGTCCCGCTCCAGGGCCGCGACGGGCTCGCCGATCCGCGTCCGGCCCGAGGAGTCGGCGATCGCCGACCGGTCGAGCCGCACGACGAAGAGGTGCGTCCCCGTCGCCTCGGCCACCGCCTCGAGCCGCGCGCGGACGTGGCCGTAGGTCCTCGTCCCTTCGTCCCCCGCCTGGAGCCGCCGGACGCGATCGGCGGGGAGCGCCGCGGCGCCGGCCTTCGCCGCGGCGACGAGGCGCGCGGACAGCTCGTCCTCGAGGGCGCGGCGGGCGAGCCGGTCGGCGACGAGGGCCATCGCCGCGAGCGAGACGAGCGCGGGCAGGGCTGCGGCGAGGACGAAGCGGAGTCTCATGGCCGTGATCTCTCGAATCGAGCCTCGACGTTCGCCCTTCGACGGGCTCGGGGCGAACGGACCCTCGGCGAGCACGGGGCGAACGGATTCCTCGTCCCTCCGTTCGTGGTGAGCCTGTCGAACCACGAACGCCGGGATCGATGCAAGCGGGCGCCGCCGTCATGGCCGCGTCCCTCCGGGTTGGGCTTGCTCGAGGAGGAAGTCGCGGATCCCGGGGAAGACCTCCTCCGGCGCGTTCCGGCCGTAGAGGATGTCCACGAGGCGCCAGAGCCGCTTCGGCCCGCCCCAGGCCTGGAAGCCGGCCTCCTCCCCGCCGAAGTCGAAGGCGTGCCGGTTCATCGCGATGCCGTGGACATGCAGGGGCGATTCTAGAGCGGGCAGGTGCGGCCGAGGGCCACGGACCCACCGTGGCCTGCCGGTTGCACCGGCTCCGTGCGCGGATGGTGAGGCCGGGTGCTCGGCCTCCCCGTTCCGGCCGCGGGCCCCCGGGGGGCGTGCGGAGCGAAGAGGTGCGGAGGTCGGATCTCCGGCAGGCCCTGCCCGAGATCCAGGCAACACCGTTGACCGGCCCCCGGGCCGGAGCGTAGCGTCGAATCCACACTCCACGCAGAGGTGCGCCGTGAAGAAGGTCGAGGCGATCATCAAGCCGTTCAAGCTGGACGAGGTGAAGCAGGCCCTCTCCGAGATCGGAGTCGCGGGGCTCACCGCCACGGAGGTGAAGGGCTTCGGACGGCAGAAGGGGCACACGGAGCTCTACCGGGGCGCCGAGTACGTCGTGGACTTCCTCCCGAAGGTGAAGGTCGAGGTCGTCGTCGCCGACGCCCTCGTGGGCCGGGTCGTGGAGGCCGTCGAGCGCGCCGCGAAGACGGGGCGCATCGGCGACGGGAAGATCTTCGTCGTTCCGGTCGAGGAGGTCATCCGCATCCGGACCGGCGAGCGCGGCGAGGACGCGCTCTAGGCCGGGCCTTGACGGGGTCCTCGAAGGCTCCGCCGCTCCCCGCGCCGCTCGCGCGGGCCGCGCTCGATTCGCTCCGGGACGCCGTCGCGGTCGCGGGGGCCGACGGCGGCGTCCTCCACCTGAACCCTCCGGCGGAGGAGCTCTTCGGCCGCTCGCGCGAGCGGGCCGTGGGGCTCCCCGTGCGCGCCCTCCCTGGCGGGGAGCGGCTCGCGGCCCTCGCCGAGCGGGCCCGCGTCTCGCAGGAGAGCCAGGCGCTCGACCTCCCCTCTCCGCGGGATCCGGCGGAGTCCATCCGCGTCGAGGCGAACCCGCTCCTCGACGGAGCGTCCTGCCTCGGCGCGGTCCTCGTCCTCCACCTCCCCCGCAGCTCCGAGCGGACCCTCGACTTCGAGGCCCTCGCCGCGGGGCTCGCCCACGAGATCAAGAACCCGCTCGCGGGGCTCCAGGGCTCCGCGGAGCTCCTCGCCCGCGAGGCGGACGGCGCGGCCCGCGAGTACGCGCAGGTCATCGCGCGGGAGGCGAGGCGGGTGGACGGCCTCGTCCGCGAGCTCCTCGACCTCGCCCGCCCCGCCGCGCTCCAGATCTCGCCCGTGGACCTGCACGACGTCCTCGGCGACGTCCTCGTCCTCGCGAAGGGGATCCCCGGGGCGGATCGGGTGGCCTTCGTGGAGCGGTACGACCCGTCCCTGCCCCCGCTCCACGGCGACCAGGAGAAGCTCATGCAGGTCGTGCTGAACCTCGTCCGGAACGCCCTCGACGCCGTGGCGGACCGCCCGGAGCCGAGGATCACGATCGAGACCGGGATCGCGCCGATCCGGATCCGCACCGCGAGCGGCCGGACCCGCCCGCTCGCCCGCATCGCGGTCCTCGACAGCGGCCCCGGCGTCGCGGAGCCCATGCTCCACCGGCTCTTCACCCCCTTCGCGACCTCGAAGCCCCACGGCACCGGGCTCGGGCTCGCGATCTCCCGCCGGATCGTCGAGGCGCACGGCGGGCGGATCGACGTCCGGAACCGCCCGGGGGGAGGGGCGGAGGCCGCCCTCTTCCTGCCTCTGGAGGCCTGAGCCCCCCCCGGAGGGCCACCCCTTCCGGCTGGCCCCGTCCTTGCTTAGGGGCCATCATCGGGGATGCCGCCGGAAACGGAGGGAAGGTGCGCAAGGTTCTCATCGTGGACGACGAGCCGTCGGTGCGCTTCGTCCTCGCCAAGACCTGCGATCGGGCTGGGGTCCCGCACGTGGAGGCCGGCAGCGCCGAGGAGGCGCGGGAGCGGCTCCGCGCGCTCGGCCCCGGCGAGGACGGCGTCGGGCTCGTCCTCCTCGACGTGCGGCTGCCCGGAGACGACGGCCTGAAGCTCCTCGGGGAGATCGGCGGCCGGCCGGACTCCCCGTTCGTCGTGGTGATGACCGCCGAGGACACGATGCGCACCGCCGTGGAGGCGATGAAGCGCGGCGCGGCGGACTACCTCGGCAAGCCCTTCGACCTCTCCCGGGTCGAGCGGATCGTGAAGGAGCTCGCGCAGGCGGCCCCCGAGGCGGCGGAGCCGCCCGAGCGGCGCGCCCCGGCGGCGGAGACCGGCGCGCCGGAGCCGCGGCGGTACAAGGACGTCGCGCTCCCCGACCCGCTCATCGGCCGCTCCGCGCCGATGATCGAGGTCTACAAGGAGATCGGCCGCGTCGCCCGGACCGAGATGACGGTCCTCCTCATGGGCGAGTCCGGCACCGGCAAGGAGCTCGTCGCCCGCGCCATCCACGCGAACTCCACCCGCTCCCGCGCCCCGTTCGTCACCGTGAACATGGCGGCGATCCCGAAGGACCTCATCGAGAGCGAGCTCTACGGCCACGAGAGGGGATCCTTCACGGGCGCGGTGGAGCGGCGCCCCGGCAAGTTCGAGCTCGCCGCCGGCGGCACGCTCTTCCTCGACGAGATCGGCGAGCTGCCGATCGACCTCCAGGCGAAGCTCCTCCGGGTGCTGCAGGAGCGGGAGATCGACCGGGTGGGCGGGAGCCGCCCGCTCCCCGTGGACGTCCGGATCGTCGCCGCGACGAACGCCGACCTCGGCCGCTCCGTGGAGGAGGGCCGGTTCCGGCGCGATCTCTACTACCGGCTCGCGGTCGTCCCGCTCCGGCTGCCGCCGCTCCGCGAGCGGGAGGGGGACGTCGTCCTCCTCGCCCGCCACTTCCTCCAGAAGTACGGCGAGCAGCTCAAGGGGCGCTCCCTCGCCCTCGCGAAGGACGCGGAGCCGCTCCTCCTCTCCCACCCCTGGCCCGGGAACGTCCGCGAGCTCCAGAACGTCGTCCAGCGCGCGCTCCTCAAGCTCGCCGGGAACCGCGTCACGGCGAAGGACCTCGTCTCGCTCCTCCCCGCGGCCTCCGCGCAGGAGCGCGGGCTCGGCGGGCTCGTGGAGGCGATCCTCGAGGCGCCCCCGCCGGAGAAGGGGCGCTACCAGGCGGCGCTCGCCGCCGTGGAGGCGCCGCTCATCGCGGCGGCCCTCGCCCGGACGAACGGGAACCAGCTCCGGGCCGCCGAGCTCCTCGGGATGAACCGGAACACGCTCCGGGAGCGGATGCGGGCCCTCGGGATGAAGGCCCGGTAGGCGCCCTGGCCCTGCCCGGAAACCGGGCAGCGGGCTGCGCGAAGGGCGGGCAGGGGGACGGCCTCTCGTCGAGGGAGCGCCCGCGCACCCTTCGCACGAACGGCCCTGCTTGCAGGCGAGCGCCCCTGCACTCGGCCGTTCGCCCTGACCCCGAGCCTGTCGAAGGGTCGAAGGGCGGACGCCGGGGGCTCGACGGGAGTGATCGCGGCGATCAGCGTCCCGACACCTGGACGAGGAACCCGACCTGGGGAGTCGTCGCGCTCCCGTCGCCCAGCTGGCCGGAGGCGTTCAGCCCCCAGCAGAAGACCGCACCGGCCAGGACCGTGCAGGCGTGATCGCCTCCCGCGGCGAGCGCGGTCGCACCGGGCGTCGCCGCCAGGTCCACCTCCCTTCCCGGTTCCGGGATGCCGCCCAGCTGCCCGGAGCCGTTCTCCGGTCCGAGGCACTGGATCGACTGGGCCGCGCCGGCCCGCTGGAAGCAGATGTGCGTGCGGCCGGAGTCGATGCGCGCCACCCGGTCCGGGACGATCGACCTCGTGCCCCCCGTGCGCGTGGGGATGGCCGGGGTGGTCTGGACGTCGTCCGGGACGAAGGGCGTCCGGGGCGCATCGCCCCAGCACTGGAGGGCGTCGGAGAGGTCCCCCGCCGTCGGAGCGGCCGCGGTCGCGCAGGTGTGCGCGTCTCCGGCCGCGAGGAGATCGATCCCGGCGAGTCCAGGGACGGTCACCGGCGTGGCCGACGAGCCGACCGTAGAGCCGTCGCCGAGCTGGCCCAGCGCGCGGGAGCCCCAGCATCGGACCTCCCCGGTGACCACCGCGCAGGTGTGGTCGCGTCCCGCCGCGAGGGCGGTCGCGCCGGCCGCGACGGGGGTTCCGCCTCCGACGGCGTCGCCCGACCCCCAGCAGCGCACCGCGCCGCCGACGGTGATCGCGCAGGTGTGCTGCCCTCCCGCCGCGAGCGCCGTCGCCCCCGCGGCCGCCGCGATGGTGCTCCATGGGCTCGCGAACCCGCGGCCCCAGCACCGGACCTCTCCGCCCACCGCCGCGCAGGTGTGCCCTTCTCCGGCCGTCACCGCCGTGACCCCGCTCTCGATCCACTTGCGCGGGACGAGCACGTCCGCTGCCGGCGTCCCGGTCACCTGCCCCTCCTCGTTCTCGCCCCAGCAGTAGAGCGAGCCGGACGTGGTGATCGCGCAGGTGTGGGCCGCACCGGCCGCGAGGCTCGCCGCCGGGCAGCAGCCCTGCGTGCACTTCAGGAGGCCGCCCGTGCACTCCCAGCCGCACGCGCTCCGCGAGAGACCGCCGGGATCGGGAAGGCAGGCCACGCGGGCGCCCGCGGGCGGGACGACCGACGGGCTGCAATCCTCGCACGCGGGGCCGCACGCCGTGGCCGTCCCCGGGAAGCAGCCGGCCGGCTGCTGGAGGTCGGCGCGGTGGTCGACGAGCGTGTCCCCGCAGGCGGCGAGCACGAACGCGACGAGCAGGAGCGCAGGAGTCACGAGCCCAGGGGCAGAAGGCACCCGCTCGCCCTGAGCCTGTCGAAGGGCGAGCGGGCGAACGGGGACCGATCGTGCATGCCTCGCCCTCATCAGAACCCCCAGAGCGCGACGAGCGCCGCGGACGAGCCGAACCGGACGGTCCGCTCTTCGTTCAGGGTGAAGACCTGCGCGCCGGCGGAGGCGTCGAGCCCGAGCCTCATCCGCCCCACCGGCGCGGTGACGAGGAGGGCCACGCCCCCGTGGAGGACGCCCGCGCCGAAGGAGCGCCGTCCCGTCTCCACGATCCGCTGGGAGGCCCAGCCCCAGCCCGCCTCGACGCCGCCCTCGAGGAGCACCCTCCCCGCGTTGAGCGGGTAGAGCGCCGCGACCGCACCTCCCGTGTAGGCGTAGTCGTAGACGAGCCAGTCGTCCGTCACGCGCTTCTGCACCTGGTCGAGCCGGATCCGGACGCCGACGGGGCCGAGCTCCTTGCGGACGCCGAGGCGCGCGGCCGGCGCCGCGCCGAACCCCGGGAGCCCGGTCGTGGCGACGCCGCCGCCCGCGTAGAGGAGCCCCGGCTTCGGCCCGCCCTTCGAGCGGGCGAGCTCGTAGCGCGTCGGCTCGAGCAGGGGGAGCGCCGTCGTCCGGCCGGCGACGAGCCGCACGTCCCCCGTCGCGCGTCCGTCCCGGGAGCGGCGCTCCACGCGGTAGGCGCCGGCGGGGAGCGCGAGGACCTGCTCCGCGGCAGGGCCCGGGATCTCGGCGAAGAGCGCGAAGGGCCCGCGGAGGACGATCGTCGAGCCGGGGTCGGGCGGCAGGAGGAGCCTCGCCTCGGCGCGGCGGAGGTCGGTGAGGACGACGTCGCCCCGGCCGGACATCTTGAACTCGTAGGTCGGGTTCTGCGTGCCCACCGCGGTCGCCGCCGTCCCGCTGCGGGTCCGGGCGGAGGTGTAGGCGAAGGCCTCGGCGAGCGTCACGCGCCCGTCGCCGTCCGCGTCGCCCGCGCCCCGGATCGCGACCTCGAGGTGGTGGGAGAAGAAGCTCCCGCCGAGCGCGGCCGACTCCTGGGCCTGCTCGCCGACGGCGGTGGAGGCGATGAAGGCGGTGCCCTTCACGGCGTCGTCCGCCGGGAGGGCGAAGGCGAGGGCGGGCGCGGCGGAGGCGCCCTTCACCTGGGTGAGGAGCCCCGCCTCGCAGGCGTCCACGATCGCGACCTTCGCCTCGGCGCCGGACTCCGCGACGAGGGCGCGGAGCTCGTCGAAGGGGAGCTTCTCCCCTCCCATCTCGAGGCCGCCCGCCCCCGCGTGGCCGGAGTAGTAGACGACGAGCAGGGTCCGCTCGCCCTTCTCGCGCGCTGCCTGGATCTTCGGCTCGAGGGACCGGACGGCGGCCCGGACCGACCCCGCCCCCTTCCCGCGGAGGAGCACCGTCCCGTCCGCGTCGAAGTCGCCGATCTCGCGCAGCGCCCGGTGGATCCGCTCCGCGTCCTTCTCGGCGAACCAGAGCTTCGGCCGCGCCGCGTCGCCGCGGTCGTTCCCCACGACCACGGCGAACCGTTCCGCGCGCCCGGCGAGGGGCGCGAGGAGGAGCGCGAGCGCGGCGAGCGTGGCCGTCTTCATGGCTCCATCCCGCCGGCGGCACCCCGCGATTCAACCTCGCCCTTCGACAGGCTCAGGGCGAACGGAAGCTTCCCTTGCTGGCGCGTTCCTCGGGTCACGATCCACCGCTCAGGGGCGCTTCTCGAGGAGGAGGGAGGCCTGGCGCGCCGCCGAGAGGGAGCCGCCGAGCTCCCGCGCCGTGCGGACGCGCCCGGCGCCGCCCGTCGCCACGGCCTCCGCCGCGCCCTTCACCTCTCCCCAGGTCATCTTCTCGTCCGGGGCGCAGACCGCGTAGATCCGCTCGGGGCCGGCGAGGCCGTCGAGGACGGCGCCGCCGGGGACCGGCCCGGGGGCGCGGCGATCCGGGGCGACCCCCTCCGGCGGGTAGAGCCGCGAGATCGTGCCCGCCTCGTCCACCGACAGGATCCAGAGCCAGCAGTCGCCCGCGGGGCGGACCTGGAACCGGAGCTGCGAGGCGGCGGGGACGGCGGCGCCGTCGGGGACCGCGCGAGCGCCCTCGGCGGCGTTCACGAAGACGGAGAGGGTCAGGTCCCGCCCCTTCACGCCGAGGTAGTCGTCGGCGGGGCCGGGCGGCCGGACGAGGAGGGCGATCGCCACCGCCGCCGCGGCGAAGCCGGGGGCGAGGAGGTAGGGCCACCGCCAGCGCCGGGGGCGGGCGGCCGCCTCCACCGCGTCGATCGTGGCCGGGAAGACGAAGCGCCGGAACTCCTCCCCCTCCTCGTTCATCCGGGCGATCCGCGCCCGGCAGGCCTCGCAGGCGCCGAGGTGGGAGACGAGGGGAGAGCGCTCGGGCTCGAGGAGGTAGGCCTCGAGGGCGAGGTCGGAAGGGCAGCGGCCGGTCATGGCTCTCCTCCGGCGAAGGCGCGGGCCCGCTCGAGGAAGCGCGCGAGCCGTCGCTCCACGGTCTTGCGGGAGATGCCGAGGACGCCGGCGAGCTCCTCATGCCCCATCCCGTCCACGAGGACGCCGACCGCGACGGCGCGGGTCCCCTCGTCGAACCGGGCGAGGATCGAGACGGCGAGGTGGCGGTCGCCGGGGCTCGGGCCGTCCGTGCCGCGCGCGAGCTCGAGGTCGCCGATCGCCTGCTCGCCGCGCCGGCCCCTGTCCCGGAGGACGTTCAGGCAGTGGTTCGTCGCCACCCGGTAGGCCCAGGGCAGGACGATCGCCGGATCGTCGAGCTTCGCGATGTCCCGCACGAGCTTCACGAAGACCTCCTGGGTGGCGTCCTTCGCCGCCTCCCGGTCGCGGAGGAGCCTGAGGCACCGGCGGAAGACCGCCGGACCGTACTTGCGGTAGAGCTCCGAGGCCCGCTCGGATCCAGGCACCGCACCTCCTGCCATGCTGGACACCCCTCCCGCCCGGTCTGGGACACCCCGGCGGCGGCCCCATGATGGCCCGGGCGAGGCCGGTTGTCCCAATCGCGCATCGCCGCCCGCAGCCTGGCCCCGGGGAGGCCGGCACCCCTCCTCCCTCCCGGGGGTGCCCGGTTTCCGGGCAGCCCGTGCGCGCCGATCGGGCACAGGCCCGACTGGACCCCCCGATCCCGCCCCAGGATCGGGCAGGGGTGACGATCGGGCCCGTGGCATGTGGCGTGCTTTCGAAGCGCCCCGTCATCCACGCTTTTCAACCCCCGGAGAGACGACCCCGATGGCAAAGCTCACCCCGAAGCAGGTCATGGATCTCGCCAAGGAGAAGAAGGCGACGTACGTGGACCTCAAGTTCATGGACTTCGTCGGCATCTGGCAGCACTTCTCCATCCCCCTCTACGAGATGACCGAGGAGATCTTCGAGGCCGGCCTCGGGTTCGACGGCTCCTCGATCCGCGGCTGGCAGGCGATCCACACCTCCGACATGCTCGTCGTCCCCGACGCGGACACCGCGGTGATCGACCCGTTCATGGCGGAGCCGACGCTCTCGCTCATCTGCAACGTCGTCGATCCGATCACGAAGGAGCCCTACTCCCGCGACCCGCGGAACATCGCGATCAAGGCGGAGAAATATCTGAAATCCACGGGCATCGGCGACACGGCCTTCTTCGGCCCGGAGCCCGAGTTCTTCATCTTCGACGAGGTCCGCTACGACTCCGGCGTGAACCACGCCTTCTACAGGGTCGACTCCGGCGAGGGCCAGTGGAACACCGGCCGCGAGGAGCCGGGCGGGAACCTCGGCTACAAGCCCCGCTACAAGGAGGGCTACTTCCCGGTCGCCCCGACCGACAGCCAGCAGGACATCCGGACCGAGATGTGCCGGGTGATGGAGGCGGTCGGCATCCACGTGGAGCGGCAGCACCACGAGGTCGCCACCGCCGGCCAGGCCGAGATCGACATCAAGTTCGACTCGCTCGTCCGGATGGCCGACCAGCTCCAGTGGTTCAAGTACGTGATCCGGAACGTCGCCCGCCGCCACGGGAAGACCGTGACCTTCATGCCGAAGCCGCTCTACGGCGACAACGGCTCGGGCATGCACACGCACCAGTCGATCTGGAAGGCGGGGAAGCCCCTCTTCGCGGGTGACGGCTACGCGGGGCTCTCCGATCTCGCGATGTGGTACATCGGCGGCATCCTGAGGCACGGGCCGGCCCTCGCCGCGCTCTGCAACCCGTCCACGAACAGCTACAAGCGGCTCGTGCCGGGCTTCGAGGCGCCGGTGAACCTCGCCTACTCCGCGCGGAACCGCTCGGCGGCGATCCGGATCCCGATGTACTCGCCCTCGCCCAAGGCGAAGCGGATCGAGTTCCGGTCGCCGGATCCGGCCTGCAACGGCTACATCGCCTTCGCGGCGATGCTCATGGCCGGCCTCGACGGCATCGAGAACAAGATCAACCCCGGCCAGCCGCTCGACAAGGACATCTACGGGATGTCTCCGGAGGAGCTGAAGGAGATCCCGAAGATGCCGGGCTCGCTCGACGAGGCGCTCGAGGCGCTCCGCAAGGACCACAAGTTCCTGCTGAAGGGCGACGTCTTCACCGAGGACGTGATCGAGACCTGGATCCAGTACAAGTACGACAAGGAGGTGAACCCGGTGCGGATGCGTCCGACCCCGCTCGAGTTCGGCCTCTACTTCGACATCTGATGCGCGCCTGCGGCGCGCGACGGATGTCCCGGACCTCGACGCCGTCGTCGTGGGGGGGCTCCGCCCCCCTGCACCCCCCGCAGTGAGAACCGGCTGAGGGGTCGCTGCACGCGCACGGGCGGCCGCTCCCTCCGGGGGGCGGCCGTTTTCGTTTCGGGAGTCCGCTCGCCCTGAGCCTGTCGAAGGGCGAGCGGTCGTGGGCGAGGGAGGGTCCTGGCGGCACGCTCCCGCCGGTGATAGACCGACGCCCACCGTGAAGCCGCTGCGCGAGCGCCTCGACGCCGCCTTCCGCGGCTTCCCTCCCGTCTTCTGGACGCTCCTCGCCGGGATGTTCGTGAACCGGCTCGCGAGCTTCGTCGTCACCTTCCTCGCCCTCTACCTCGTCCGCGAGCGCGGCTTCGCGCCGGACGCGGCCGGGCGGATCGTCGCCCTCTTCGGCGCCGGCATGCTCGTCGCCGGCCCGCTCGGGGGGACGCTCGCCGACGCGATCGGCCGGCGGACGACGATGCTCCTCTCCCTCGGGCTCGGGGCCTTCGTCGTGGGCGCGATCGGCTTCGTCACCCACCCCAGCCTCCTCGCCCTCTTCACCTTCCTCTCCGCCCTCACCGCCGAGGCCTACCGTCCCGCGATGAGCGCGGCGATCGTGGACGTCGTCGCACCGCAGGACCGGGCCCGGGCGTGGGGGATGACCTACTGGGTCGTGAACCTCGGCTGGGCGTTCGGCCTCGCCCTCGGCGGCCTCCTCGCCTCCCGGAGCTTCACCGCCCTCTTCCTCACCGACGCCGCGACGACCCTCGTCTTCGCCGCGATCATCGCGCGGAAGGTCCCCGAGACCCGGCCGCCGGGGACGCGGGCGCAGTCGCCCCTCGCCGGCCTCCTGCGCGTCTTCTCCGACCGCCCGTACGTCACCTTCCTGCTCCTCAACCTCGCCGCCCTCGTCGTCTTCGTGCAGTTCCAGCTCGCCGCCGCCGTCCACATGAGCGCCCACGGGCTCGGCCCGGGCTGGTACGCCGCCCTCATGAGCCTGAACGGGCTCGGCGTGGTGCTCCTCCAGCCGCTCGTGAGCCCCGGCCTCGGGCGGAAGGACTCGGCGCGGCTCCTCGCCGCCTCCGCGCTCCTCATCGGCTCGGGGTTCGGCCTCTACGCCTTCGCCGGCCTCCTCCCCGCGCTCGCCGTCTTCGCGCTCGGGGTCGTCCTCTGGACGGTGGGTGAGGTCGTCGGCTTCCCCGCGGCGGCGACGGTGGTCGCCGATCTCGCGCCGGCGGAGCTGCGCGGCCGCTACCAGGGGGCCTTCTCGATGTCCTGGGGGCTCGCCTTCACGATCGCGCCCCTCTTCGGCGGTCAGACGATGACGAGCCTCGGGGCGCCCGCGCTCTGGGGGATCTGCTTCGCGGTGGGCGCGCTCGTCGCCTGGGGACACCTGCGGGCCGGCGGGCCGCGCCGCGCGCGGCTCGAGGCGATGCGGGCGGAGAGGCCGTGAGCGCTTGCGCCCGGCCGCGACGTTCGCCCTTCGACAGGCTCAGGGCGAACGGATTCCTCTCTGTACGCTCGTGGTGACCCTTCGACAGGCTCAGGGCGAACGGATTCCTTCTCTGTACGCTCGTGGTGACCCTTCGACAGGCTGGAGGGAACCACGAACGTCCTGGATCGACGCAGTCGGGTACGGCCATCAGCGGCCCGGCGCCGGCTCGCCGCTCGACGGCGGCGGCCCGGGTGGGCGCGGCTCGGCCGCCTCCGGCCGCCAACGGATCGCCGCCACCGCGACGAGGGCGTGCCCCTGCTCGTTCACGATCAGGTTCCGCACGACGACGATCCCGTCCGCCCCGAGGGCGCAGGCCTTCGGGCTCACCACCGCGAGCGGGCCCTCGGGCGGGACCCGCGTCACGTGGGCCTCGAGCTCGGCGAGGAGATCGTGCGGACGGTCCGGCGCCTTCTGTAGGATCTCGAGCTCGCAGCCGGGCGGCCGCGGAGCGCCCTGGATCCTGGTGGCCCGGACGGTGAGCCCGCCGCCGCAGGCGAGGAGGCCCGCCGAGGCCGAGGCGAGGGCGGCGAGGAGGGTGGGCGTGCGCATGCCGGGCATCTTCGCCCGCGCGCCCCGGAAATGCGAAGGGGAGCGAGGCGCGAGGCCCCGCTCCCCGTTCGTGACCTGCGCTACCGGCTTAGAAGAAGCCGTAGTTGAACGTCGCCGTCAGGCGGTTCTGCGTGCCCTTGAGCTCCGGCGTGCCGAAGGACTTCCACTGTCCGTAGGAGTACTCGAGGCCGAACTGGGCGTTCTTCGCGAACGACCAGAAGGTGTTCACGAAGGCCTGCATGAGCTCCTTCTGCACGCCGTTGTCCGCCTCGACCCCGTCCACCTTCGCGTCCTGGATGAAGGTCTGGCTGAAGACGGCGTTCGACCGGAAGGCCGGGCTCCAGACGTGGGTGAAGCCGACGTGGTAGGCGTAGACCGTCCAGAGGTCGAGCTCGCTGTTCCCGTCGAGCGTGTAGGCGCCGGCGCCGGAGCCGCCCGTGCCGAGGGAGTTCAGGAGGTAGCGGCCGATGCCCGGGCCGCCCGAGAACTGGGCGACGAGGGTGTCCCCGCCGAGCTTCAGCGAGCCGGAGACCGCGCCGGCCACCGCGAACTTGGACGCCGGATCGGCGGCCCCCAGGAACTCGTTGAACTGCTGGGTCACGGCGCGGACGGAGACGTGGCCCCAGTTCGCCCCGTAGGTGAGGTTCGCGTGGAAGTCGGGGAGGGTCTGGAACTTCGAGCCACCGAACTGCGCGCCGCGGGCGTTCTCCGCGGCGAGCGCGAGGGTGGCGCCCGGAGCGAGGGCGAAGGTGTACCGGAGCATCGGGTTCCGGACGAGGGCGCTGCTGCCCGGGCCGTTGAAGTCCACGACGTCCGGGTACGCGCCGAGGTCGAGGAAGGTCGTCCAGGTCTGGCCCACGAGGAGGTTGCCGACCGTTCCGTAGGCGTGGCGCAGGCGGAAGAGCACCGAGTTCGTGAAGGTCTCGCTCTGGAATGCGTTCGGGCCGTTGAAGTCACCCTCGAGCCGGACGCCCACGTTGCCCATCGACGTGGGCGTCGTCGTCATGAGGCCGAACCGGCTCGTGCGACCGGTCAGGTAGAGCTGGGGCTTCTTCTGCTTGCCCTCGGCGCTGTCGTCGGCGGGAACGCCCGGCAGGAACGTGGCCCAGTCGTTGTCCTCGATGTTGCCGACGCGGCCGGAGAAGTCGAGGGTCGAGTCGAGCTGGACGTAGCCGTAGAACTTGATGGTGGAGTCGGTGCCCGGGATCTTGAAGACGCCGGGGGCGTCCGCCGCGAGGGCGGGGACCGCGAGCGCCATCGCGACGAGGGCTGCGAAGAGCTTCGAGGGTTTCATCGGGGTTCTCCGGTGGGTGAGGAGCTGATCCATCATGACGGACGGACCTCCGTTACAGCGGACCGCCCATGTGGGCCAGCTTAACGCAGCGTCGACGGAAAATGGCGCCCGTCGCGACCGCCCTCACCGGGGGTCCCGCTCCGGATCGCTTGCCCCGCCTTCGCGGTTCGCGTAAACGATGCGTCGCTCCGTAAACGGGGCCCGTTTCGGTCCCCTCAACTCCCCTTGGAGGCCGTATGCGATTCGGTCGTGCGGTAGCAGTCGCTGCACTGTCCCTGGCCGTCGTCGGTTGCGAGCAGAAGAAGGAGGCGGCTCCGGCGGGTCCCGCCCCCATCCTCGTCGGGCACGTCGCCTCGATGACGGGCGAGCAGGCCACCTTCGGCCAGTCCACGGACAACGCGATCAAGCTCGCGTTCGCCGAGGCGAACGCCAAGGGCGGCGTGAAGGGCCGGCCGCTCGTCCTCAAGACCTACGACAACCAGGGGAAGCCCGAGGAGGCCGCGATCGCCGCGACCCGCCTCATCGTCCAGGACAAGGCCGTCCTCCTCCTCGGCGAGGTCGCCTCGAGCCGCTCGCTCGCCATCGCGCCGATCGCCGACCAGCACAAGGTCCCGCAGATCTCCCCGACCTCGACGAACCCGCGCGTGACGAAGGACGGCGACAAGACCCGCCCGTACGTCTTCCGCGTCTGCTTCATCGACCCGTTCCAGGGCACGGTGATGGCGAAGTTCGTCCGCGAGCACCTGAAGCTCTCGAAGGCCGCCATCCTCCGCGACGTGGGGAACGACTACTCGGTCGGCCTCGCCGACTACTTCGCGAAGAAGTTCCAGGAGCTCGGCGGCACGATCGTGACCGACCAGAGCTACAAGGCGGGCGACCAGGACTTCAAGGCCCAGCTCACGACGATCAAGAACAAGAAGCCCGAGGTCATCTTCGTCCCCGGCTACTACACCGACGTGGCGCTCGCCGCCCGCCAGGCCCGCGAGCTCGGCATCAAGGTCCCGCTCGCCGGCGGTGACGGCTGGGATTCGTCGAAGACCTACGAGATCGCCCAGGGCGCCCTCGACGGCAGCTTCTTCTCGAACCACTACACCCACGAGAGCCCGGACCCCAGGGTCCAGGAGTTCGTGAAGAAGTACCAGCAGGCCTACGGGCAGATCCCCGACGCCCTCGCCGCGCTCGGCTACGACGCCGCGCTCGTCGCCATCGACGCGATGAACCGGGCCACGGAGATCACCGGCCCCGCGATCCGCGACGCCATCGAGGCGACGAAGGACTTCCCCGGGGTCGCCGGCGTGATCACGCTCGACGCGGACCACAACGCCGTGAAGTCGGCCGTCGTGATCGGCATCGAGAAGAACGCGCCGAAGTACGTCGCGACCATCGACCCGTAGCAGGTGCCGGACGGGCGGAAGTCCGCGGGGGGAGGGGCCGAAGGACGGCCTCTCCCCCTTCTCGCTTCCGGGATCCGGCGCTGCGGGACTATGCTGCGGCATCCTGTCGCCGCAGCGGTCCAGACCCCCAGGGTGAGACCTTGACCGAGTTCCTCCAGCACCTCGTGAACGGCACCTCCGTCGGGACCATCTACGCCCTCATCGCGCTGGGCTACACGATGGTCTACGGAGTCCTGAAGCTCATCAACTTCGCCCACGGCGACGTCTACATGGTGGGCGCCTTCTCGGGCTACTGGCTGAGCCAGATCGTCGGGATCCGGAGCCCCTACGGCGCGGATCCGCCCGGGGCGCTGGAGGTCGTGGTGAAGGCCTCCTTCGTCACGATCGGCGCGATGGTGATCTGCGGCCTCCTCGGGTTCGCCATCGAGCGGTTCGCCTACCGGCCGCTGCGCGCGCGCCCCCGCCTCACCGCCCTCATCACGGCGATCGGGGTCTCCTTCTTCCTCGAGTACAGCTTCCAGCTCTCCCCCTGGTTCCGCGCCCCCATCGAGTTCCCCCCGGGGCCGAGCCCGCGCGTCTTCCCCACCCTGATCGCCCGCGAGGGCTTCGAGGTCCTCGGGGTCTCGATCTCGAACTACGACCTCTACGGCTTCCTCGCGGCGGTCGTCCTCATGATCGGCCTCCAGCTCATCGTCTACCGGACCAGGTTCGGCACGGCGATGCGGGCGGCCTCCTTCGACCCGCAGGTCGCCGGCCTCATGGGCATCCCGGTGAACCGGATCATCTCCGGGACCTTCATCCTCGGGAGCGCCCTCGCCGCCGCCGCCGGGATCATCTCCGCCGTCTCCCGCCCGAAGATCGACCCCCTCTTCGGCCTCATCCCGGGGCTCAAGGCCTTCATCGCGGCCGTGCTCGGCGGGATCGGGAACGTCCCGGGGGCGATGGTGGGCGGCATGGTCCTCGGCCTCGCCGAGGAGTTCGTCGCCGGCTACACTAGGTCCGAGTACCGCGACGCGATCGCCTTCACCGTCCTCATCCTCGTCCTCATCGTCCGGCCGACCGGCATCCTGGGCCGCGCCACCGTGGAGAAGGTCTAGTGTCGACGGCCCAGGCGCAGTTCCGGTCCTTCCTCCCCTTCCTCGTCGGCGCGCCGCTCCTGGCGGCCCTCGAGTCGGTGATGCCGCCGGACTACCGGCTCATCCTCATCGCCGTCGGCGTGAACGTCGTCCTCGCCGTGTCCCTCAACGTGGTGAACGGCTTCACCGGCCAGTTCTCCCTCGGCCACGCCGGGTTCATGGCGGTCGGGGCCTACACCGCGGCGAAGATCACCCTCTCGCTCGAGGGGGTGCAGCTCGGGCTCCCGGACTTCCTCGCGGACCAGGCCGTCTTCGCCTTCGCGCTCGGCTGCTCGATGCTCACCGCCGCGCTCGCCGGGCTCCTCGTCGGGATGCCGTCCCTCCGGCTCCGGGGCGACTACCTCGCGATCGTGACCCTCGGCTTCGGCGAGATCATCCGGTCGATCATCGAGAACATGAGCTTCCTCGGCATGGCGACCGGGCTCTCCGGGCTCCCCCCGCGGACGAACCTCGTCTGGGTCGGCATCGCCGCCATCGCCACCATCGTGATGGCCCGGCGGCTCGCCGTCTCCACCCAGGGGCGCGCCCTCTTCGCCATCCGGGAGGACGAGATCGCCGCCGAGGCGATGGGCGTCGACACGACCGGCTACAAGGTGCGGGCCTTCGTCATCTCGGCGGCGTACGCCGGGCTCGCGGGGGCGCTCCTCGCCCACGCCATCCTGCTCTCCACCCCGCGCATGTTCACCTTCATCCGGTCGATCGAGGTGGTGGTGATCATCGTGCTCGGCGGCCTCGGCTCGATCACCGGCGCCGTCGTCTCCGCCGTCGCGCTCACGATCTCCCTCGAGCTCCTCCGCGAGTTCCAGTCCTACCGCATGGTCGCCTACGCGGTCCTCCTCATCGCCGTGATGCTCCTCCGTCCCCAGGGGATCTTCGGCACGCACGAGCTCTGGGACCTGCCCCTCTTCAAGCGGCTCTTCCGCGGGCGGCTCGCCGCGGCCGGCCCCTCCGGCGCCCCGCCCACCGAGGTCCGCGACGACTCGACCAACCGGAAGGGGCGCGCATGACCTCCGCCGCCACCACGCCGCTCAAGGTGAAGTCGGTCACCATGCGCTTCGGCGGGCTGAAGGCCCTCTCCGAGTTCACGCTCGCGATGGCCCCCGGCGAGCTCGTCGGACTCATCGGCCCGAACGGCGCCGGGAAGACCACCGCCTTCAACGCGATCACCGGGGTCTACGAGCCGACGGACGGGAACGTCTTCGTCGCCGGGGAGCGCGTGAACGGCCTGAAGCCCCACGCGATCTGCGCGAGGGGCGTCGCCCGCACCTTCCAGAACATCCGGCTCTTCAAGCAGCTCACCGCCCTCGACAACGTGCGGATCGCCTGCCACGCGGGGGCGAAGAGCGGCTTCGCCGACTCCCTCTTCCTCACCGCCCGCCACCGGGACGAGGAGGAGCGGATCCTGGACCGGGCCGACGAGTACCTGAAGGTCATGGGGCTCTCGCACCGGCGCGGCGAGGTCTCGAAGAACCTGCCCTACGGCGAGCAGCGGCGGCTCGAGATCGCCCGGGCCCTCGCCACCGGCCCGAAGGTCCTCTGCCTCGACGAGCCGGCCGCGGGCATGAACGCCGCCGAGAAGATCGAGCTCATGAACCTCATCCGGTCCATCCGCGACCGGTTCGGGATCGCCATCCTCGTCATCGAACACGACATGCGGGTCGTGATGGGCGTCTCGGAGCGGATCATCGTCCTCGACCACGGCGTCACGATCGCTCAGGGCAAGCCGGAGGTGGTCCGCAAGGACCCGAAGGTGATCGAGGCCTACCTCGGCGACGCCTACCTCGAGGAGAAGCACATCCAGGTCCCCGTGGAGAGCGAGAACCGATGACCGCGAACGGGACGATCCTGGAGGTGAAGGACCTCCAGGTGCACTACGGCGCCATCCAGGCGCTCCGCGGGATCTCGCTCGAGGTCCCGGAGCGCCAGGTCGTCGCCCTGATCGGCGCGAACGGCGCCGGGAAGACGACCGCGCTCCGCGCCATCTCCAAGATGCTCCGCCCGAGCACGGGGTCGCTCCGCTTCCTCGGGGAGGACGTGACGGGGCTCCCCTCCCACGCGCTCGTGGCCCGGGGGATGGCCCACGCCCCCGAGGGGCGCGGGATCTTCCTGAACCTCACCGTCCGCGAGAACCTCGACCTCGGCGCCTACCTCCGCAGGGACAGGGACGGGATCCAGAGGGACGCGGACCACGTCTTCTCCCTCTTCCCCATCCTCGCCGAGCGCCGGAGCCAGGTGGCCGGCACCCTCTCCGGCGGGGAGCAGCAGATGCTCGCGGTCGGCCGGGCGCTCATGAGCCGGCCGAAGCTCCTGCTCCTCGACGAGCCGTCCCTCGGCCTCGCCCCGCAGGTGGTGGAGAAGATCTTCACCGTCCTCCGCGCCGTGAACGGCGAAGGGGTCGCGCTCCTCCTCGTCGAGCAGAACGCCCACAAGGCGCTCCAGCTCGCCCACCGCGCCTACGTCCTCGAGACCGGGAACGTGGTGATGACCGGGACGGGGAAGGAGCTGCTCGCCTCGCCCGAGGTGCGGAAGGCCTACCTGGGGGAGTGAGCGCCTTCCGTTCGCCCCGAGCCTGTCGCCAGGTCCCTTCGCCCCGAGCCCGTCGCCAAGTCCCTTCGCCCCG
>JBBIPT010000026.1:0-23598 GCA_037442705.1 Anaeromyxobacter sp.
GCCTCGTCGGTGCGCTGCTCGACGTAGCGCTGCTACGCCTCCGCTGCTCCCTCCTCGGGCGCCCGCCTCGCATCGGTCTCGGCGCTCTCGTCACGTCACCATGCCTGGGGCGAGGCACTACCGGGCCGGGGCCTGGACCGGCACCGTGTGGCAGCGCTGGCAGTCGATGAGCGGGAACGCGACGGTCGTGTGGCAGACGCCGCAGGAGTCCCCCTCGAAGATCATCACCATGGAGTTGGCCCGGGCGCCCCGCTGGACCGCGTAGATGGCCGGGTGGCAGAGCTCGCAGCCGTTCCAGACCGTGTGCTTCGCGTGGGAGAAGAGGATGTTCGGCATCCCTTCCAGCTTCGCGGCGAGCGCGAAGTCCTTCTGGGCACGCAGGGCGGGGCGCCGGATGGAGATGCCCTCGAGGAAGTCCGCGGGCCGGATGAGCCCCTCGGCCTCGGCCCGCTCCCAGTCGATCCCGTTCCCGAAGCGCTCCCGCGGCATCCGCTTCGCGAAGGCGGCGAAGTCGTGCTCCGGCCTTGCGTCCTTCCCGAGCGAGTGGCACCGCGCGCAGCGGCCGTCGGGCGCGGTCGTCTTCTGGCAGGAGGCGAAGATCCTCCGGCCGTCCGCGGACGGCGCGGGGGTCTTCCCGTCGTGGCAGGCCCCGCAGTACTGGCCGGCGGCGTTGTCCGCCGCCGTGATGCCGGTCGCGCCCGCCTTCATCGCGAAGCCGACGTCCACGTGGCAGAGGCGGCAGGTGTACCGGGCGCGGTGGAGCCAGTGGTCGAACACGGCCGGGGCGATCCGCGCGGCCTCCGCGCCGCTCGCGATCACGACCCGGCCGTACTCCGCCGGCGGCGGACGGCGCCGCCTCGACTGCCCCGGGTCCGAGGCCGCCGCCGTCACCGCGACGGCCACGGCGGCCGCGATCGGGATCGCCCAGAGCGCGTGCGTCTTCATGTGGCCCCCTCTCGCGCCGCTCCCGCGGGTCGCGGCCCCCGGCGCTCGAAACGCCGAGCCTCGCGCGAAAGGGGCGCTCCGCTCCCTGCGGCAAGATGGCGCGGGGGCCTCGGGGAACGGTGGATGCACCCGAACGGGGCTCAGAACCTCGGTGTGACCCGCAGCTCGCCCGCCGGGCGCGGCTGGGTCCGCTCGAGATCGCCGCCCGCCGCCCGAAGCTGCTGCGAGGCTTGGTCGAGCGCCTGGAGGAACGTCCACCCCGCCACGCGGGTTGCCTGGCTCAGCTCGTGCCAAAGGCCCATCGGCGGCGGCGTCGCGGTGAGGAAGTCCCGGATCGACGGCGCCGCAGGAGAGCCAACCATCGCTTCGTCGAGGCTCCCGAGGAACCCGCCCACCGCCGGGAGGAGCAGGCGCAGCCGCACCCATCGGTGATACTCCCAGTCGTCGTCCCTGGGAGGCGTGCCCGGGGAGGTAAGGAAGGTCGCCTTCATCGCGTCCGCCGCGGCAGACCCGCTGGCGGCCATCGCGTCGATGGTGCTCCTCTCCATGTTCAGGTTGAGGCCACCCTCGCTCCGCCCGTGTCTCACCGTGAATACACGCTCCCGGGCGCCCGGCGCAGCGCGCTGGAGCATGTCACGCCAGTTCTGCATCGTGTTCACGATCGCCGCGAGGAAGGCCGCGATGGCACCGAGTCCCTCCTCGGTCGGTATCGGGTACCGGTCGCCCTGGTAGCTCCGTCCGCGCCTAGGCGGCACGACGCGTGCTGCGTCCGGGGCGCCCGGATCGAGGTCGTCGCGCAGGTTGAGTGCGAAGGTCGGCCACGCCGGGAGCGGCGAGTCGAAGAGGTGGATGGGCAGGTTCGAGCAGACGCCGCCGTCGGTGAAGACGAGCCGCTCCATGAAGAGCACGCCCCCGCCGTCCTCCTTCCGGAGGACGGGGCGGTAGAGCGGGATCGCCGACAGCAGGATCGGGAAGGAGAGCGACATCCGGACGGCGACGAGTATGGGGAAGTCGTCCGGTTCGGGGATGGGGAGGAGAGGCCGGGGCGCTCCCCCGGCGGTGTGCGCGGCCGCGAGCGCGTCCTCGTCCTTCTCCTCGTGGCCGTGCGGCGCCCTCGCCCGGTCCTTCATCCACTGGATGACCTCGGCCGGGAAGTAGGCGCCGAGCTCCAGGGGGTCGAAGTAGAAACGCTCGTCGAGCGGCAGCGTGTAGGGCCGGCCGAGGGAGAGGCACGTCGTCATCATCCGGAGGACGACGCCGTCCTGCCCGGGCGTCTCGGCGAACGCGAGCCGCCGGAGGTCGCCGAAGGTGAGTGGGTCGCCGCGAGGTTCACCCTACTTCGACCCCCTGGAGCTGGGGTCGCTCCCGTGGATGTCGTCCGTCCCGAGGCACATCGAGATCCTGCTCGTCGCGCCGAAGAGGTTCGGGTCGTAGATCGTGACCCACAGGTCGCCCGTTGAGGGGTCGTGGTCGTATCCGAAGGCAAGGACCTGGTGGTTGTTGGTCGGGTTCGCCGCCGCACCCTCCTCGCGGATCAGCACCAGGATCGCCGGCTTGGAGGCGTCGATCATCGACTTGAGGGTCGGCCACTCCCGGCGCGTGCGGTGCCCCATGCTGTGCGGCGTATGCCAGTGCGGCTCGTCCGGGGACACTTGCCATGCCAGGATCTGTCTTCCGAAGATCTTCCTCTCGGGCATTTGAGTCTCCTTGTGGCGCGGGCTCACGGGGTGCGCGCAGGTGGTCCAGCGTTACCGGCATGCCCCCTTGCCCTCGCTGACGGAAGGTCTGGTGCGGGCGGGTGTTGTGACCGCGGAGCTCCCGATGATGCCGCCTTCGACCACCCAGGGGACGCCCCTCGGAGGGGCGGGGACGCGGCGGGATGGCCCTCGCGCCCGCTGGCCGCCGGGCGGCGCACCCGGTATAAGTGCCGGCCATGGCGACGGGAAAGCGCTTCCGGGCGGCAGTGATCGGCGGCTCCGGCTACGGCGGGGCGGAGATGATCCGCCGCCTCCTCCTCCACCCCGAGGTCGAGCTCGTCCGGGTCGCCTCCGTGGACTTCGTGGGCGAGCCGCTCTCGGCGGCCGATCCCGCGCTCGAGGGGCAGACCGGGCTCGTCTTCGAGGAGCTCCCGCCCGCCGAGGCGGCGCGCGGCGTCGACGTCGTCCTCCTCGGGCTCCCGCACACGGTCGCCGCCGCGAAGGTCCCCGAGATCGCCGCGCTGCCCGGCGTGAAGATCGTGGACATGAGCGGCGACTTCCGGCTCCGGGACGTCGCCGCCTACGAGCGCTGGTACAAGCACCGCCACCCGTGCCCGGAGCGGCTCGCCGGCTTCGTCTACGGGCTGCCGGAGCTCCGCCGCGAGGAGATCCGCAAGGCCCGCTTCGTCGCCTCCCCCGGCTGCTTCGCGACGGCGATCGAGCTCGCGCTCCTCCCCCTCGCGAAGGCGGGGCTCCTCCGCGGCGTCGTCCACGTCCAGGGGATCACCGGCTCCTCGGGCTCCGGCGTCGCCCCGTCCGCCGGGACCCACCACCCGGTCCGCGCCGGGAACCTCAAGACCTACAAGCCGCTCGAGCACCAGCACGTCCCCGAGATCGTCCAGGCGCTCGAGGCGGCCGGCGCGAAGGAGCTCGCGCTCCGCTTCGTGCCCGTCTCCGCCCCGCTCGGCCGCGGCATCTTCGCGACCGCCTTCGTGGAGCTCGACGAGGGCTGGACGGAGGAGAGGCTCCTCGCCCTCTACCGCGAGGCCTACGCCGGGGAGCCCTTCGTCCGCGTGCCGAGGAAGCGCCTCCCCGAGGTCGCCGCCGTCTCCGGCTCGAACTTCGCCGAGGTCGGCCTCTCGACGGGCCCCGCCCTCGGGGGCCGCCGGACCGTGACCCTCTTCTCCGCCATCGACAACCTCGTGAAGGGCGGGGCAGGGCAGGCGATCCAGAACATGAACCTCGTGCTCGGCCTCGACGAGCGCGCCTCTCTCGCCGACCCGGGCCCCTGGCCGCCATGAAGACCATCGTCCTCAAGCTGGGCGGCGAGGTCGTCCACTCGCCGGAGCTCGACGTCGTCGCGCGCGACCTCCGGACCCTGGTCGAGGGCTGGCATCGCGTCGCCATCGTCCACGGCGGGGGGCCGCAGGCGACCGCGCTCCAGAAGACGCTCGGGATCGAGACGCGGATGGTCGCGGGGCGGCGCTACACCGACGCGAAGACCCTCGAGGTGATGAAGTACGTCGTCGCCGGCCAGCTCAACGTGGACCTCTGCGGCCGACTCCTCGCGAACGGCGTCGTGGCGGTCGGCCTCCACGGCGCGAGCGGCCACGCGATCCAGGCGACGAGGCGACCGCCCCGGGTGATGCAGGGGGCCGGACCGGACCCGGTGGACCTCGGGCTCGTCGGGGACGTCACGGCCTTCAACCTGCCGCTCCTCGGCGACCTCTTCGAGCGGCGCTGGGTCCCGGTCCTCGCCTGCCTCGGCATGGACGCGAGGGGGCAGGCGCTCAACATCAACGGCGACACGGTCGCGAGCCAGCTCGCCGGCGCGCTCCGGGCCGACGCCCTCGTCCTCGTCACCTCGACGCCCGGCGTGCTGCGGGACGTGAAGGACCCGGGGAGCCGCATCCCGCGCATCGGCCGCTCCGAGTTCGAGCGGATGGTCGCGGACGGCGCGATCTCGGGCGGGATGATCCCGAAGCTCGAGGAGTCGTTCGAGGTGATGAAGGCGGGGGCCCGCTCCGTCGTCATCGTGGGCAGGCTCGCCGAGGGCGACCTCGTCCGCGCGGTCCTCGAGCCGGGGAGCGCGGGGACGGTGCTCCTGCCGGAGTGACCTCCGCTACTGCTCGCCCTCGGAGGTCTCGCCCCGGAGGGCGCGGAGGATCTTCCCCGCCTGCGGCGCCATCCGGGCGGGGCCGTCGGGGAGGTCCCGGTCGTCCGGGTCGGTGATCCGGACGGTGCCGAGCCCCGCGTACATCATCACCTTCAGGTCCTCGCCGATCGCGGCGTAGCGCGGCTCCCAGCCGACGGTGGAGAAGACGAAGCGGCCGCGGGGCGCCTCGAACATCGACATGCCGTCGGAGTAGAGGGACGGCGGGTGCCGGTCGCCGAGGAGGGAGAGGAGGGTCGGGACGATGTCCACGTGGCTCGTGACGGACGGGAACCGCCCCTTCGGCACGCCGGGGCCGAGCCAGACCCCGGGCACGTGGATCTGTTCGCGCGTGACCGCGGAGCCGTGCCCGATGTGCCCCTTCTCGCGGAACTCCTCGCCGTGGTCACCGGTGAAGACGACGAGGGGCCCCTTTCCGCGGCGGGCCTCCACGTCGCGGAGGAAGGGGTCGAGGAGCCGGTCGAGCTTGTGTGCGGCGTTCCGGGCCCGGTTCCGGACGAGGTCCCCGCGCTCCTTCGTCGCCTTGATCGCCCCCTCGCCGTCCCAGTACGGCGTGAAGATCTCGTCCTCGCGGTCGAGGAAGTAGTTGAAGTGGGTGCCGAAGGAGAAGAGGAAGAGGAAGATGGGCTTGCCGGGATCCGCCTTCTCGACGAAGTCCCGGGCGGCGTCGAGCATCACGGCGTCGCGATCCGCCGGCGGGACGTCCTCGCACCAGGTCTTGAGGTCGGGCGTCGCAACGCCGCCGAAGACGGTGTCCTTGAGGTCCATCCAGTCCACGCAGGACGCCGCGAGGACCTTGAGCTGGTAGCCGTTCGCCGCGAGGGCCGGGAAGAGCACGGGCCGCCGCCCCGCCCCCACGGTCGCCTCGAGCTTCTGGGCCTGCAGCCCGTACATGAGGGAGAAGAGCGTGTAGTTCGTGGAGCTCGCGCCGGCGTAGTGGCGCTCGAAGAGCGCCCCCTCCTGCGCGCGCCGCCAGAGGTTCGGCATCGTCCGCTCGTCGAGGTGCTCGGCGGGGAGGCTCTCGGCGACGATGAAGAGGACGTCGGGGGCCGTCGTGAACCGGATCGCCGCAGGATCCACGCCGGCCGGGAGGCGCTTCGACGCCGCCGTGCCCGCGAACGGATCCTCGACGTCCCGCGCGCCGAAGACCTTCCGGGAGAACTTGCTCATCCGGACCGGCGGCTGGAGCGGGAGGACCGTGGAGGCCGCGAAGACCGACGGACCCGCGAAGTGGGTGAGCATCGCGCCGTAGGTCCGCTCGGCGGCGGAGAGGAGGAGGAGGCCGAGGGCGAGGGGCCAGGCCTGCCGGACCGAGGCGAACCGCCGGATGAACCAGGCGCCGGCGAGGACGTCGGCCGCCGCGAAGGCGGCCACCCCCGCGAGGAAGAGGACGACGTCGGAGACGGGGACCCCCGCCTCGGTGAGCGCGTTCGGCTGGAGGAGGAACCGGAGGAAGAAGCCGTTCAGGTGGAAGCCGACGGAGTGGTAGATGCGGCTGTCGAGCGCGACGATGCCGGTGACGAGCGCGGCGGCGGCGGGGGCGGCGAACCGGTAGGCGCGGCCGAGGCCGGCGAACGGGAGGCCGGCGAGGAAGGCGAGGAGCGCGAGGAGGGTCGCCTGCGGGAGGAAGGTCGGCCAGAGGGCGAGCTGGTAGGCCTCGGGCGTCGCGCGCACGGCGCTCCCGATCCCCTGCGCGAAGAGCGCGAGGAAGATCGGGACGTGGAGGAGCGCCCAGAGGAGGGCCGGGAACCGCGGGTTCCGGGCGCTGCCCTCCCCGGCGGCTTCGAGGGGAGCGGACATCGGCAGCGGAACCTAGCACCGCCCCCCTCCGGCCGCCAGCGGACCGGCGCCCCCCCGTTGCGCCCGGGCCTCCGCCGGGGCAAAGAGGGGGCATGTGCGACGAGCCGCGCCGGGACTTCGAGGCCGCCTACCGCGAGGGGACGCCCCCCTGGGACATCGGGCGCCCGCAGCCGGAGGTCGTCCGCCTCGCCGAGGAGGGGGAGTTCGCGGGCGACGTCCTCGACGTGGGCTGCGGGACCGGGGAGAACGCCCTCTACCTCGCCGGGCGCGGCCACCGCGTCCTCGGCGTGGACGCGTCGCCGGCGGCGATCGAGCGGGCCCGCGCGAAGGCGCGGGACCGCGGGCTCGGGGTGCCGTTCCAGATCGCGGACGCGCTCGACCTCGGGAAGGTCCGCCGGCGGTTCGAGACGGCGCTCGACTGCGGGCTCTTCCACGTCTTCGAGCCGCCGGTGGCCCGCGCTTACGCCCAGTCGCTCTGCGAGGTCCTCTCCCCGGGCGGGACGCTCCACCTCCTCTGCTTCTCCGACGAGGAGCCGCCCGGGTGGGGCCCGCGGCGGATCCCCGAGCACGAGCTCGGCGACGCCTTCCGGTCGATCTTCGCGCTCACGCGGCTTCGCAAGGGGCTCTTCGAGGCCCTCGGGCGCGAGGGCGGCGTGAAGGCCTGGGTCGCGACGCTCGTGCGGATCTGAACGACCGCTCGCGGTTCGTGATCAGCCCCAGGCCTCGGGCCTCGGGAACCGGCCCCAGAGGAGCATTCCCCGAGGCCTGAAGCCTTCTCACGCCCCCTCGAACGGGACGACGTGGAGTCGCTCCCCGGCGCGCGCGCCGAGGAGCTCTCGCGCCTCCGTGGGGATCCGGACGGCGTCCCCCTCGAGGGCGGACGGGCAGGCGACGGCCCGGAAGCGGCTCCGGCCGGTGCGCTCGAGCCCGACGAGCCGGACCCTCCCCGCGTCTCGCGGGGCGAGGGGCTCCTTCGCGAGCCGGGGCCGGACGTGGGCCCGCACGAGGGTCACGTCCGCGAGCTCCGCCTCGTAGTGAGGGCCGCCGTCGAACGGGTCGATCCGGTCCACGTAGGAGAAGCCGAGCCGCTCGAGGAGGCGCCGCACCGGCTCCGTGCGCGGTCCGACCTTGCCGAGCACCTTGCGTACCCGGTCAGGGAAGAGGGTGGCGTAGACGTCCACGGGCGGGAAGAGCTGCTGGATGAACTCCTTGTTCTCGCGGGAGAGCTTGTCGGCGGTCTGGTAGTCGAGGCGGGTGAAGCGCCTGCCGAACGCCTCCCAGAAGAGGCTCCGCCCGTCCCTCGCGAGCGGCGGCATGAGCTCCGCGAGGACGGTCGTCCGGAACCGCTCCCGGTGGGCGGCCATGTAGAGGAAGCGGACGTAGGCGAGCTGCTTGCCCGGCTTCTCCTCGCTCCCGCGCGCCGCCGGATCCACGACGAGCCCGCCGATCTCGGTCGGGCCGTCGAAGTGGTAGCCGATGGAGAGGACGGAGTGGCGGAAGTGGCGGTCGATGGAGGAGGAGTAGTGCTCCCGCTCCGACACGTGGAAGAAGGTGCACGGGGAGTCGCGGGTGCCGTGCTTCGCGATGACCATCGAGGTGCCGACGATCCTTCCCGAACGGGGCTCCTCGGCGACGAAGACGTAGTGACGCTCGAACGGATCGCGGATCAGCCCGGAGAAGCTCCGCACGGACTTGCGCAGGATGCGGGTGAGGGCCCGCTCGTCGTGGGGGAGGTTCACGGTGTCGAGCACCTTCGCCAGGCGGGCGAGGCTCTCGAGGTCGGAGCTCCGGGCGTCCCTGAGGAGCAGCACGCGCCGGGCTCTAGCACGCGTTTGGGGGGCTGTCACGGGACGGTTGAACGGCGGGTCCGTGCGTGCCATGGGATCGGGCCGTGCGTGCGGTCGTGCAGCGGGTCTCGCGGGCCCGGGTCCGCGCCGAGGGGACCCTCGCCGGCGAGATCGGCCGCGGCCTCGCGGTCCTCCTCGGCGTGGGGCGGGAGGACGGGGAGGAGGACGCGCGCCAGCTCGCGGACAAGGTCTCGGCCCTGCGGATCTTCGAGGACGGCGCCGGCAAGATGAACCTCTCCGTCGCCGACGTGGGCGGCGGCGTCCTCGTCGTCTCCCAGTTCACGCTCTACGGCGACGCCCGGAAGGGGAACCGGCCCGGGTTCGTGGACGCCGCGCCCCCCGAGGCCGCGAACGCGCTCTACGAGCGGTTCTGCGCCCTCGTGCGGGAGAAGGGGATTCCGGTGAAGACCGGGGTCTTCCGCGCGTCCATGGAGCTGGAGCTCGTGAACGAGGGGCCGGTCACGATCCTCCTCGACTCGCGGAGGCTCTTCTAGAGGGGACTTCCCAGGAGACGCGCATGGCCGACTGCCTGTTCTGCAAGATCGCCGCGAAGGAGATCCCGGCGAAGATCGTCCGCGAGGACGCGGACACCGTGGCGTTCGAGGACATCCACCCCCAGGCACCGCATCATCTGCTCGTCGTGCCCAGGAAGCACATCGCCACGCTGAACGACCTCGCCCCCGAGGACGAGGCGGTGGTGGGGAAGATGTTCCGGGCCGCGGCCTCCCTCGCCCGGGATCGAGGGATCGCGGACCCCGGCTGGCGGGCGGTGGTGAACACGAACCCCGAGGGGGGACAGGTCGTGTTCCACCTCCACCTCCACGTCCTCGGAGGAAGAAGGATGCGCTGGCCGCCCGGATGAGGCCGGGCGGACCCGGGATGACGCGACGCGGCTTGATCCAGATCGCGTCCCGGCGGCCGGGGCGAAAAATTTTCTGCGTCCGACCTTGAGCGAGGTGTGGGCCATCTGCGACGATGTGCCCCCTTCCCGGAGAAACGCGGCTTGGCCCTGCTCGAAGCGAACGGCATTTCCCTGAGCTTTCGCGGCGTCTCGGCGCTGGCCGACGTGAGCCTCGCCGTGGAGCCCGCCACGATCCACGCGATCGTCGGTCCCAACGGGGCAGGGAAGACGAGCCTCCTCAACTGCATTTCTGGCGTCTACCGGCCGCAGCGGGGGGCGATCCGCTTCGGCGGCCGCGACCTCTCGAAGATGTCCCCCTCGGCGCGCACGGGGCTCGGGATCGCACGGACCTTCCAGAACATCGCCCTGTTCCGCGGGATGACGGTCCTCGACAACCTCCTCATCGGCCGCCACGTCCACCAGCACACCGGGGTCCTCGCCGGCGCCGTCTACGCAGGCCCCGGCCGGCGCGAGGAGATCGAGCACCGGGAGATGGTCGAGGACGTGATCGACTTCCTCGAGATCCAGCACATCCGGAAGAAGGTGGTCGGGACCCTCGCCTACGGGCTCCAGAAGCGGGTCGAGCTCGCCCGCGCCCTCGCGCTCGAGCCGAAGCTCCTCCTCCTCGACGAGCCGATGGCCGGCATGAACGCCGAGGAGAAGGAGGACATGGCCCGGTTCGTCCTCGAGATCCACGAGGAGCGCGGGACCGCGATCGTCATGATCGAGCACGACATGGGCGTCGTGATGGAGCTCTCCCACCGGGTCACGGTCCTGAACTTCGGCGAGAAGATCGCCGAGGGGACGCCGGAGGAGATCCAGAACAACAGGGAGGTCCAGGACGCCTACCTCGGCGAGACCCACGACCTCGAGGTGGACGGCTAGATGGCGAGCGCGATCGACATCCTGGGATCCGATCTCACCTTCCCGCGCCTCCTCGTCCGGAACGCGCGCCAGTGGGGCGACCGCGTCGCGCTGCGGGAGAAGGAGTTCGGGATCTGGCAGTCCTTCACCTGGCGCGAGTACCACGACCACGTCCGGGATTTCTCCCTCGGGCTCACCGCGCTCGGCGTGGGGCCCGGCGACAAGATCGCGATCATCGGCGACAACCGGCCGGAGTGGGTCTGGAGCGAGATCGCCGCCCAGGGGGCGGGGGCCGCCTCGATCGGCCTGTACCAGGACTCGAACGTGACGGAGGTCGCCTTCGTCATCGACCACTGCGACGCGAGCGTGGTCGTCGCCGAGGACCAGGAGCAGGTGGACAAGATCCTCGACATGCTCGAGCAGCTGCCGAAGGTCCGGCACGTCGTCTACACGGATCCCCGCGGCCTCCGGAAGTACGACCACCCGAAGCTCCTCTCCTTCGAGGACGTGGAGGAGAAGGGGCGCGCGCTCGCGAAGGAGCGGCCGGGGCTCTGGGAGGAGCACGTCGCGAGGGGCTCGGTCGACGACGTCGCGATCATCTCCTACACCTCGGGGACCACCGGGAACCCGAAGGGGGCGATGCTCTCGTTCCGCAACCTCCTCGCGATGGCGATGAACCTCGACGCCGTCGACGCGAAGCGGATCGACGACGAGTTCGTCTCCTTCCTGCCGCTCGCCTGGATCGGCGAGCAGATGATGAGCGTCTCCACCGCGCTCGCGAAGGGCTTCACGGTGAACTTCCCGGAGGAGCCCGAGACCGTCTCCGAGAACATCCGCGAGATCGGCCCGCACGTGATGTTCGCGCCGCCCAGGGTCTGGGAGTCCCTGACCTCCACCGTCCAGGTGAAGATCATGGACACCACCCCGTTCAAGCGGTTCATGTTCAACCGCTGCATGCCGATCGGCGAGAAGGTCGCCGACCTCCGCTTCGCGAAGAAGCCCGTGCCGGCAGGCCTCCGCTTCCTCTGGTGGCTCGCCTGGGTGGGGCTCTTCCGGGCGCTGAAGGACCGGCTCGGGATGACCCACCTGCGCACCGCCTCGACGGGCGGCGCGGCGCTCGGCCCGGACGTCTTCCGCTTCTTCCACGCGATGGGCGTCCCGCTGAAGCAGATCTACGGCCAGACCGAGATCGCGGGCATCAGCTGCATCCACCGGGACGACGACATCGCCTTCCACTCCGTCGGGAAGGCGATCCCCGAGACCGAGGTGAAGATCTCCGAGACGGGCGAGATCCTCTCGCGGAGCCCCTCCGTCTTCCTCGGCTACTACAAGAACGACGAGGCGACGAAGGCGACGGTCGTGGACGGCTGGCTCCACTCCGGCGACGCGGGCTACCTCACCGAGGACGGCCACCTCGTCGTGATCGACCGCGTGAAGGACGTGATGGAGCTCGCGGACGGGACGAAGTACTCGCCCCAGTTCATCGAGAACCGGCTCAAGTTCTCCCCGTACGTGAAGGAGGCCGTCGTCGTCGGGAAGGGGCGGGACTTCCTCACCGCCATGCTCTGCATCGACATGGCGGTCGTGGGGAAGTGGGCCGAGAAGAACAAGCTCTCCTACACGACCTACACCGACCTCTCCGCGAAGAAGGAGGTCTACGACCTCGTCCACGAGGAGGTGGACGAGGTGAACGAGACCCTCCCCGCGGCGGCCCGCATCCAGAAGTTCGTCCTCCTCTACAAGGAGCTCGACGCGGACGACGAGGAGCTGACCCGGACGCGGAAGGTGCGGCGAGGGTTCGTCGAGGAGCGCTACAGGGAGGTCATCGCGGCCCTCTACGGGGACGTCCCCGAGGTCCGGATCGACACGACCATCAAGTTCCAGGACGGCAAGACCTCGCACATCCGCACGACGCTCATCGTGCGCCGGCTCGAGCCGGGGAGGGCGGCCTGATGGAGTTCTTCCTCCAGCTCTTCGTGAACGGCCTCGTGATCGGGTCGATCTACGCGCTCGTCGCGATGGGCTTCGTCATCATCTACAAGTCGTCCTCCATCCTGAACTTCGCCCAGGGCGAGTTCCTGTTGCTCGGCGCCTACGTCTGCCTCGCCATCTTCACGACGACGAAGGTCCCGTTCCTCGCGGCGTTCGCCCTCACCCTCGTCTTCTCGGCCGTCCTCGGCGTCCTCATGGAGCGGATCCTGCTCCGGCCGATGATCGGCGAGCCCGTGATCTCGGTGATCATGCTCACCCTCGGGCTCTCCTCGGTGCTCAAGGCGGTCGTCCAGGCGATCTGGGGCACCGACACGCGCCCCTATCCGGAGATCTTCCCCACCGAGCCCATCCACATCGGGCCGCTCCCCATCTCCCAGGGCTACCTCTACAGCCTGGGCGGGGTCACGCTCCTCCTCGTCCTCTTCTCCCTCTTCTTCAAGTTCACGAGGGCGGGGATCGCGATGCGGGCGACGGCGTTCTCGCAGCAGGTCGCTCTCTCCATGGGCATCTCGGTGAAGCACATGTTCGCGCTCGCCTGGTCGATCGCCGCGGTCGTCTCGGCGGTGGGCGGCGTCCTCCTCGGCGGGGTGCGCGGCGGCGTGGACGGGGCGCTCGCCCTCTTCGGGCTCAAGGTGATCCCGGTCGTGATCCTGGGCGGGCTCGACAGCGTGGGCGGGGCGATCCTCGGCGGGTTCATCATGGGCGTGCTCGAGAACCTGTCGGGCGGCTACCTCGATCCGCTGTTCGGCGGGGGAGTGAAGGAGGTGGCGCCGTTCGTCGCCCTGGTGGCGATCCTGGCGGTGAGGCCGTACGGGCTGTTCGGCAAGGTGAAGATCGAGCGGGTCTAGGGAGGCGACGTTGCGCTGCGGCGACTTCAGGCAGACCTACGCGGAGGACATGGAGATCTTCGACTCTCCCCTGTCGAAGGTCGCGCTGGCCGCGCTCGCGGTGGCGCTCGTCGTCCTGCCGTTCTTCGCCACGTCCTACTGGATGGACGTGACGAACCGGATCCTCATCGCGATCGTCGCGGCGATGGGGCTGAACATCCTCACCGGCTTCACCGGGCAGATCTCCCTCGGGAACGCCGCCTTCCTCTCCGTGGGCGCCTACGCGACCGCCCACCTGGCGGGGAAGATGGGGCTCCCCTTCCCGGTGGTGATCCCGGCCGCCGGGCTCCTCACCGCCCTCGTCGGGATGGTCTTCGGCGTGCCCTCGCTCCGGCTCAAGGGGCTCTACCTCGCCGTCGCCACGCTCGCCGCCCACTTCGTCATCGAGTTCGGGATCGTCCACTGGGAGAGCGTGACGAACGGCGTGAACGGGATCTCCGTCCCCACGGCGAAGCTCGGCGGGCTCGAGCTCCGGGGCGACCGGAAGATCTACTGGCTGATCCTGCCGCTCACCGCCCTCCTCCTCCTCTTCGCGAAGAACCTCTTCCGGACCAAGGTCGGCAAGGCCTTCGTGGCGATCCGGGACCAGGACATCTCCGCCGAGGTCATGGGGGTGAACGTCTTCAAGTACAAGCTCCTCTCCTTCGGCGTCTCCTCCTTCTACGTCGGGGTGGCCGGTTCCCTCCTCGCCTACCAGGCCCGGATCATCAGCCCCGAGAACTTCCCGATCACGGTCGCGATCGACCAGCTCGGGATGATCATCATCGGCGGGATGGGGAGCGTGCTCGGCTCGGTGTTCGGGGCCATCTTCGTCACGCTCCTCCCCGAGGTGCTCCGGCTCGCGACCGGGGCGCTCTCCGACTCGTACCCCGGCCTGATCGGCCTCTTCGCGCCGCTCAAGCAGGGTCTCTTCGGCCTCGCCATCGTGCTCTTCCTCGTCTTCGAGCCCGACGGCATGGCCGCGCGGTGGCACCACATCAAGAACTACTGGAGGCTGTACCCCTTCTCTTACTGAACGTGTAACAGGCGGTCTCACGTGGCAAGCACGACGGAGGAACGCATGACGCGGACGAAGAGCACCTGGTGGGTGGCGGGGTTGGCGGCAGCCGCGATGGTCGTGGCCGGGCGGGCGGAGGCACAGGAGATCAAGGTCGGCGGGATCTTCGATCTCACCGGCATCACCTCGGACGTGGGCAAGCCCTACGCCCAGGGCGTGCAGGACGCGGTCGCGGCCGCGAACGCCGCCGGCGGCGTGAACGGCAAGAAGATCAAGCTCATCTCGGTGGACTACGGGTACAAGATCCCGGAGGCCGTCGCGGCCTACAAGCGGCTCGTGGGGGACGAGGGCGTCCTCATGATCCAGGGGTGGGGCACCGGCGACACGCTCGCCATGAAGGAGTTCGTGAACGGGGACAAGATCCCGTACTTCTCCGCCTCCTTCTCCGGTGACCTCACCGACCCGTCGAAGACCCCCTACAACTTCTTCGTGGCCCCGAGCTACTCCGACCAGCTCCGCGCCTGGCTCTCCTGGGTGAAGGCCGACTGGAAGGACAAGAGCCGGAACCCGAAGGTCGCCTTCTTCTTCGGCGACAACGCCTACGGCAGGTCGCCGATGGAGGCCGGACGCCAGTTCTGCAAGGAGATCGGCGTCGATCACGTGACCGACCAGATCATCCCGGGCAACTTCCAGGACGCGACGAGCCAGCTCCTCAACATGAAGCAGGCCGGGGCGGACTACGCCTACATCAACGTGACGACCACCGGCGTCTCCCTCATCCTGCGCGACGCGAAGAAGCTCGGGCTCACGACGAAGTTCGGCTCGAACCCCTACGGCTTCAGCGAGACGCTCCCGGCCGTGGCGAAGGAGGTCGCGGAGGGCGTGACCGGCGTGGTCCCGCACGTCCCGTTCGGCGAGAAGGTCCCCGGGATGAAGCAGATCGAGGACTTCCACAAGGCGAACCACCCGAACGACACGCACGACGCGATGTACGTCCGCGGCTGGGCGAGCGCCCTCGTCTGGATCGAGGCGCTGAAGCGGGCCGACAAGGCCGGGCAGCTCAACGGCCCGGGCGTGAAGGCGGCCGCCGAGACCCTGAAGGACTTCGACCTGGGCGGCCTCACGAGCCCGGTGACCTTCACCCCGACCGACCACCGGCCTTCCACGAAGACGCCGATCTACGTGGTGAAGGGCGGCAAGCTCGTGAAGGTGGCGGAGTACGACATGCCGCGCAAGGCGGAGTGGCTCGGCTTCTAGGCCGTTCGTGACACCCGGGAGCGGGGCGGCCCGGCCGCCCCGCTCCCCCTCTCCACGGGATCCTCGTGCTCGTCCTCAAGAACGTCGAGGTCATCTACGACGACGTCATCCTCGTCCTGAAGGGGCTCTCCCTCGAGGTCCCCGACGGGAAGATCATCGCCCTGCTCGGCTCGAACGGCGCCGGCAAGTCCACGACGCTGAAGGCCGTCTCCGGCCTCCTGCGCGCGGAGGAGGGCGAGGTCACGGACGGCGCGATCGAGCTCGACGGGGCCCGCATCGACGAGATGGCGCCCGAGGAGATCGTGAAGCGCGGCGTCTTCCAGGTCATGGAGGGGCGCCGCGTCTTCGAGGACCTCACCGTCGACGAGAACATCGTCGTCGGCGGCTACACCCGGAACGACCGGGCCGGCCTGAAGCGCGACCACGAGATGGTGTTCGAGTACTTCCCGCGGCTCAGAGAGCGGCGGAAGAAGCTCGCCGGCTACCTCTCCGGCGGCGAGCAGCAGATGCTCGCGATCAGCCGTGCCCTCATGGCCCGGCCGAAGCTCATCCTCCTCGACGAGCCCTCGCTCGGCCTCGCGCCGCTCCTCGTCCGGGAGATCTTCGGAATCATCGAGCGCGTGAACCGCGAGGAGAAGACGAGCTTCCTCCTCGTGGAGCAGAACGCGAACCTCGCCCTCGGGATCGCCCACTACGGCTACATCATGGAGGGCGGCCGGATCGTCCTCGACGGAGAGCCCGAGAAGCTCCGGGCGAACGAGGACGTGAAGGAGTTCTACCTCGGCGGCGGGACCGGGGAGACGCGGTACAAGAACCTCAAGTTCTACAAGCGCAGGAAGCGCTGGCTCTAGAAGGCCCCAGGGGGAGGCGACCATGCCCGAGCTCCGCCAGGGTGGAATCCACGATCCCCGCACCGAGAAGCTCTCCCCGAAGGAGCGGGCCGAGTACCTCGGCGCCCGGCTCGCCGCGACGGCCGGCCACGCCTACCGCGAGGCGCCACGCTTCCGCCGGGCCCTCGACGCCGCGGGGCTCGGGCCCCAGGACGTCCGCGGGCTCGAGGATCTCGGGCGGATCCCCGTCACGCGGAAGGACGACCTGCCCTCCTTCCAGGCGGAGGAGCCGCCCTTCGGCGGGCTCGCCGGCGTCCCCGCGCAGGAGCTCGCCCGGATCTTCATGTCCCCGGGACCGATCTACGATCCCCAGGGCGTGGGCGAGGACTTCTGGCGCTTCCGCCACGGCCTCGCCGCCGCGGGCTTCCGGCGCGGCGACGTCGCGCTCGTCTCCGCCTCCTACCACCTCACGCCTCTCGGCTTCATGCTCGACAACGCGGCGCGCGCCCTCGGCTGCGCGGTGATCCCGGGCGGGGTGGGGCAGACCGAGCTCCAGGCCCGGGTGGCCCACGCGCTCGGCGCGACCGCCTACCTCGGCACGCCGAGCTTCTGCCTCACCCTCCTCCAGAAGGCGAAGGAGCAGGGGACGCCGCTCCGGCTCGAGGTCGCGTGGGTCATCGCGGAGATGCTCCCGGAGTCCCTGCGCGCGGAGCTCGAGGCCGGGTTCGGGGTCCGCGTGCTCCAGGGCTACGGCACCGCCGACCTCGGCTGCCTCGCCTACGAGTGCGTGGAGAAGGGGGGCTGGCACTTCCATCCCGAGTGCATCCTCGAGGTGATCGACCTCGAGACCGGGAAGGAGGCGGAGCCGGGCCAGCCCGGGGAGGTCGTGGCGACGATCTTCGACGAGGCCTACCCGCTGGTGCGCTTCGGCACGGGGGACATCGCCACCCGCACGAAGGAGGAGCGCTGCGCCTGCGGCCGGACGACCCCGAAGCTCGCCGGCCTCCTCGGACGCGTGGGCGACGCGGTGAAGGTGAAGGGGATGTTCGTCCGCGGCGCGCAGGTCGAGGCGGTCGCGAAGCGGTTCGAGGGGGTGGAGCGGGTGCAGGCGATCGTGACCCGCGAGGCGCACCAGGACCACCTCGAGGTGAAGGTCGAGGTGAAGGCGCCGGGCGGGGCGGAGGGGCTCTCCGAGCGGATCGCCGAGGCGCTCCGCGACGAGATCAAGGTTCGGCCCGAGGTGCGCGTCGTCCCGGCCGGGACGCTCCCGGCGAACGCGAAGCGGATCGAGGACCGGCGCGTCTGGAAGTGATGGCGCTGCCCAGTTGCGATGACGCCCGTGATGGGGGGTCCGCGGGGGGAGAGTTCTCCTCCCGCGCAGAGGCGCCGAAGGCGCCGGACATCGCCTCATGGCGGCGGCGGAACCGCCCCGATCGGCTCGACCGGGCGCCGCCACGAGGGCCGAGATGGAAGCCGTGAGGCCGCGCCGCAGCGTGCTCTACGTGCCGGGCTCGAACGCCCGGGCGCTCGAGAAGGCCGCCGCCCTCCCGGTGGACGCCGTCGTCCTCGACCTGGAGGACGCCGTCGCCCCCGCGGCGAAGGACGAGGCGCGGGCGACGGTCCTCGCCGCCGTCGCGCGCGGGTTCGGCCACCGCGAGGTCGCCCTCCGGGTGAACGTCGCCGGGACGCCCTGGGCGGCGGACGATCTCGCCGCCGCTGCCCGGTCCGGCGCGGACGCGGTCGTCCTGCCGAAGGTGGAGGGCGCGCCGGCGGTCCGGGAGGCGGAGCGGGCCCTCGCCGCGGCGGGCGCCCCGCCGGGGCTCCGGCTCTGGTGCATGATCGAGACGCCCCGCGGCGTCCTCTCCGTGGCGGAGATCGCGGGCGCCTCGCCGCGGCTCGCCTGCCTGGTGGCCGGGACGAGCGACCTCGTGAAGGAGCTCCGCGCGCGCCACACGCCGGGGAGGGCCGAGGTCCTCCCGAGCCTCTCCCTCGTCCTCCTCGCCGCCCGCGCGCACGGCCTCGCCGCGCTCGACGGGGTCCACCTGGATCTCTCCGACGACGCGGGCTTCGAGGCGTCCTGCCGGCAGGGGCGCGACCTCGGGTTCGACGGGAAGACGCTCATCCACCCGAGGACGGTGGAGGCCGCGAACCGGATCTTCTCCCCCTCGGACGAGGAGCTCGCCGCGGCGCGCCGGATCATCCAGGCCCACGCCGAGGCGGAGGCGGCCGGAAAGGGGGTCGTCGTCGTGGACGGGCGGCTCGTGGAGAGCCTCCACGTCGAGGAGGCCCGGCGGGTCGTCGCGCTCGCGGAGGCGATCGCGGGGCGGAGGTGAGGGCGAAGGGATTCCTCTCCTTCCCGTTCGTGGTGTCCCCTCGACAGGCTCGGGGGAACCACGAGCGGTGTGGGATCGAAGCGGGCATGGCCGTCAGGCCGCGTACGCGCCCTGGCCGGCGGAGTAGCCTGTCCCTGCCCCGGGCGCCCGCCCCTCGGCGCCGCCGGCGTCCTCGACGGCCGTCGTGACGAGCGCCTCGGCCGCCTCGGCGATCCGCTCGGGACCCAGGGCCTTCGCGACGACGCGGTCGGCGCCGGCCTCCGTGAGCGCCGTGCGGAGCTCCGGCGTGGGGGATCCGGTGACCGCCAGGATGGGCAGGTCCCCCTCGCCGCCGGCCTTCCGGATGAGCTGCACGAAGGCGACGCCGTCCATGCCCCTCATCACGACGTCGGTCACGAGCAGGTCGAGGGCGAAGAGCGAGTCCGTGAGCGCCCGGAGCCCGCTCTCCCCGTCCTCGGCGGTCGCCACCGACCACCCGCGCTCCCGGAACGCGTCGCCGACCATCGCGAGCGCGATGGGGTCGTCGTCCACGACGAGGACGGAGCGGCCCCTGCCGCTCAGGGCGGCGAGCATCCCGGCGAGCGCCCGCTCGGCGCTCCCGTCGGTGTCGGGATCGAAGCGGAGGCCGAAGCCGGGCGCCGAGGAGTGCGCCACCGTCCCGATCCGGCGGAGCGGGTAGCCGCCGGGGAGGGCGGTGTCGATCTCGAGCCGCCGGCCTTCCGGATGGCGGAGCTCCGTCTCCACGAAGAGCCCGCCCATGGAGAGGTTCCGGAGCCGGGCCTCGACGACGGAGGCTGCGGGATCCTCGAGGTCGCGCACGCGGACGACGCCGCGCACCGTGAACCGCTGCGTCGCCCGCTGGGTCTCGAACGAGCCGCCGCGGACGCACCGCTCGGAGAGGAGGACGTGCGCCGCGGGGCTCGACCGCACCGCCATCCAGATCCCGGCCGGGCGCCCGGGCTCGGCCCGGCGCGCCGGGCGCGAGTCCTCCACCCGGGCCCGCGCGCGGACGGGCGCGGCCCGGATCCCCGAGCGGTGGATCTCGACCGAGAGCTCGTCTCCGGGGGGGAGCGGGAGCGGGCTCGGCAGGAAGAGGATCCTCCGGTGACGGTCGTAGGTCATCCCGGCGAGCTCGGGACCCGAGAGCCGGAGGACGAGGACGGGGAGCGCGCCGCCGGGTGTGCGCGACTCGCATCCGGGGAAGGCCGCGGCGACGAGGCTCGCCGCGTCCTCCACGGCGACGTCCTCGGCGAGGCGGCGCGACGCGAGCAGCTCCGCCTCGAACTCCTCCCACCGTGAGGGAGGCGACAGGTGGCCGCCCGCGCGCACCGCCCAGAAGGAGACGCGATCCGCGGAGTCCCCGGTCGCTCCCGGAGCGCGGATCCGGACGCGGACCCTCCGCATCCGGACGTCCACGGCGGCGTCGCACGAGAGGGGAGACCCGGCGAGCCCGCCGAGCATCCGCAGGAGCCCCACGATCGCGGACGCCCTCGCCGCGTCCACTCCGTCGAAGGAGACGTGGAAGATACCCGTCATCGCTCACCTCCACACCGGGTCGGAGCAATCATCGGGCCAGGAAGGCCGAACCACGAACCCCAAGGACCCCGGCCGCTTGCAGGACGCTCCTCCGGCCGATCGCACGGGGCTCGGCGGACCCGCCGCGGGGCCCCCCCTGCCGAGACCTCCTCCTTCGTGGGGTCCTCCGGATCGGCGGGCGAGCCCGCCGGGCAGACGGCACCCCCTCCCGAGAGGCCGCCGGCGACGCGAGCGTCGCGTGAGCGATTCAAGGCGCCTACCGGGACCGCCAGCCACACCCGTGGAAGGATGCGTACGGATCATCCCAGACGGCCTCTCGCGATTCGTGAGCGGCCCCTGGCCTCGGGCCTCGGACGCCTCGGACCTCAGGCCTCGGGAGCGGCGGCAGAGATGCATTTCCCGAAGCCAGAAGCCTCTGGGGTGCCGAACCGTGCTCGGGTGTGGACAACCCGCCCGTTCTCGAATCCTGCCCGCCCGTGTAGACTCAGCGGCTCCCATGAGAGGCATCCGAGGCGCGACGCAGGTCGCCGAGAACACCGTCCCGGCCATCGAGGAGGCCGTGGTCGAGCTCTGCAAGGAGATCGAGCGGCGGAACGAGATCGGCCCGGGCGACGTCGTCTGGGCGATCTTCACCGTGACCCACGACCTCGACGCCGACTTCCCCGCCCGCGCGGCGCGCGCCGCCGGGTGGACCGAGGTCCCGATGATCTGCTCGCGGGAGATCCCCGTCCCGAAGTCGATGCCCCGTGTGATCCGGGTGCTCCTCCACGTGGACTCGGACGGGCCCCGCAACCACGTCTACCTCCGGGGAGCCCAGGGGCTGCGGCCCGACCTCCACGTGAAGCCGTGATCGCGCTCCCCCGCACGATCGGCCTCGCCGGCCTCGGCCTCATGGGGGGGTCCCTCGCCCGGGCGGCGAAGGCCCTCGACCCCTCCGTGCGGGTCGTCGCGGTCGAGCCGAGGGAAGACGTGCGGAAGAGCGCCCTCGCGGACGGCGTCGCGGACGTCGTCCTCGCGGAGCCGGGTTTCCCGCTCGCCGACTGCGGTCTCGCCGTCCTCTGCACGCCGGTCGCGGCGATCGAGGCCCTCCTCGCCCCGGTGTCCCGCCACCTCCGGGACGGCGCGGTCCTCACCGACGTCGGCGGCGCGAAGGAGCGGATCGTCACCGTGGCGCGGAGCGCGGTCCGCGAGGGGGTCCGCTTCGTCGGCGCCCACCCGATGTTCGGCGGGCACGGCGGCTACGCGGGGGCGAGCGCGGAGCGCTGGAAGGGCGGCACCGTCGCGGTCTGCACCGACGGGGACGCCGCCGCGGTGGAGCTCGTGGAGGCCTTCCACCGGACGCTCGGCGCGGCCGTCGTCCGCTGCACCGCGGCGGAGCACGACGACGCGGTGGCGATGGTCTCGCACCTCCCCTATCTCCTCGCCTCCGCCCTCTCGTCGGCCGCGAAGGAGGCGGGGCCGCTCGCCGTGCAGCTCGCGGGCAAGGGGCTCGAGGACACGACCCGGCTCGCCGCCTTCCCGTTCGACATCCAGGGCGAGGTGGCCCGCCGGAACGCCCACCTCCCGGACGCCGCGCGCCGGCTGGAGCGCCACCTCCGCCGGATCCTCCAGGCCGTCTCGGAGTCCCCCGAGGCGGCCCGCGAGGCGCTGGAGGCCGCCCGCGCCGCACGCGAGGAGATCTTCTGATGGCAGAGGCCGGTCGGCTCGATCCCGCTGACGCTCGCCCCTCGACAGGCTCGGGGCGAACGGGCTTGCGCCGGCCGGTGCGCGACGGGCGGGCGATGCCATGAGCAAGAGCGGTCCGCTCACCTGCAGGCGCGAGGGACCGCTCCGCGGCGCCGTCGCCGTCCCGGGGGACAAGTCGGTCTCCCACCGCGCCCTCCTCTTCGGCGCGCTCTCCACCGGGGAGACCCGCGTCCGCGGGATCCTCGACGCGGAGGACGTCCACTCCACCCGCAAGGCGGTGGAGCGGCTCGGCGCCGTGGTCCGCCCCGAGGGAGAGGAGCTCGTCGTCACGCCCCCGGAGCGGCTCCGCGAGCCGGACGACGTGATCGACTGCGGCAACTCCGGGACGAGCCTCCGCCTCCTCGCCGGGGTGCTCTCCGGCGTCCCGGGGCTCTCCGTGCTCACGGGCGACGCCTCCCTCCGGAGGCGCCCGGTCCGGCGCGTGATCGAGCCGCTCCGCCGGATGGGCGCGAACCTCTCCGCCCGGGACGGCGACCGCGTCCCGCCGCTCGTCGTCCGGGGCGGGCCCCTCCGCGGCGCGAGCCACGTCCAGGAGGTCGCGAGCGCGCAGGTGAAGAGCGCGATCCTCCTCGCCGGCCTCTTCGCGCAAGGGGAGACGAGCGTCACCGAGCCGGAGAGGTCCCGGGATCACACCGAGCGGATGCTCTCGGGGATGGGCGTGCCCGTCCGCGTGGACGGGCTCACCGTGGCGGTCGGGCCGGGCCGCCCCCGCGGCGGACGGGTGGACGTCCCCGGGGACGTCTCTTCCGGCGCCTTCTTCCTCTGCGCCGCCGCCGCCCTCCCCGGCTCGGAGGTCACGGTGCGCGGGCTCGGCGTGAACCCCACGCGGACGGGGATCCTCGACGTGCTCGAAGCGATGGGGGCGGAGGTCCTGCTCGCCGGCGAGGAGGAGGTCGCGGGGGAGCCCCGCGCGGACGTCACCGTCCGGGCGCGGGCGCTCCGCGCGACGGAGATCCGCGGCGCGCTCGTCCCCCGGCTCATCGACGAGCTCCCGGTCCTCATGGCGATGGCGACGCAGGCCGAGGGCCGGACGGTGATCCGCGACGCGAAGGAGCTCCGGGTGAAGGAGTCGGACCGGCTCGCCGCGATGGGGGAGACCCTCGCCCGCGCCGGGGCCCGGATCGAGCTCTTCGAGGACGGCTGCGCCATCGAGGGACCGACCCCGCTCCGCGGCGTCGAGGTGAAGACCCGGCTCGACCACCGGATCGCGATGTCCATGGCGATCGCCCAGCTCTTCTCCCGGGGCGAGCCGGTCGTCCTCGACGACGTCGCCTGCGTCGCGACGAGCTTCCCGTCCTTCTTCAGGCTCCTCGACTCGCTCCTTCCCGGGGGCGCGCCGGCGGGGGCCGGGGGAGGCCGGAGGTGATCACCGGCCACACGAGCCTCTACGGGGTCGCGGGCAGCCCGGTCGCGCACAGCCGGTCGCCGGAGATGCAGAACGCAGCCTTCGCCCACCTCGGGATCGACGCGGTCTACGTCGCGCTCGCCGTCCCGCCGGAGCGGATCGCGGAGGCGATCCGCGGCGCCCACGCCCTCGGCTTCCAGGGGCTGAACGTCACGGTCCCGCACAAGCAGGCGGTCCTCCCGCTCTGCGCGAGCGTGGATCCCGTCGCGCGCGAGGTCGGGGCGGTGAACACGCTCCGCCGCGCGGCGAAGGGCTGGGAGGGGTTCAACACCGACGCCCCGGCCTGCCTCGCCCTCCTCGAGGCGGCGGGGCTCGCGAAGGGGGCCCGGGCGCTCCTCGCCGGAGCGGGCGGTGCGGCGCGGGCGGCTGCCTGGGCGCTCGTCCGCGC
>JBBIPT010000027.1:0-23391 GCA_037442705.1 Anaeromyxobacter sp.
GGTCCGCCTACGGCCCCGGCCGGCTGGCGCTCGATCACTCCGGGGCGGGACCCGCCGCGGGGGAGGCGGCGCGCAGGGTCCTCCCCCGGCTCGACGCCGGCGTGCCGCTCGTGCCCGACGAGGGCGGGGCGCGGCTCTCCCTGCCGCTCGATGGCGGGCGCGCGGCGGTGCTCGTCGCCGAGGGAGCGGATTGGCGGGTGGACGCGCTCGAATGAGCGCCCCTGCCGGCCGCCGTTGAGAAGCCCCTCCCGGCCCGCTATAAGTCTCGCGCCATGTCCCTCGACGCCCAGGCCGCGACGGCCGCCCTGAAGAAGGTGATGGACCCCGAGCTCCGCCGGGACCTCGTGTCCCTCGGGATGATCAAGAACCTGTCCGTGGACGGCGAGACGGTCCGCCTCACGGTGGAGCTCACGACCCCGGCCTGCCCGCTGAAGGAGACGATCGGGAACGACGTCCGGGCGGCGCTCGCCGGCGCGGGCTTCAAGAAGGTCGAGCTCGCCTGGGGCGCCCAGGTCCGCGCGGCGCCCGGCGCCGCCCAGGGACAGCTCACCCCCGGCGTGAAGAACATCGTCCTCGTCGGGGCGGGGAAGGGGGGCGTCGGCAAGAGCACCGTCGCGCTGAACCTCGCCGTCGCCCTCGGCAGGCTCGGCGCGAAGGTGGGGATCCTGGACGCGGACATCTACGGCCCGTCGATCCCGGTCCTCACCGGCATCACCGGGCGGCCCACGTCGAAGGACGGACAGAAGCTCGAGCCGCTCCACGCCCACGGCGTCGCGACGATGTCGATCGGCTTCCTCGTGGACCCCGACCAGGCCCTCATCTGGCGCGGCCCGATGGTCACGGGCGCCCTCCTCCAGCTCCTGCGCGACGTGAACTGGGGCGAGCTCGACTACCTGCTCCTCGACCTCCCGCCCGGGACCGGGGACATCCCCCTCACCCTCGCCCAGAACGTCCGCTCCTCCGGGGTCGTCCTCGTCTCGACGCCGCAGGACCTCGCCCTCGCCGACGTGATCCGGGCGAAGCTCATGTTCGACAAGGTGTCGATCCCGGTCCTCGGGCTCGTGGAGAACATGTCCTCCTTCGTCTGTCCCCACTGCCGGCAGGAGACGCCCATCTTCGCCCACGGCGGCGCGAGGGCGGCGGCGGAGAAGATGGGCATCCGCTTCCTCGGCGAGGTGCCGATCGACCTCGCCATCCGGGAGGGCGGGGACAAGGGGCTCCCGATCGTCGCGGGCGCGCCCGAGAGCCCCCAGGCCCAGGCCTTCCTCTCGGTGGCGCAGAACGTGGCCGGGGCGGTGAGCACGCAGGTGATGAAGGCGCCGCGGCTGCCCGTCCTCGGGGCGCAGCCGCGAGCCTGAGGAGGGACGCATGGCCGGGCCACGGGACGACTTCGCGCCGCCCGACCCGCTCGCGGACGAGGCCCCGCGCGGCTCCCTCGCGGACGGGGTGAAGAAGGCGCTCCTCGCGGGGATGGGGGCGCTCTTCCTCACCGAGGAGAGCGCCCGGAGGCTCGCCCGCGACTGGAAGCTGCCGAAGGAGGTCATCGGCTTCGTCGGCCAGCAGGCGCAGGGGGCGAAGGACGAGATCCTGCGGGTGTTCGCGGACGAGATCCGGCGCTTCCTGCAGTCGGAGGCCGTGCAGCGGGAGTTCTGGAAGGCGCTCGGGGAGAGCGTCGTGGAGATCCGCGCGGAGGTCCGCGTCCGGCCGGACGCGCTGGGAAGGCCCCGCGCGTCGGTGACGGGCGACGCACGCCGCCCTCCCCGGAAGGCGAGAGGGAAGGGGAAGGGGCGCAAGTGATGGCCGTGATCCTTCGAATCGAGCCTCGGCGTTCGCCCTTCGACCCTTCGACAGGCTCAGGGTCAGGGCGAACGGTTCCCACTCAGGCCGTTCGTGGTGAGCCTGTCGAACCACGAACGGTCCGGATGGACCCACTGAAGCACCTCGCGAGGCTCGTCGCCGTCGTCGGGGCGGTCGCCGTCGCCTGGATCCTGTTCGGCGGCGGCCCGAAGGACGTGGTCCTCGTCTACGAGGTGCCGGCGGACGCGACGGCCCTCCGGGTGGAGATCCGGCGCGGCCGAGAAATCGTCCGCCGTGCGGAGTTCCGGCTCGCCCCGGGAGCGAGCGGCCCCGTCCAGGTCCGGCACGAGGCCCAGCTCCCGCAGGGGACTCACGAGGTCGCCTGGGGGCTGGACGAGCCGGGCGGGGAGCGGCGGGGCGCGAGGTCCGTCTCGATCCACGAGGACGGGACGATCGCGCTCTCCCTGCTGCGGTGAGCGCCCCGGAAGCCTCCCACATCCACCTCCCCGCGGCGCCGTGGCTGTCCCTCGGTCACGGCACACGTGATCCGTTCCGCTTCACGCGTCGTGCGTGCTACTCCCCTGCGGGCCCCGCGGAACCCGGGGGAAGAATGCCCACCGACCCGTTCAACCTGGCCTCCGTCTCGACCCTCCTCAGCGTCGCGGTGACCACCATCGCGGCCGCCTGCGCGTTCCTCCTCGGCCGGGTTCCCGACTGGGACGACGTCCGCCCCCTCACCTGGGTCGCCCTCACCGCCGCAGCCGCCGCCGGATGCAGCTTCACCGCCACTCTCGACGTCCCGTCGTGGGTCTACCTCTGGACCAACCGGCTCCAGGTCACGGCCATCGCCCTGCACGTCGTCGCCTGGCACGTCTACCTCCCCCGCTGGGGACGGCGGACGCTCACCCCGAGGCGCCGGGCGGCGCTCTGGGGGCTCGTCGCCGCCGGCCTCGCCGCCCTCTGGCCGGGGGCCGTCTACGGCGACGCCATCGCGCTGCGCCCGCTCGAGTGGGCGGGGCTCGTCTACCACGACCCCGTCGTCACCCCGGCCGGCGCCGTGATGTACGCGGTGATCGGCGCCTACGGGCTCTGGGGCGTCGGGCTCTCCTTGCGATACGGCCGGGCGGGAGCGCCGCTGCCGTGGGCGCACCTCGCCTGCACCGTGACCATCCTCGTCATGGCGGTCCACGACGCGCTCGTGGTCGTGGGCCTGCCGCTCCCCACCCCGTACCTCATCGACTTCGCCTTCTACGGGCCGATCACGGTCCTCGGGCTCGTCACGATCCAGCGAGTCGGCAGCAGCGCGAACGAGCTCCGGAGGCTCGGCGCGAGCCTCGCGGGCCTCGCGGCGAAGCGCGCCTCCGCCCTCGAGCAGAGCCAGTCGGCGCTGGCGAGGGCGGAGCGGCTCGCCGCGCTGGGCCAGTTCGCCGCCGGCGTCGCGCGCGAGGTCCACGACCCGGCGACGATCGTCGCGAGCAACCTCGACCTCCTCGCCGCGGAGCTCCGGGACGATCCGCGCGACCGGCTCTGGACGAGCCTCCGCGACGCGGAGGCGGGTACGCGGCGCATCGTGGCCCTCTCCCGCCAGCTCCTGCTGGCCGGGCGGACCGCCGGAGGCCTGGAGGAGCCCCTCGGCTCCGTGAACGCCGCCTGGGTGGTCGAGGCGGCGATGGGAGCGGCGCGCCCGCTCGGCGGCCCGCGCCTCGCCTGGGACGTTCGCGTCTCTCCTGCGATCCACCTGCGCGCCCACGAGGACTCGCTCGTCCAGGTGGTCTCGAACCTCCTCGTGAACGCGGCCCACGCCATCCCGGCGGGCCGGGGCGGGAGGGTCTGCGTGCGGGCCGAGGAGCGGGGGGACGAGGTCCGGCTCGTGGTGGAGGACGACGGCGCCGGCATGTCGGAGGAGGCGCTCCTCCACGTCTTCGAGCCCTACCACGGCACGAGGCCGCCGGAGATGGGCACGGGGCTCGGGCTCGCCGTCTCGCTCGGCCTCGTGACGAGCATGCAGGGGCGCCTCGCCGTCGAGAGCACCCTCGGACGCGGGACGCGCGCCGTCGTCGAGCTCCGGCGCGCCCAGGCCCCGGCCCCGGGCGGCCTCCCCACGCCCGCGCCGCTCCCGGCCGCTCCCGCCCGATCGCGCATCCTCATCGTGGACGACGACGAGGACGTCCTCTCGTCGATGGCTCGGCTCATCGGGCGGGCGCACGAGGTGAGCGTCGCCGCCGGCCTCGGGGCGGGGCTCGACGCCGTCGCTTCGGGGGAGTTCGACCTCGTCCTGTGCGACGTGACGATCCACGGAGGCGGCGGTGAGCGGTTCTGGGCCGAGCTCCCCTTGCGCGCCCCCCAGGCGATGCCGAAGGTCGCGTTCATGACCGCCGGATCCGTCCCCCGCGAGGCGCGCGCGTTCCTCGCCGGGCAGCCACAGCCGATCCTCGCCAAGCCCTTCGACCTGGCGATGCTCCAGGACGTCCTCGTTGAGCTCCGCGCGGCGGGCCGGTCGAGCGCGCGCCGGAGCGTCGCCCGGCTGGTGCGGAGCTGAGGGAGCGCTCCCGCCGGCGGCCCCGCCTCTCCGCCCGCGCCTTCCTCCTTGCACGGGAGCCGGTTTCGTCGGACCCTCTCCGTCCCGCTGCACCCCGAATTTCGGCCGCCGAGCCCGGACCGGGACGGCGAGCCCCCGGAGGAGAGATGGGCATCGACAGGATGGCGATCGTGGGCGCCGGACAGATGGGATCGGGCATCGCCCAGGTGGCGGCCCAGGCGGGCGTCGAGGTGGTCCTCGCGGACGCCTCGCCGGACCTCGCGAAGAAGGGGGTGGAGAAGCTCGGCAAGGTCCTCGCGAAGCTCGTGGAGAAGGGCAAGATCCCGGCGGACGAGCGGGAGAAGGTGCTCGGCCGGATCCGCCCGGCCGCCTCCCTCGACGATTGCGCCGGGGCCGACCTCGCCATCGAGGCGATCGTGGAGAGCGAGGCGGTGAAGCGGGCCGTCTTCCAGAAGCTCGACGCGATGCTCCGCCCCGAGGCGATCCTCGCCTCGAACACCTCCTCCATCTCCATCACGGCCCTCGCCGCCGGGACGAAGCGCCCCGAGCGGTTCATCGGGATGCACTTCATGAACCCCCCGCCGGTGATGCAGCTCGTGGAGATCATCCGGGGCCTGCAGACCTCCGACGCGACCTACGAGGCGACCGTCGCCCTCGCGAAGCGGTTCGGGAAGACCACGGTGACCGCGAAGGACTCCCCCGGGTTCATCGTGAACCGGATCCTCATCCCCCTCCTCAACGAGGCCTGCTTCGCCCTCCAGGAGGGGCTCGCCTCGCCCGAGGACATCGACACGGGCGTGAAGCTGGGGCTCAACCACCCCATGGGCCCGCTCACGCTCGCCGACTTCATCGGCCTCGACACCTGCCTCTACATCGCCGAGGTGCTCCACCGGGAGCTCGGCGAAGACAAGTACCGTCCCGCCCCGCTCCTCCGGCAGTACGTCGCCGCCGGCTGGCACGGGCGCAAGGCCGGGCGCGGCTTCTACCGCTACGAGGGCTGACGATGGGCTACGAGAACCTGCTCTTCGAGGTGAAGGACGGCGTCGGCATCCTCACCTTCAACCGGCCGAAGGTCCTGAACGCGCTCGACGCGAAGACGCTCGCGGAGCTCGCCGAGGTCATCGCCCTCGTGGAGCGGGACCGCGCGGTGAAGGCCCTCGTCCTCACGGGGGCGGGGGAGAAGGCGTTCGTCGCCGGCGCGGACATCGCCGCGATGTCCGCGATGACCCCCACCGAGGCCCGCGCCTTCGCCGAGGGGGCCCACCGGCTCCTCGAGCGGCTGGAGCGGCTCCCCATCCCGACGATCGCCGCGGTGAACGGCTTCGCCCTCGGGGGCGGGAGCGAGGTGGCCCTCGCCTGCGACCTCGTCTACGCGAGCGAGAACGCCCGGATCGGCCAGCCCGAGGTGAACCTCGGGATCATCCCCGGCTTCGGCGGCACCCAGCGGCTCACCCGCCGGGTGGGGAAGATGCGGGCGCTCGAGATCGTCCTCACCGGGGACCACTACGACGCCGCCCGGGCGAAGGCGATGGGGCTCGTCCTCGACGTCCTCCCCCTCGCCGGGCTCCTCGACCACGCCGTCGCCCAGGCGCGGAAGATCGCCTCGAGGGGGCCCGTCGCCGTCGCCCTCGCGAAGCGGGCCGTCCACGCGGGCGCCGACGCCGACCTCGGGGTCGCGAACGAGCTCGAGCGCCAGGCGTTCGCCGCCTCCTTCGCCACCGACGACGCCCTCGAGGGGATGAAGGCCTTCCTCGAGAAGCGCGCCGCCAACTTCCAGGGAAAGTGAGACGGGAGCCGAGATGAACGTCCAGCTGACCGACGAGCAGCGCCAGGTGAGGGAGCTCTGCCGCGACTTCGCGAACGAGCAGCTGAAGCCGAACGCGCGGAGGTGGGACGAGAAGCACGAGTTCCCGGCCGCGGCGGTGAAGGAGCTCGGCGAGATGGGGCTCATGGGGGTCGCCGTCCCGGAGGAGTGGGGCGGGGCGGGGATGGACAACGTCTCCTACGCGGTGGCGATGGAGGAGATCTCCCGGGGCTGCGCCGGCACGGGCGTCATCATGAGCGTCTCGAACTCCCTCTACTGCGATCCGGTGATGAAGTACGGCACCGACGAGCAGAAGAAGGAGTTCCTCACCCCCTTCGCGAGCGGCAAGAAGATCGGGGCCTTCGCCCTCACCGAGCCCATGAGCGGGTCCGACGCCGCCGAGATGCGGACCGTCGCCGTGAAGAGGGGGAGCGAGTACGTCCTCGACGGGACGAAGAACTTCATCACGAACGGCCCGCAGGCGGACGCCATCCTCGTCTTCGCGATGACGGACAGGGCGAAGCGGCACAAGGGGATCTCGGCCTTCCTCGTCCCGGCCGACGCGAAGGGGTTCTCCCGCGGGAAGCCGGACGACAAGGTGGGCATCCGCGCGTCCGGCTCCTGCTCGCTCTTCTACGAGGCCTGCGTCCTCCCGGAGCGGTACCGGCTCGGCGGGGAGGGGGACGGCTTCAAGATCGCGATGGGCACGCTCGACGGCGGCCGGATCGGCATCGCCGGGCAGGCCCTCGGCATCGCCGCGGCGGCCCTCGAGGAGGCGACCGCCTACGCGAAGGAGCGGAAGGCCTTCGGGCAGCCCATCTCCCAGTTCCAGGCGATCCAGTTCATGCTCGCCGACATGGCGACGGAGCTCGACGCGGCGCGGCTCCTCACCCTCCGCGCCGCCTTCCTCAAGGACAAGGGGGTCCGCCACTCCGCCGAGAGCGCGATGGCGAAGCTCTACGCCTCGGAGATGAGCGAGCGGGTGACCTCGAAGGCGATCCAGATCCACGGCGGCTACGGCTACGTGAAGGACTACGACGCGGAGCGCCACTGGCGAGACAGCCGGATCACCGAGATCTACGAGGGCACGAGCGAGATCCAGCGGCTCGTGATCGCTGCGTCGGTGCTGAAGGACTGAAGCGCGGATGGACTTCGAGATCGCCGACGTGGAGCGCGCGGTCCTGGAGACCGCGCGCCGGTTCGCGCGCGAGGAGGTCGCCCCAGGCGCGGCGGAGCGCGATCGGACGGGCGAGTTCCCCGCCGGGATCATGCGCGCCCTCGGCGGGCTCGGCCTCCTCGCCGTGAACGTCCCGGAGGAGCACGGGGGCTCCGGGGCCGGCCCGGTGGCCTACGCCCTCGCGGTGGAGGAGCTCGCCGCCGTCGACTGCTCGGTCGCCGTGACGATGGCGGTGACGAACATGGTGGGCGAGACCATCGCCCGCTGGGGCACCGAGGCCCAGAAGGCCCGGTGCCTGCCCCGGCTCGCCTCGGGCGAGTGGCTCGCGGGGGCCTTCGCGCTCTCCGAGCCGCAGGCCGGGAGCGACGCGGGCGCCATCGCGACGAAGGCCGTCCGGAAGGGGAGCGGCTGGGTCCTCGACGGGGCGAAGCAGTGGATCACGAGCGGCGACGTCGCGGGCGTGCTCGTCGTCTGGACGAAGGCGGACCCCGGGACCGGCGCGCCGCGCCCCACCGCCTTCCTCGTGGAGCAGGGGACCCCCGGGCTCGGCGTGGGACGGCACGAGGAGAAGATGGGGATCCGGTCGAGCACGACCGTCTCCCTCGCCTTCGAGGGCTGCGAGGTGCCGGACGAGGCCCGGCTCGGCGAGGTGGGGGAGGGGTTCCGGATCGCCCTCTCCGCGCTCGACGGCGGACGGATCGGCATCGCCGCCCAGGCGACCGGCACCATCCGGGCGGCGCTCGACGCGAGCGTCGCCCACGCGAGGGAGCGGAGGGCCTTCGGCCAGCCCATCGCGGGCTTCCAGGCCATCCAGTTCATGCTCGCCGACATGGCGACGGACCGGGACACCGCCCGCCTCCTCGCCCACCGGGCGGCCTTCCTCAAGGGGGCGGGACTCCCGTTCGGCCGGGAGGCGGCGATGGCGAAGCTCTTCGCGAGCGAGGCCTCCCAGCGGGCCGTGGCGCGCGCGGTCCAGATCCACGGGGGGTACGGCTACACCCGGGAGTACCCGGTGGAGCGGCTCTACCGCGACGCGCGCGTGCAGACGATCTACGAGGGGACGAGCGAGATCCAGCGGATCGTGATCGCCCGCGAGATCCTGGGAGGGTAGCAGCGTCGATTGGGGCAGCCCGCGCACGCGGAGTGCGCTAAAGGGGGCTCTCCTGCAACGGGAGGCCCCCCCCATGCTGAAGAAGCTCGCCGTCGTCCTCGTCGTCCTCCTCGTCGCCGTCGCCGGATTCCTCGCCTTCGTCGCCTCGCGCCCCGGGAGCTTCCGGGTGGAGCGGACCACGTCGGTCGCGGCTCTCCCCGAGCGGATCTACCCGCTCGTGGCCGACCTCCGCCGGATGGACGAGTGGTCGCCCTGGGACGAGCTCGACCCGTCGATGAAGAAGCAGTTCTCCGGCGATCCCGCGCAGCCGGGCGCGGGCTACTCCTGGGCCGGGAACGACCAGGTAGGCGAGGGGAAGATGACGATCCTCGAGGTGAGCCCGCCCACGCGCGTCACCTTCCGGCTCGAGTTCCTGAAGCCCCACCAGTCCGTCGCGACGACTGGCTTCCAGCTCGTCCCCGATGGGAGCGCGACGAAGGTCTCCTGGAACATGGAGGGGAAGCTCTCCTTCATGGAGAAGCTCGTCGGGGTGTTCATGGACATGGAAGGGATGATCGCGAAGGACTTCGACGCGGGCCTCGCCGGGATCAAGGCGATCGCGGAGAGGCCGGAGCCGGCGCCCGCCGCCGCGCCGCCGGCGCCCACGCCGGGGTAGGCGGACGAGCTCGAAGCGGCAGCGAATCCTGGGATTCCGCTCGCCCCGAGCCTGTCGAAGGGTCAGCACGAACGGTCTCGCATGCAATCGTTCGCGCCCTGAGCCTGTCGAAGGGCGGACGGTACCGCGCGCCCGGCCGGCGGGCAGCGTCAGCCCGCTTTCGCCCGCACCCCCGAGGCGTCCGTCTCGATGAGGTGACCGGTCCGCTCGCGTTTCACGCGGAGGTACTCCACGTTGTGGGGATTCGCGGGGGAGGGGAGCTGGATCCTCCCGAGGACCTTCACCCCCGCCTCGACGAGCCCGGAGATCTTGAGCGGGTTGTTCGTGACGAGCCGGACGGAGCGCACCCCGAGGAGCCCGAGCATCCCGGCGGCGACGTCGTAGCGGCGCAGGTCTTCGGGGAAGCCGAGGAGCCGGTTCGCCTCGTAGGTGTCGTGCCCCTCGGACTGGAGGGCGTAGGCGCGGATCTTGTTCCCGAGCCCGATCCCGCGCCCTTCCTGGCGGAGGTAGAGGAGGGCGCCGCGCCCCTGCGCGGCGATGAAGTCGAGCGCCCGGTCGAGCTGGGCCCGGCAGTCGCACTTCAGGGAGCCGAGCACCTCGCTCGTGAGGCACTCCGAGTGGACCCGGACCGGGACGTCCTCACCCTGCACCTCGCCGAGCACCATGGCGACGTGCTCCTCCCCCGTCCGCTCCTCGCGGAAGACGACCGTCCGGAAGACCCCGCGCTCGGTGGGCAGCGGCGCCTCGCCGTAGATCCGGAGCCCCGCCGCCGTGGAGCTCCGCCTCCGTCCACCCGGCACCACCGACACGACCTCGTGCATGACCCTCTTTCTCCTTCCCGGGGCCCCTGCCCGGGGCCTCGCGGTCCCTAATCCTCATGAATGACCGGGATCAAGCCCATTCCGGTGCCTCCGGCGGGCCCGGGGCGTCATTCGCCCGTTGATTTCGTCGAATCGGGTGGTTAGGCCCCTTCGCGATGACGGCCGACCTCTCATCCGGGGACCTGGCCCGGGCCACCGGCACCACGGTCCGGACCATCCGGTTCTACGAGGAGCAGGGGTTGCTCCAGCCGGCCGTAGTGAGCGACGGCGGCCACCGGCGGTACCGGGGCGAGGATCTCGACCGGCTCCGGCTCATCGGCGATCTCCGGGAGCTCGGGATCTCGCTCTGCGACATCCGCGCGATCCTCGAGATGCGGTCGGGCTGCCACGACGCCGCGGAGTTCGCCGTCCGGTTCCGCGAGCTGCTCGCCGGCCACCTCGAGGAGGCCCAGCGGCGCCTCGAGCGGCTCCGCCGCGTGAAGCAGGAGCTCTTCGACGCGCTCTCGGTCGTCCACGCCCGGCTCGCGACGACGGGCCACGAGAAGTGCCCGTGCACGGTCGCGGAGGCCGCGGACGCCCCCCGCATCGTGAAGGTCCTCGCCCGGCAGCAGGGCTGCTGCGGCCACGGGGAGCACCACGCGATTCCCGGGGAAGACGGGCTCGGCGAGGACGAGACCCCGGGGCGGCCGGCGAGCCGGTGACCCAGCCGGCGGCGTCGGGCGAGTTACCATAATGTACATTATCGGACGCCGGTTCGATGGTGATGCGGTCGAGGCGGGCGGCGACGCTGGAGGAGCCGACGAGGCTAGCGGCTCAGCCCGGGACCGCGGTCGCGGCGAACGGCCTCGGAGAGCGTGCGGGACAGAATTCGCGCCTCGGGCAGCTCGCGGACCGCGGACGCGGCCTTCACCAGAACACGTTGCTCCGGCTCGGTCAGGGATCCCAGGTCACCGTCTCCGAAGAATACGAGCGCGCGCAGGCTCTCGGCAGGTTGGAAACTGGGCCCGTACATCGCTGCGGCCGCGGCGAGACCCGCGGCGAGGTCGCCGCCGGCCCGAAGAATTGCGGCGATGTCGCGGTAGTCCTTGGCCTCGGCGCGCTGCAGGATCACTTTCACCTTCGTCGCAAGAATGTCCGCGAGCGAAGCAACGACCAGGACTCCGTCCGATGTCCGTTCCGGCGTTCCAACCCGACCGAAGTCGATCCCGCCGAAGAAGGACACCTTCACCTCCCGCCCCCCCGGAGCGCCAGGCGGTGCGACCAGCATCGTCCAGGCGTTGCGCTCGTCCTGCAGCACACGAGCGCGGCGGACGAACGGAAGCGCCGCCTGGATCGCCCCGCGATCGAGCGGTGCGTCTGTGAAGAAGTCGAAGTCGACCGAGGCGCGATGCCCGATCCGAAGCGCGAGCGCGGTCCCTCCGTACAGGACCACGCCAAGGCCCGAGCTCGGCGCGAGCTCGGGCCAGAGCCGACGCTGCTCGTCCGGGAGAACGTCGAGCCGTGGAGTGAACGCCCGGGTCAGGAGATCCTCCGCTGTGGCAGCGGCGGGACCCGGCCTACGTCCGCGAGCTCGAGCCGGTAGTGCCAGTAAGCCCAGGCGCGCTCGCTGAACTGCCCGGCCTCTGCGTGCTCCAGGACGTCTCGGAGTACCCCTTCCCCGACGATCCGCGCGAGGGCCTCGATGTCTCCGTGGTCGCCGAGGTTCATCACCTGGGCGATGACTCGGCGCGGCTGCGCGAGGGCCTCCGAGGCCGGCTTCCACCAGATGTAGCGACGAGCGAACGGCAGCAATGCCGACGCGCTGGCATCCAGCCGTGCCGTGACCTCGCGCGCCTCTGGAACCCTCGGGAGCATCTCGCCTCGGATCATATCAGCGGCTCCGGCATCCGACTGCTGCTCCGTTCCGCGGGCGCCCCGCGAGCGCCCCCGCCGAGGCCCGGTCGGGTGCCCTCACGCCGCAACAAGATGGCCTCCCGCGTGAACGCAACACTGCCCCCCCCGATCGCCTCGGCCGAGCGCGCCCATCTGGCTGTGCCGCAGCGATCTGAGCAGGCTTCGCCAGGACGCAACACCTCCCGAAGTTGCCCAGACTCGGACGCCCGGGCACCTTGGGGGTTGTTGCGTTCTGGGTCGGTACTTCCGACCACGTAGAGTAGAGGTGTCGCCGGTGTCGCCCCATCCGCCACCGTGGAGGTGCAGAGCGGTCCGCTCTACCGCTCCATGCCGCGGCGGCCGCCTCGGCGCAGGGCTTGCTCCATCGACCGCTGCATCCTCGGGTAGTCGCGCGTCAGGAACGCTTCCGGGAGGCGTGGATCCACCACGACCGCATCGAACGGTCTCAGGCCAGAGGCCGCGCGCCGCCGCGCGCGGTCGCGGGCCAGCCGGAAGATCCGCTGGTTGAAGCGATGCACCGTCTCGACCTCGCCGGCGTCGAGAGCGTCGTGCAAGAACTCGCGCCCGCACAGGATCGCGACACGCGCTTGCTGGCGTCCGGCCGGGGTGTCGTACTCCTGGGGCAGCTCCACGATGTTGTGGATGCGGCTCTCGAGGCACGCGACCGGGTGCATCACGCGAAGCCCCGGCCGGATGGGGATCGAGGTGCGAATGACCTCTTTCGCGTCCGTCCCGCACATGCGTCGCAGGAACTGGATGTCGCGTTCGTCCCCCGCTGAATCGCTGTACGTCACCTGGGCTGCGATCACGGAGCGGTCGTACCGCGGCGGCGGGCGGCGCACGGTCCCGCCAAGCGCCGCCGCGATCCGGCTGGCCTCCTGGAGGGCAGCGGCTCCGACGAGGTCGAGATCCCCGCTCGTGAACGGGGCCTCGGCTTCGAGGGCGGGAACCCGGGAGGCGTAGTGCTCCGCCCAGAAGTTCACTGCCTGCCCACCGACGAGCACGAGGTCGCGCCCTCCGGCGGCGACGACATCGAGAACGGGCCCGACCTCCGCGAGCGTGACCCGCCGCGGCCTAGAAGCGGATTCGGGCGGCACGCTTCATGTCCACGGTGAAGGTCCCACCGAGAGTCGAGCTGTTCTTCCGGCCCAGTTGCTGGCGGGTGAGGCGCCCGGACCGGAGCGCCTCCTGATCCGCGGCTCGAGACGCGCGCTTCTTGGCGGCCACCAGGGCGTCGAGGTTCGGCACGGTCACCACCGCTACCTCCCTGCCCGCCGCCTTCTCGTGCCGAACCGTCCTCCGCCGTCCACCGAGGTAGGCCCCTTCGAGCTCCTGGAGAAGCAGGCCGATGGCCTCGCGCGCGTAGTAGCTCTTCGTTCGGCCCGTGGCCCGCGCGAGAGCCGCGAGGCGGGCTTCGAGGTCCTTGGGGAGTCGCAGGGCTAGCATCGGATGTCTCCTCGCTATACATGTATAGCGCAACCGGAGCTCCTCCTCCACCCCGCCTGTCGGCGAGGACGTCCCCGGGTGCAGCCCCGGTCAGCGCTCCGCTGGCCGCGCCTGCAGGAGCTCGGCGCCACCGACCTTCGCCAGTTCTCGGTCGAACGTCCCGAGCGGAACGTGTCCCGCCTTCCGGGCCGCCTCCAGCACGAGGCAGTCGGAGAAGCCGAGGGTCGGCCGCTTCCGGAAATGGCCGAGCGCTCGCTCGACGACCTCCGGCTCCTGGATCGTTAGCTCGCGGTGGTTCAGGAGCATCTCGACGGCCTCGACGGAGGCGCTCAGCGGGAGCGGCCCTTGCCCCTCCGCCGCGTCGTCGGCCGGCGAGGCTCGCCCCCGGGCGATCTTCCCCTGGCCGTTCCGCGCCTTCGCCCGGTCTTCCTCGCCGCCTTGGCCGCCTGGAGCCGAAGCGCCGACTCGAGCGCGAGCCGGGCCCACGGCAGCATCGCCTCCGCGTCCTCGTGCGCCTCGTCCGGCGGACGGAAGTAGCTCGTGTTCTCCATCCGCTGCTTCTTGTCGACGTAGACCCACCGCCGGCAGCCGGCCTCGACGAAGCGGGGCCGCGACGTCTCGTCCGTCTTCAGGAAGAGCTCGTCGTCGTCGAGGAGGCCGAACATCACCCCGCGGGCGTAGAGGCCGTGGCCGCCGAACATCGCGCGGGCCTGGACCGGCCCCACGAGGGCGAGGAGATCGAGCGCGTGGGTCACGAAACCCGGGGTGTTGGGCATTGCCGTGCCTCCTCCGGATGCCCCGGGTCCTGCACACCTCCGATCCGGGAAAGCCATGGTAGACCGGGGCGCTGATGGAGACACGCGTGCCCCTCCGCCCCCGGCCCCCTGGCCTGCGGCCTCCCGTCTGGCTGGCCCTCGCCACCACCGCGGTCCTCATCCTCGGCTGCCACCGGGACCGTCCCCCCGAGACGCCTGCGCCTCCTCCCGCCGCGGTCACGCCGGGCGATGGCGCCCCCTCCAGCCCTGCGAACGAGCCCCCCGGAGGCTCGGCGCAGCCACCCTCCCCTCCTCCCTCGCTCCCCGCCACCGGCATCCTCGTCTCCGCGGCGGCGATCGAGCCGGCCGCCCGGCTCGCGCTCGATCCCGCGGCGGAGACCGTCCTGGACCCGGGCTCGTCCTTCGAGGTCGTCCTCTCCGCGACGGTGCGCGACGCGCGGCTCGTCCTCCTCGACGCCCAGGACGCCCAGCTCCCCGCGACCGGGACGACCGAGGTCGGAGGGAGGACGACCCTGACCCTCGCCCCGGGAGCCCCGCTCGTTCCGGCCTCCCGCTACGTCCTGCGGCTCGAGGGCGCGGTCGAGCGGAACCTCCACGCCGCCTCCGGACCCACCTACGAACCGCTCTCCTTCGCGCTCCTCGCCGCGGGCACGCCCCCGCCTCCCGAGCCACCGAGGAAGCGGAGCCGGCGCAAGCGGCGCTGAGAGACAGCCGGCGTTCGCCCTTCGACAGGCTCAGGGCGAGCGGCTGCGTGCAGACCCGCTCGCGTGCAGGCAAGTCCGCTCGTGGTGACCCCCTCGACTGGCTCGGGGGAACCACGAACGGTCCGGATGGACGCAACCGGGCGGCCCCGAGAGAGACCGGGGGGGGGAATCCCCTCGTGTCCCGGCGGACGCAGGCTCCGGTCCCTGCCCCGAGATCCCCGTCTTCACGCCCGTTTGCGTCGTCTCCACTCCTGGTCCAGGTTTTGCTCCCTCCCCGGGCGACCGGTCGGCTACGATCCGCCGGCACCGACCGGGCACCGACCACGGTGCGGGAGGGATCGGAATGCACGTCACGCTCCTCGCGCTCGCCGCGCTCCTCGCCGCTTCGCCCGAGGGGGCGCGGCCCCGGGAATCCGGGGTCCCCGCCGGCCAGGGCAAGGAGCGCCCCGTCGTCACGCTCACCGCGCCGGCCGGGGGCTGGAGCGTCGGCCGGATGATCTCCGTCGAGGGGACCGTCTCCGACCCGACGGTCGATCCGATCACCCTCTCGATCAACGGAGACCGGTACCTCCTCCGGACCTTCCGCGGGCGCTTCTCGCGCAAGTTCCCGGCGGCCGCCGGCAAGAACGTGGTCGTCGCGATGGCGACGAACCGGGGCGGCGTGGGACAGGCGCAGGTCACCTGCTACGCCCAGGTTCCCCCGGTCCCGTTCAAGGTCGTGCTCACCTCCGACACCGACGGCGTCTACACCGACCTGCACCTCTACGAGCCGACGGCCACCTCCCTCGCTCCCGACGGGACGCTCCTCTTCGAGCAGATGGCCCACGTCTTCTGGGCGAACACGGCGAGCCCCTCCGGCGGGACCTTCTTCCTGAACGAGCAGGGGGGCAGCTTCGACCAGCCGGGCTACGGGCCGTACCTCTACGTCCACCGCGCCCCGCCGCGGGGCGTCTTCCTCGTGGCGGCGAACTACTGGCCCTCGGGAGACAAGGCGCACGCGGTCGCGACGCTGAACCTCACGCTCTTCGAGGGGACGCCCGCCGAGACGAAGCGGCTCGTCCAGATCCCGCTCGCGACCCCCGGCACCACCCGGATCCTCGCCTGGGTGAACGTCCTCGGCGAGGGGCGCGCCGACGTCCACGTCCCTGGCCAGGACGTCCCGGGCCCGGGCTGGCCGCCGAACCTCGAGGCGGTCGCGGCGCAGGTGCAGAAGAAGCAGAGCGTGGAGTCCGAGGACTACTAGTGCCGCGACCCACCCGAGAAGATCCGATTCGCCGATCCCCGACACCGCTCGTGGTTCCCCCGAGCCTGTCGAGAGGTCACCACGAGCGGATGGCAGAGTCCGCTCGCCCTGAGCCTGTCGAAGGGCGAGCGGGGGCACGGCGCACCATGCCTGGGGCGAGGCGCTGACCCCATGGTCCTGCCCCTTCTCCTCGCGGCCGGCGCCGCCGCGGCCCCGCCCTCCGAGGCGATCCTGCGCCGGATGGTCGCGGAGACGGCCGTGGCCCAGCTCGAGCGGATGGACCCGGCCTGGCCGGAGGCGCAGCGCGACTGCGCCGGGCTCGTCCGCTTCGCCTACCGGACCGCCTTCCGGCGCCTCGACCCCTCCCGCGCGGCGAGCGGCCCCTTCCTCGACGCCTCCGGCAAGGAGGCCCACTTCGCCGACGCGGCCACGCTCCTCGCGGGGACGTTCGCGCTCCTCGGCCGCGACGCCGAGGCCCGGGGCCGCCTCCGCTCCGGCGACCTCCTCGCCTTCGCCCGCGAGGAGGAGGACGGCGCCCCCGCCTACCACCTCATGCTCGTCGTGCGGCCGGACGACCGCGCCCAGGGGAGGACGCTCGTCGTCTACCACCCGGGCGAGAAGGGAGCCGCGGTGCGCCACGGGCGGCTCGACGACCTCCTCCGGGACGCGCCCCGCGGCTGGCGCCCCGTCCCCGAGAACCCCCTCTTCCTCGGCTTCTATCGGCTCGAGGAGTGGACGCCATGAACAGACGCCTCGCCATCCCGCTCCTCGTCGTCGTCGCGGCCGGGGTCATCGCCTTCGTCGCCCTGCGCACCTCCCGCGGCCCGAGGCGAGGCGGCGGCCCGCAGACACCCGAGCCGGCGGCGGTGGCCCTCACCCTCGCCGACGTCCCCCCGGAGCCCTCGGTCTGGGCGGACGTCCACTCCCCGGAGAAGCTCTGGAAGGCCCTCCGGGCGAACGCCTGGCTCGCGAAGGCGGCGGGCGAGCCGCTCGGCCAGGGGATGATGGCCGGCGGCTGGTCCGGCTTCCTCTCCACCCGCGGAGGCGACCTCGCCGGCGCCTTCGAGGGCGCGGTGGTGGACGTCGTCGCAGGCAAGCTCCTCGCCGACCCGTTCCGCGTCGTCTTCTTCGCCGGCCCGTCCGCGACCGGCACTCCCGCGTTCGTGGTCCCGCGCCCCTCCTCGGCCGCGACCTCCGCCTTCGACCTCCTCGAGGGGGTCGCGCGGAACGGGACCTACACCGCCCCGCACTGCCCCGGGGCCGGCTCCGGCTCGCCGGCGCAGGAGCCGATGGTCGTGTCCCGTTGGCTCGTCGCGGAGCACGCGGTCTTCGCCGCCCGCAAGGACGGCCGGATCGTCCTCGCCCGCAAGCCCACCGCCGTCGTCCAGGCGCTCTGCGCCCCGCCCCCCGACGTCCCCGCCGCCCAGGGCGTCGATCTCTCCCTCTCGTTCTCCCCTTCCGCGCTGGACAGGGAGCTCCAGCTCGGCGCCGCCCTCCTCGGGCTCGGCCCCGCGCCGCGCCTCGCCTTCGCCCTCGAGGGTGACCGCCTCGAGCCGCGCGGCATCCTCGGGGACCTCGCGGACCCTGGCCGGCTCGACGCCGCTCCACCGCCGGAGGCGCTGCTCCGGCTCGTCCCCGCCGACGCCGGCGTCGTCTTCCTCGCGACGCTCCGGCTCCCCGAGAAGCTCTCGCGCGACACCCTCCGGCAGCATCTCGACCGCTCCTACCGGGGCGCCTACGCACCGCGCCCCGTGGCCGTCGTCTGGAACCCCCGGGGCGATCCGGCGCTCCCCACGGAGGTCGCCCTCGCCTGGCCGGAGCGCGACGCCGGCCTCCTGCGCGAGGCCTTCTCCGGGCCGAACCGGATGGACCAGCGGCGCGCCTGCGGCCACGAGGTCCTCGCCTCCACCGGCGAGCTCGGCCAGGCGCTGCAGCGAGCCTGCGGGAAGAAGTCCCCTTCCCTCCTCGACGCCTCGCCCGCCGTCGCGGCGGGCCTGAGGCAGCCCGTCTCCCTCGGCGTCTCCGCCAACCTCGGGGTGCTCCTCTCCCGCGTTCTCGGGGACGCCTGGCGCAGGGAGGCCCCGAAGAAGGGCGCGTCGCCGGAGGTGGAGGCCGCGCGCCGGCTCCTCGAGGAGCTTCCGTTCATGGGGCTCCGGGGCGTCGCCGCCGGCGCCTCGCTCGTTCCCGGAGGGTTCCGCTCGTGACCGCCACCGGCTTCCCCGCGCCCCGCCTCCTCGCCGCGCTGATCGCCCTCCTGCCCGCCCTCGCCACGGCGAAGCCGCTCTACGCCACGGTCTCCCGGACCTTCGGGACCGGCGAGCGGCCCATCGTCGAGGTCGCCTTCGAGCGGCGGGGGCCCGTCGAGCTCCGGGTCCTGAAGCCCGAGTCGCTCGAGGCCTTCCTCGCGAAGCAGGCGAACCTCCGCCGCGCCTACGAGCAGCCCTCCACCCGGGACAACCCGGCCCACTTCCTCTCGCGGGGGCTCAACGCGGTGCGGGCCCCGGGGACGTTCCTCTACCGCGCGCTCGGAGAGGAGTTCCGCACGTCCCTCTCCCCGGCCCTCCCGAAGCGGCCGGAGACGGCCCGGGAAGCGAGGCCACTCGCCACGCTCGCCGAGGGGCCGGAGAAGCTCGTCAGCCTCCCCCCGGGCACGGCCCTCGTCTCGCGCCAGTGGCTCAACCTCGACCTCGGCGGCCCGGGCCGCGAGTTCAACGTGCCCGGCTTCGAGGTCTTCGGACGGGCCGGCGGCTGGGAGGAGCGCCGCGTCGCCCTCGATCCCCTCCCCGCCGGCGTCTACCTGCTCCAGCTCGTCCAGGGGCGGGTCGAGGGCCAGGTCGTCCTCGTCGTCACCGACCTCGAGGTCCAGGTGAAGCAGACGGACGGCGAGGTCCTCGTCCGCGTCGCCGGCAAGGACCTCGCCCCGGTCGCCGGCGCCGAGGTGCGCCTCCGCACGCCGGCGGGCCCGGGCCCCGGCGGGCGGACCGACGGCAGCGGAGAGGTCCGGCTCCCTGCGAAGGACCCCCGCCTCCTCGTCCTCGCGTCCTCCGGCGGGGACACCGCCGTGGTGGACACCGACTTCTACTCCACCCTCGCGGCGTCGCCCGACGTCTTCGTCTACTCCGACCGGCCGATCTACCGCCCCGGGGACGCGGTCCAGTTCCGCGGGGTCGTCCGCCGCCCCGACGCCTTCCTCTCCCGCCTCTTCACACCGCGCGACCGCGAGGTCACGGTCTCCCTCGCCGTGGCGGAGGGTCGCGAGGTGAAGCTCCGGACGCGGATCGACGAGTACGGCTGCTTCCACGGCGCCCTCGCGATCCCGGAGGACGTGGGGACGGGGGTCGTCCGCCTCACCGCCGCGCTCGACGGCCAGCCCCACGGCGCCGAGGCGCGCGTGGAGGAGTACGTGAAGCCGACCTTCTACGCCGAGGTCCTCGCGGACGGCGACGGCGTCCGGCCCGGGGAGAAGCTCCGGGCGAAGCTCCGCGTCCGGCGCTTCGCAGGCGGCGCCCCCCCGGGGGCGAGGTACGAGGTCTTCCTCTACCGCTCCCTCCTCGACGCCCCGGCCTGGGTGGACGACGCGGGGCTCGGCGGCCAGGGGAGCGCCGTGACCTACGGCTCCACCTCCACCACCGAGGGGCGGCTCTCCGTCCCCGTCCGGCTCCACTCCAGCATCGACGCGCGCCGCCTCTCCTGGGACGACGACCCCTGGTCCTCGGCGCCGGAGCTCGGCCCCGAGGGGGAGGCGGACCTCGAGGTGGACGTGCCGCCGCTCGACGAGGGGGACGACCGCTTCCCCTGGCGCTACACGCTCTCCGTCCGCGTCCGGGACGACCAGGGGACGTTCGCGAACGGCTCCCGCGCCTTCTACCTCGCCCCCTCCGACGTCCTCGGCGTCCTGCAGCCCTCCGCCGTCGTCACCCTGCCCGGCGCGGAGGTCCCGCTCGCGATCCGCGCGACGGGGCTCTCCGGCGCACCCTACCCCCGCGCCTCGGGGACCGTCGCCTTCTTCCTCCGCTCGGCCGCCGGCGACGAGAAGAAGCTCGGGGAGGCCGCCGTCGCGGCCGGCGAGGACGGCGTCTGGCGCGGCGCCCTCCCCGCACCGGGCGCCGGCACCGTGATCGCCCGCGTGACCCTGAAGGATCGGACGGGGCGCCCCTGGACCGGGGAGACCTCCGTCCTCGTCGCCGGGGCGAAGGGGGAGGAGGCGGTCCGGGTCCCCTCCCTCCAGCTCGCCTCGCGATCCGCCCCGCTCGCGCCGGGAGACCGCGCCGAGGTCGTGGCCCTCTTCCCGAAGGGCTGGGGTCCGGGGGACCGGGACACCGGCAAGGTCTGGATCACGCTCACCGGCACCGGGATCTTCGAGAGCCGGCTCGTCGAGGTGCAGGGGCTCTCCCTCGTCCACCGGTTCGAGATCGAGCGCCGGTTCGGGAGCGCGGTCCACGCCTCCGTCGCCTACCCGACGCCGCAGGGGCGCTGGGTGGAGCGGACCGCCTCCTTCCGCATCGTCCCGCCGGAGCGCGTGCTCTCCGTGGCCGTCTCGCCGGAGCGGCCGGAGGCGGAGCCGCTCGGGCCGCAGACCCTCTCCCTCCGGGTCACCGATCACGAGGGCAAGGGCGTCCGGGCCCAGGTCTCCGTCGGCGTGGTGGACAAGGCGATCTACTCGCTCCAGGGCGAGTTCCGCCCCCGGATCCTCGAGTTCTTCTATCCGCTCGTCCGGAACAACGTCTCCACCTTCACCTCCGCCGACTTCCAGGCCTACGGCTACGGGGAGGTTCTCGCCCGCGCCCTCGACCGGCCCGGCCACGCCTTCGCGGCGGTGAAGCCCCCCTCGAAGACCCGCGAGGTGGACACCGCCCACTGGAGCCCGGCGGTCGGCACCGACGAGGACGGTCGCGCCCAGGTGACCTTCCAGCTGCCGAAGAACCAGACGCTCTGGACGGTGACCGCCGTCGCCGCGGACGCGTCCGGCCGCTTCGGCGAGGGCACGGCGGAGTTCGCAGCCCGCGGCGGCACCGTCCTCGTGGCCTCCGCGCCGCAGTTCCTCCGCGAGGGGGACCGGGCGGTGGGCTCCCTGCGCGTCGCCCGGGCCGAGAAGGGCGGCGCCGGCACGCTGAAGCTCTCCGTGGCCCTCGACGGGAGCCTCTCCGGCGCCCCCGTGGACGAGGCCGTCTCCCTCGAGCCCAGGGCGGAGCGGATCGTCCCCTTCTCGATCGAGGGATCGCGGATCGGATCGGGGCGGATCCTCCTCGGCGCGTCGGGCGGCGAGAAGCCGCTCGCCGACCGGAGGACGATCCCCGTCCGGACGAGCGCCGTCGAGACGATCGTGGCGCGCGCGGCGTGGGGCGGCGGCAAGCTCGACCTCGACCTGCCGGCGGGGGCCGAGGTCGACGAGGTCACCCTCTCCTTGCGCCCGTCCTCCGTCGCGCTCGCGCTCTCCCAGGTCGAGGATCTCCTCACCTACCCCTACGGATGCCTGGAGCAGCTCGTCGCGACGACGATCCCCAACGTCGCCCTCCACCAGGTCCTCGAGAAGACCGGCGCCGTGGACGGCCTCGACGCGCCCGCCAGGGCCCTCCTCGCCGAGGCCCGGTCCCGCTCGGTCCAGGGTGTCGATCGGATCCTCGCCCTCGGGAGGCAGGGCGGCGGCTTCACCTGGTTCTCCGGGTACGACGCGACCTCCGTGCCGCTCACCCTCATCGCGCTCGACGGGCTCGCCTACGCCGTGGACGCCGGGCTCGTGAGCCGTACGGACCCGCGGATCGTGGAGTCGGCGGCCTGGCTCGCGAGCCGCGAGGGGCTCCCGCTCCCGCTCGACGCCACCCGGGCCTACGTCCTCGCGCGGCTCGACGGCCCGCGGCAGGCCGCCGCCGTCCGGGCACTCCTCGACCGCGTCGCGGACCAGCCCCCTGCCGATCTGTTCCCCGTGGCGATGGCCGCCCTCGCCGCGGAGCGCGCCGGGATCGGACGGGAGCCGGCCACGGAGGCGCGCATCACCGCCCTCGCCGCGCGGGCGAACGAGGCCCTCGTCCGGACGGCGGAGTGGCGTGCCGACGCCGTCTATTACGACTATCCCCTGCGCCGCGCGGGGCTCACGGCGGTGATCGCCCACGCCGCCTCCCTGCGTGAGGTCGACGTCGCCCTCGTCCGGCGGCGGCTCTTCGAGGCGCTCGCCGACCGGAGCTCGCTCTCCACCTTCGAGCGGGCCACCGTCCTCCTCCACAGCCTCTGGCTCGTGGAGCGCGAGGCGCAGGCGATGAAGCGGACCCCTCCGCCCACCCTGGCCGTGGAGGGCGGCCAGCCCCCCCGGCTCGTGCCGTCCGGGGCCGGCCTCGCGGCGCGGCTCGATCCGCGCGCGCGGGTCGTCACCGTGGGCTCGTTCGAAGGCCAGGCCGAGCTCCGGGCGAAGGTCCGGGTCCCGGCCGCCGCGGCCCCTCCCGTCGCGGAGGGGATGTCGATCCAGCGGACGTACCACCGGCTCCTCCCCGGAGGCGCGGCCGTGCCGCTCGCCCCCGGCGAGAAGGTGTTCCAGGGTGAGGAGGTCTTCGTGGAGCTCACGCTCGACGCTCACGACGGCGCCAGCTGGCGCTCCCTCCGCTCGGCCTACTACGTCGTGGAGGACCACGTCCCGGCCGGCTTCACCCCCCTCGGCGAGGACAAGGCCTTCCGGGGAGCGCCCTACTCCCTCCCGATCGCGCACGAGGCGCTGAGGCGGCGCTCGCTCTCTCCCGAGCGGGCCCTCTTCTTCTTCGAGGAGCCGGCCTTCTGGAGCCGGACGCCGAGGAAGGTGGGGTACGTGATCCGCGCCGCGTTCCCGGGGCGGTTCACTGCGCCGGCCCCCACCATCGAGGACATGTACGCCCCGCGCGTGCGGGGCCGCGGCGCCGCGGCGATCCTGGAGATCGCCCCGTCCGCCGCCTCGAGGTGACCTTGCCCGGGGCCTTCGCCCTCGCCCTCGCCGGCGCCCTCGGGGCCGCCCCGGACTTCCAGGCGGTGGGGGGCGTGCCGGCGGAGGCGGAGGCGGTCGCGGCCGCCGCCTGGGCCGAGGTCGAGAGGCTCGCCGCCGCCGAGGGGCTGCGACCGCCGCCGTTGCCGGGGGCGATCCGGATCGGCCTCGCGACCCGGCTCGCTCCCGGCGTCGCCGCGTCGAGCCGGCCCGGGCTCGTGACGCTCCGCCCCGGGATGCCGATCGCCGGAGCCGGCGGGCGGGCGCTCCGTCACGAGGTGGCGCACCAGTACCTGCTCGCCGCCTGCGCGCCGGCGAGCGGAGATCGGCTCTTCCACGAGGCCTTCGCGCTCGCCGCGAGCGGCGAGCTCGCGGACTGGGTCCGCGAGGACGGCTACCTCCCGCTCGCCCGGGCGCTCGGCGACCTCGGCGGCGCTCCTCACCTCGACGGGCCCGGCGCGCGCCGCGCCATCGCGAGGCTC
>JBBIPT010000028.1:0-22861 GCA_037442705.1 Anaeromyxobacter sp.
GGACGCGCGCCGTGCCCCCCCCTGCCTCGACCTCGACCTCGCCGCCGGGGGCGAGCCGGAGCCGCGCGGCGAGGGTGACGCCCGCCATCGCCTCGCTCGCGCCCGGCGCGGGCCACGCCGGGGAGACGCGCCAGAGGGGGTTCAGCCGCCGGAGGGCGTCGAACGGGTAGCCGACCGCCCCCGCGCTCGCGCCGCCGATCCGGACGGGCGCGAGGAGCGCGGGCGCGACGGTCTCGACCCCCACTCCCGCCGAGGGGAGCCGCAGGAGGTCCGCCTCCGCGAGCCGCCGCTCCTCCTCGACGGGTCCGAGCTCCAGCGCCCCGAGGCCGAAGCGGAGCGGCGCCGACTCCGGCAGGACGAGCAGGTTCGCGCCGTACGCCGCGAGCTCCTTCCCGAGCTGCCCCTCGACGCCGCGCGAGACGGCGACGAGCGAGAAGACGAGGGCGGAGGAGAGGGCGAGGGAGGCGGTCGCGACGCCGCCGGCCGCGAGGTTCCGGGAGAGCGAGCGCCGGAGCCACCGGCCGAAGAAGCCGGCACCCGTCGCATCGCGCGGGGCCTCGCCAGGGCGCCTCGCCTCGCGAGTCACTCGCATCGCGCCCGCCTGCCGGGGCCCCGGTCGCCCCGAGCCCGTCGATGGGCGGCCGCCGGGCCGGTGCGCCGCTCCCTCACGCCGCCTCCTTCAGCTCGGGGGCCGGGTCGAGCGAGAGCGCGCGGCGGAGCGGCCAGACCGCCCCCGCCGCCGCGACGAGGAGGGCTCCGGCCACCGCGAGCGGCGCGAGGGTCGCGTCCGGATCGAGGGGCGCGCCGAAGACCGCCGCACCGAGGGCCCGCACGAGGACCGCGGCGAGCCCGGCCCCGAGGACGCCCCCGAGGAGGCCGAGGGAGAGGACCTCCGTCCCGAGCAGCAGCACGATCTGAGTCGCAGAGGCGCCCGAGGCACGCAGGAGAGCGATCTCCGTCCGGCGGCCCATGACACGCGCGGCGAAGGTGGAGGCGACGGCGAGGGCGGCCGCGCCGAGCGAGAGCCCCGCGAGGATCGCCATGAGCACGCCGAGCCGGGAGAGGACGCGGGCCTCCGCCTCGGCGAGGCTCCAGACCGGACGGGCCCGGCTCCCAGGGATCGCCTCCTCGACCTGGTGCGCGACGCTCGTGACGTAGGGGGTGCAGAACCACTTCTCGAACTCGACCTCCGTCATCCCGCCCGGGTCCCGCCGCCCGAAGCCGTCGAGCGGGACCGTGACGGCGGAGACGAGCGCCCGCGAGATGCGCCCCGGCCGGCCGAGCAGCGCCTGGGCGGTCGAGAGCTCCACGAGGATCTGCTCCTCCTCGAATCCGCCCGTCGCGAGGAGTCCGGCGACCTCGTGCGGGCGGGGGCCGCCGCCCGCGTCGATCGAGAGGACGCCCCCGACCCGGATCCCGAGCCGCTGGGCCACGGCGCGCCCGACGACGGCCGCCGCCTCGCCCTCGCGCGGCCAGCGCCCCTCGACCCGCCAGAACGGGAAGAGCGGGGCGACCCCGGCGGCGAGCGGCTCTCCCCCGTCGGCGCGCGGCAAGCTGCGGTCGAACCAGACGCCGGCGACGAGGGCCCGCTCCGCGCCCGAGGGGCCGGAGACGGTCGCGGGGGCGGTGAGGGAGGGGGCGACCCCGACCACGTTGTGGCGCCAGAAGATCGTGAGGACGCGCGCGAGGTCGGCCTCGGCGAGCGTGGCGGCGCCCGCGGGGGCTCCGCCGGGGGCCGACGCCGCGACCGGCTCGACCACGACGTTCGCCCCGAAGCTCCGAAGCTCCCTCGCGATCCGGTCCTCCGCCTGGAGCGCGACGGAGCCGAGCCCCGCGGCGATCCCGGAACCCATGGCCGTCGAGAGCACGACGAGGGCGAGCCGGGCAGGGTGGAGGCGGAGCGCTCCGCGCAGGAGACGGAGAATCATGACGGAACGGCGGGAGGATACACCATCGTGGCCCGATCCGGGCGTCCCCCCACCCCCGTGGAGTACGGCGTCTCCGGGCCTCCACCTCCGGAATCCGCCCGAGCCCGGCCCGGGAGTCCGGGCCTCGAGGACTCGGGCGGGCGCCGCCCGTCCCCCACGGCGAGCGCGCCGGCCGGCCCCCGGATCGCCCGCCCGCTCCCCCCGGAATCATTCCCGTGGATCTCCGCACTCGTCCCAATTTCGATCGAGCGCGGATTGCGAGACATTGCCATCGAGAGGAACGGGAATCGAACCACCACGAGGCGAGAGGAGACGATCATGGCCAGGTACACGGGCGGAACGCAGGTGAAGGGCGGCTACTACTGGAACCCGAGGAGCTGGGAGGTCGAGGTGGTCCCGCAGGAGGGCGGGCGGCTGAAGGGCGCCTCCGACGCGAAGTACGTGAAGGTCCCCTTCCCGCTCCTCTTCGTCATCGTCCCGACGCTGGGCGGGCTCTTCCTCATGTTCCTCCCGCTCATCGGCTTCGGCCTCTTCGCCTGGGCGATCGCGAAGAAGGTGACGGGCGGCGTGAAGCAGACCGCGACCGAGCTCGCCTCCACGATGACCCCCGGCGGCTTCGCGGCCGGCGAGGCCCACTTCACCGGGAAGCCGGGCGAGGAGAAGGAGGGCGAGCGGGCGCCGGGCGAGGAGAAGGCGCAGGAGGAGATCGAGAAGCTCGCGAAGGAGATCGAGGATCGGAAGGGACGCAAGTAGGCGCGGCGGGCCGGGACGAACGGGGCCGGCGGGGAGACCCGCCGGCCCTTCGCCGTGACGCCCCCGCCGCGCCGTCGGGGTGACCGAACCTCCAGCCGGCACCCGCCCGTCCTCGCGCCGATCACCAGACGAGCCGGACCCCGAACGCCTGCAGCGCCTCGTCGCGGCCGAGGATGGGCACTTGCTCGAGGAGGCTCTGCGCTGCGAGCATCCGGTCGAAGGGGTCGCGGTGCGGCTGGGGCAGCGCGCCGGCCCGCTCTGCGTGCGCGACCGTGATGGGCAGCTCCACGAGACCGGCCCGCTCGAACCACCCCGCCATGTCCTGCACGAGGACGCTCGCTTCCGGGAGGCGGCCGAGGCGGTACTTCGTCGAGACCTCCCAGGCGCTCGCGCTCGAGACGAGGATGGTGTTCGAGCGATCCGCGATGAGCGCGTTCGCCCGGCCGGAGAGCTCGGGGGAGCCGAAGGCCCACCAGAGGAGCGCGTGGGTGTCGAGGAGGAGCCTCACCTCTCCCACCCCTCGAGCTCCTCGTCCGGAAGCGGCTCCCAGAAGGCGCGGCCGAGCTCCCCCTTCAGCCACCCCCCCTCGCGAGGTGGCGGCGGCTCGAGGGGGACCAGCCGCGCGTAGGGCTTCCCCCCCTTGGAGATGATCACCTCCTCGCCACGGTGCGCCCGCTCCAGCAGCTTCGAGAGCTGCGTCTTCGCCTCGTGGACGTTGATGGGCCGGGACACGGGCCCACGTTAGTCCTCTCACGGGACTTGGTCAACCATAATATGGAGGTCATCGATTTTCTTGGGTTCTCTGTGGGTGTGCACGCCTGACTTCCCGATCGGGAGATATTTAGCGACGCAAGGGGGCCCAGGAGGCGCCCTTGGTTCCCGGCTTGACATGTTTTCTCCCCATCGGGAGGATATTCCGCCGTGATCACGCGCGTCGAGCCTCGACGTTCGCCCTCCGACGGCATCGGGGCTCGGGGCGATCGGCTGCAGGCGAGACCGTTCGTGGTGGGCACGCGAGGGACGCGAACGGGAGCGCGGCCCCAACCGAGTGCGCCGCGCTCCCGCTCCGGGATACACCCGGGCGTTCGCCGTCGCCCGTGGCGTCCCGAGGGGGACCGGTCACCCCTCCCACGCGGATTACCGTTCCCCCTCGCACCCGGCCGAAGCATGGAGCGTGCCCCGCCGGCGAACGTCCCGTTCCGACTCGGGTCGCCCTCGCGGGGCTGGACGGGTCGAGCACGCCCTGCGCGCCTTCCTGGGTCTCCTCACCCACATCACCCCTCACGGTGCGTGACCTCACCCACCGGTGGCTCCCGGAGGGACGGGCGCGCGAACCACGAGCCGCGGTCTACCGGCGTGTGCCCTGGCCGTTCATGCGATCGCTCAGGTCTGGCGGGAACACGAGCACGGCGCCGTCGCTGCGCTCGCGGTACCAGAACGGCCGGGCGGGAAGGAGGAGCGTCGCCGCGAGGCTCGCCGCGAGCCACGCGAGCGCGAGGGCGGCCGCCTCCCGTCTGCCACCCGCCGTGAACGCGACGAGCGCCCCCGCGCCGATCCAGGCCAGGGCGGGGAACATCAGGCGAAGCGGACGCACGTGGCCCGCCCCTCCGAGCCCGCCTCGGACCTGCGCGGCGGCGCGTACGCGCGAGGCCTCCTCCGGCCGGAAGGCGATGGCGTGCTTCAACGGGAAGCTCCAGAGCGGAGGCCCGCGCCGGATGGCGAGGAGCTGCCCGAGGGCGGCGGCGAGCGAGACCGGCACGCACACGATCGCAGCCGCCGTGGCGATCCGGCCCGGAACGGCGACCCCGGCGAGGGCGAGCGCCGAGACCGCCGCGCCCACCCCGCACGCCGCGCTCGCGAGCAGCCCGAGCCGCGAGAGCGGGATCCGCCCTTCCGACGCCACCCCGTCGCGGACGGCCTGCCCGTCCGCTCGAACGATCGAACCCCGTCCGGTACGCCCCTCCGCTCGGCCCACGGGGCCCAGCGCCTGCAACGACCGGTCCGGCGCCGGTCACGAGCCCGCGGCGCTCGCCGCAGGCGGCTTCAACGGGCGCAATCCACCGGAAGGCGGGGGTTCCTGCGTCCAGATCGCGCCCGTTCGAAGGAGCTTCCGGACCGCCGGGAGTGCGCGAAATACCCCAGGGTGGCCGGGGGACGAGCCCGACGAGGCCGGACAGCGACCGAACGGCAGTACCGCGACCCGCGGTTCGGCCGCCTCGCCCCCGCTCGTGCCGAGCCTGTCGAGGCGCGAATTCGCGAGCCTGTCCCGCTCCTGGCTCCGCCCGCCCTTCGACAGGCTCAGGGCGAGCGGAACCTGGCGACGGCTCCTCCGCTCCGGAGCCGCGAACACCCGCTCACCCATCCACCCGGATCACGCCCTTCTTGATGGCGAACCGCACGAGCTCGGTCCGGTTGTGCACGCCGAGCTTCTCCATCACGTGCTCCCGGTGGCTCATCGCGGTCTTCACGCTGATGCCGAGGACCTCGGCGACCTCCTTGTTGCTCCGCCCCTCGGCGACGAGCTTCAGCACCTGCTTCTCCCGGTCGGTGAGCGTCTCGTAGGGATCCTGCGCGCCGCCGGCCGCGGCCGGCCCCCCCTCCTCCATCGCCGTCCGCGCGACCTCGGGATCGAGGACGAGCCCGCCCCGGTGCACCGCCCGGATCGCGTTCGCGAGCTCGGCGCCCGCCGACTTCTTCAGGACGTAGCCCGAGACCCCGGCCTTGAGGAGGCGCCGCACGTACTCGCGATCCTCGTACTGCGAGAGGATGAGGATCTTCGCCCTGCGCCCCTGCTTCCGGAGCTCGATCGCCGCCTCGATCCCGCCGAGGCCGGGCATCGCGATGTCCATGAGCACGACGTCCGGGTCGAGCCGGGCCGCCGCGTCGATCGCCTCGGCGCCGTTCGAGGCCTCGCCGGCGACCTCGAGGTCCGCGTGGAGCTGGAGGAGCGCCCGCACCCCCTCGCGGAGGATGGCGTGGTCGTCCACGATGAGGATCCGGATCCTGTCCGTCATGCTGGTCCTCGCTCTCCCGCCGGCGTCGCCGGCCTCGGCCCCGGGACGATCACCGCCACACGCGTCCCCTTCCCGGGCGAGGACTCGATCGCGGCCGTGCCCCCCAGGATCTCCGCCCGCTCGCGGATGCCGAGGAGCCCCCAGTGACGGCGCCCCTCCTGGCGTGACGGCTCGTCCTGATCGAAGCCCTTCCCGTCGTCCTCGATCTCGATCCGGACCACGCCGTCCTCGGCCCCCACCTGCACGAGGACGGCGGTCGCCTGCGCGTGGCGGGCCACGTTGCTCATCGTCTCCTGGCAGATCCGGAAGAGCGCAGTCTCGACCTCGGGCGCGAGCCGCGGCATCTCCCCGAACTCGCAGCGCACGGAGATCCCACGGGAGCCGAGCTGCCGGTCCGCGTACCAGCGGATCGCCGAGAGGAGGCCGAGGTCGTCGAGCACGGAGGGGCGCAGGTCGAGGATGAGGCGGTGCACGTCCTCGAGGGTGCGGACCGCGACCGCCTTCACCTCGTCGAGCCGGGGCGTCCGCCCGGACCGGATCGCGTCCTGCGCCCCCTCGATCCCCATCGCCAGCACCGCGAGCCCCTGGGAGGTCTCGTCGTGGAGCTCGCGGGCGATCCGCCTCCGCTCGTCCTCCTGGGCGGTGATCACCTTCCGGAGGAGCTCTCCCCGCGCCTCCTCGCGCTCCCGGAGCCGCTCGTTCGCCTCGTGGAGCTCCTTCGTGCGCGCCCGGACGCGCTCCTCGAGCTCCGCGTTCGCCCGCTCCACGTCCGCGATGAGCCGCCCGAGGTTCCGGCGCATCCGCTCGAGCGACTTCCCGAGGCGGCCCACCTCGTCCTCTCCGAGGTCCGGGATGGGCCAGGCGAGCTCGCCGGCGGCGATCCGCTCCGCGTGGTCGGTGAGCACCGCCACGGGCTGGGTCACGCTCCGGGCGGCCCCCCAGCCGAAGGCCGCGGCGAGGAGGAGCTGCCCGGCGAGGAGCCCCGCGACGGCATACCAGGGGAGCGCCCCCTCGGTGGGGAGCGCCTCGGCGGCGTCCTGCCGCATCACGACGCCCCAGGGCGCCCCGCCGAGCGGGACGAGGGTGAGGTGCTCCCGGGGCCGGATCTCCACGCCGCGCTCCGCGTGGCAGTCCAGGCAGAGGACCGCCGCCGGCTTCTTCTCCCGCACGAGCGACGAGAGCGCGATGCTGCACTCGGTCTGCTGCCCGGCGCGCCCGCGGACCGTGCTCGCGACGATGCGCCCGGACTCGTCCAGGATCTCGGCGAAGCCGGTCGCTCCCCGCCGGAGGTGGCGGAGCATCCGCTCGAAGTCCCGCCGCTCCGGCCGGAAGGTGCCGCCCGCGACCCCGATCACCTCCCCCTTCCAGTTCCGGATGGGGACGAACTCGTGGACCACCGGCCCCGCCTCCCCTCCGACGAGGCCGCTGAGGCGCGGCCGGCCCGTGGCGAGGACCTCCCCGACGACCGGCAGGCCGGCGCGGGGGGCGGCGGTGCGGGGGCCCTGGGGCTCCTCGGCCACGACCTTCCCGTCGACCCCGAGGAGGAACACCGCCTCCCGGTGGCGGAAGTGGTGGTAGGCGTCCCGGAGGGCCCGCCGCAGCGCCGCGGCGTCGGCGCCCTCGAGCCCGCCGGCGGCGGAGGCGGCGAGCCGCTGGAGCACCTCGAGGTCGAAGGTGAGCTCGCCGTCGAGGTGGGCGGCGACGGTGGAGGCCGCCGCGAGCCGGCCGGTCATCACCCGCTCGTCCATGCTCCGCATCCAGTGGAGCCCCGCCCCCGCCATGAGCAGCACGGGGAAGAAGACGCCGACCGCCATGAGCAGGTAGACGCGCCTCCGCAGGGAGAGCGCCCCCGCCGGCGCGGGACCGATCGGGCCGCTCACCGGCCGCCCTCCCGGTGCGAGCTGCGGGCCATGTGGAAGAGGTCTTCGAGGTCGCCGGCCGACCGGAGGATCATCGCGCGCCCCCGGATCTCCCAGGCGAGCTCCACCTCCGGCTTCCCTCCGGCGAGGACGTCGGAGATCGTGGCGGGCACCGCGCCGACGGTCGTGCGGCGGGAGCGGAGGACCGTGCGGTCCTCGAGCAGCTCCTCCGCGATCGGCTCGCCCTCGAGGGTGGACTGCAGGAGCGCCACCCCGGGGCCGCCGTCCCGCGCGGCGAACTCGAGGAGCACCGAACCCCGGCGGCCGCCGGCCACCTCGATCCGCGCGGGCGGCCAGCCGAGGCGGGCCGGGTAGTACCCGGGGACGAGGACCCGGGCCCCGAGCCTGCGCTCCGCCTCGGCGATGGACCCGGCGTGGCGGACGCCCAGCCCGTCCCCGGCGAGCCAGCGGGGCGCGGAGCCGAGCACGGCGAGCGAGCCCACCGCGGCGACGAGCACCCAGGCCCAGGACGCGAGCATCCGGACGAGCTCGCCCCCCGCGGAATCGGCCCGTGCGCCGCCTCCTGACACGTGGGCGCTCATACCACGAAGAAGAGCAGCGCCGTGAGGGACGCAGCCGCGAGGAGGACGCGGGCGGCGGCGAAGGGCACGCGCGCGGGCGGGCCGTCGAGCAGCCTCCGGCAGCGGACCTCCACGTCGAGGGAGCGGACGCGCGCGAGCGGCCCGGCGAGCGCCGCGGCGAAGGGGAGCGTCCGGCGGACCGGGACCGGGCCGGCGGAGAGCCGGTGGAGCTTGAGGAGGCCGCTCGCGAGGGCGAGCCGATCGCCGCAGATCTCGGCCGCCCGCTCGTCGGCGAGCCACTCCGCGTCGCGCGCGATCGCGCGGGAGAGGACCTGGAAGGCGGGGTTGAAGCACATGAGCGCCCGGGCCCCCATGACCGCCCAGCTCGCGGCCGGATCGTGGCGGGCGAGGTGGGAGAGCTCGTGGGCGAGGGCGGCGCGCAGCTCCTCGCGGTCGAGCAGGCGCACGGCCCCGCGGGAGAGCACGATCGCGTGGCGCCGGACCCCGGTGCAGAAGAGGACGGGCTGCTCGCGGGCGAGGAAGATCACCGGGGGGGGCCGGATGCCGAGCGCGGCCGCGAGCGGAGGGAGCTCCTCGCCGACGAGGGCGGCGCTCTCCGGGTCGGGCTCGGACGGGGAAGGCCGGGGGCGCCGGCGGCTCGCGAGGAGCGGGACGAGGTCGAGCGCGAGGAGCGCCGTCCCGGCGGCGGCGAAGGCGGCGAGCCACCAGTGGAGCAGCCCCGCGCCGAGGAAGCGGATCTCGTCCCAGTGCCTGCCCGAGAAGAGCGCCCAGCTCTCGCGGAAGTCCTCCCCTCCCCGCCCGGGGAAGGCGGCGACGACGAGGGGGAAGGCCACGAGCGGCCAGGCGAGCGCGAGGACCCGGAGGGCCATCCGCTGGCGAGGCTCGCGCACGCGCCAGCCCCGCACCAGCGCCTCGACGAAGAGCGAGGCGACGAGGGTGTGGAAGATGGCCTGCGCCGCGATCTCAGCCCACTTCGCGCCGTGTCCCATGCTCCGGAGCGGCGTGCCCGTGCGCGTCCGGGGGCGCGCCGCCCTCCAGGCGGGCGAGCTCCAGGGGGTGCTCGTGCAGGTACCGCTCCCGGCTCACTTTACCCGTGAAGATGGAGGAGTCGAAGGGGAAGACGTCCGGGTTCAGGTGGGCGTTGAAGATGTGCCAGATGGCGATGACGAAGAAGGCCATCAGCCCTTCGTTGGAGTGGGCCACCTTGGCCGCCGGGATGAGCTGCCCGGGCATGATCGTCGCGGCCTCCACCGGGAAGAAGAGGATGAAGCCGGTGACGACCATGATCACGTTGCCGATGACGAGCCCCCAGTACTCGAACTTCTCCTTGTAGGTGTACCGGTCGTACCGGGGGTGGCTCTCCGTCATGCCGAGGTAGTACTTGAGCTGCTGGATCGCGTCCTCGAAGTCCTTCTTCGCCGGCACCATGGAGAAGTAGGTCCGCTTCCCCAGCACGAGGACGATCGCGTTCGTGAAGTGCACGACCGTGGCGATCGCGAGGACGATGCCGCAGATCCGGTGGATCCAGCGGGTCGCGTCGAAGCCGCCGAAGAGGTCCATGAGCGTTTGGGCCCAGCCCGCCTGGTAGAACTTCTGCGGCAGGCCGGTGAGGCAGAGCAGCGCGAACACCACCATCGTGATGAAGTGCTCGACGCGCTGCTTCAGGCTGAATCGGACGACGTAGTCGCTCATCGGTTCACCACGACGCGCCAGAGGTGCAGCGCGATCTGGAGGACGAGCCCGCCCACCATGAACGGGATCATGATCTTGTAGAAGAGCATCACGGCCCAGACGATGGGCGCCTTCTGCAGCGTCGGCTCGTAGTGCGAGAGCCAGGCCTTCGGGAAGTTCTCGTTGGCCCCCTCGTGGCACTTGGCGCAGGTCCTCGCGAGGTTCCCGGCCATCACCGCCGAGTTCGGATCGCTCGCCTTCTCGATGTCGTGCACGCCGTGGCAGTCGGTGCAGACCGCCGCGAGCCGCACCCCGGGCCCCTTCTTCTTGCCGTGCTGGAGCGTGGCGGCCATGCCGTGGAAGTCGGCGAGGTAGGTGTCCACGACCTTCGTCGAGAGGCCGTAGCGGGACATGAGCTTCTCGTCGGTGTGGCAGCGGCCGCAGATCTCGGGCGTCCGCATCGCGAGGGCGCCGTCCCGCGGGTCGGTCGTGTCGTGGGCCCGGTGGCAGTCGGTGCAGACCGGGACGTCCGCCGTCTCCCCGGCGAGCCGCCCGTGGACGCTCTTCGCGTAGACCGCCGCCTCCTTCGCGTGGCAGCTCGAGCACATCCCCGAGATCCGGGTGCGCGGCTGGCCGGGGCGGGAGATGTCGTGGGCGCCGTGGCAGTCCACGCAGAGCGCCGCCTTGTCGTTCCCCTTCGCCATGACCTCGTAGTGAACGCCGTCGAGGGTCTTCGTGTAGTTGGCGAAGTGGCAGCCCTTGCACTGCTCGTAGTACGCGCGCGTGATCGCCCGGCGGCTCTCGAACTTCAGCTCGCCGGTGGCATGATCGCTCGTCTTGTCCCCGTGGCAGTCGGTGCAGCGGAGCATCTCGCCGTGGACCGACTTCGCGAAGGCGGCCTGGTCGATGGCGAGCGAGAGCTTCTCGCCGCTCGGCAGGTCGTAGACCATCGAGTCGTCCGTGTGGCAGCCGAGGCAGTCCTCCTCCTCGGCCGGGATCCCGCCCGCGGCCGGCGCCGCCGACGCCACGAGCGCCATCGCCGTCAAGATTCTCAGCATGGAGTCACACCCCCCGGAGAATGGTTCCCAATCTGCGCACAATGCCCGACCGTGCGAATTCCTATCAGGGTGTTTAGGAATTGTCCAACGGCTCGGGCGAGATAACCCACGAAGAACCGGGCCGAATTACTCCACCTCCCGGGGGCTCGGGGTCGCGCAAACCTGGCGGGATCCGCAATCCTCCCCGGACCCAGACGCAAAAAGCGCCAATGCTCCCCGTCCGGGACGTGGAGCATTTGGCGCAGATCAACTCGGGGTAGAACCTAGGGTCCTTCTCGCCGCGCGACGGCACGCCGCACCCAGCCCCAGGAAGCCCGCGCGATCCCCTCGGCGATGGACGCGATGCCGCAGATCGGGAGGAGGATCACGAAGAGGAGCCCGGACAGGGCCGCCGCGGCCGCGACGAAGGGCGCCGCGAGGAGCCGCGCGAGCGTGCCGGCCGGCCGCGCGATCTTCCGCCGCAGGCCTCCGGCGCCGGCCGCCCCCCCGCTCGCGACGGCAGCCCGGACCACCCGGAGCCTCCCTTCACCGGCCGTTCCCTCGGCCGCCGGCAAGAAAGGTGGCCGTCAGCTCGGCCCACCCCTCCTCTCCCACGAGCCACGGCGCGGGCGAGACGAGCTCGCCGCCGTCCGCGCTCGCGAAGCCGAGCCGCTCCTCGAGGAACCGGCTCCAGCGCTCCGACTCCCGCCGCAGGAAGGCCTCCGCCGCCGTCCCGCGCGGCAGCTCCTCCCACGCCGCGTCCTCCGGCGCGACCGCGACGAGCCAGCCCCGCCCGTAGGCCTCGCGCTTCACGAGGCCGGGATCGCGGAGCACCGCCGCGTTCACGCCCGCCACCGTGCCGGAGACGGGCGAGGGGATCCGCACCGCCCGCCCGCCGCCGTGAAGGGTCGCGAGCAGGTCGCCCCGCTCCACCCGGGTCCCGGGGCGGGGCAGCTCCACCGCGGTCACCGAGGTGAGGAGGCGCTGCGCGAGGTCGTCGAGCCCGACCTCCAGCGCGCCGCCCTTCCGGCGGTGGAGCCAGGTGTGGCCCGGCGCGTAGGAGAGGTCGGGGCGCCAGACGAGGCCGGCCACCTTGCGCAGCCCGAGCGCCTTCCGCCGCCGGTCCGAGCGCAGGTGGAAGAGGAGCGCGACGGCGGCGAGGGGCACGGCGACGGCGAGGAGCAGCGCGAGGAAGATCCCGAGCCGCGCGAGGACGCCTCCGAGGAACACGCCGATCGACTGCAGGGCTTCCATCAGGGTCTCCATGGCTTCCTCCTTCCCGAGGCGAGGGGCCTCCCCTCACATCGCGTGGCACATCGTGCAGTCCCCGAAGTCGAAGGCGGTCCGGGCGTGGCAGGCGCCGCAGGCCTCCCCGCGCTCCATCGCCTCGTGCGTCGTCGCCTTCGGGCTCCTCGAGGCCGGCCGCCCGAGGATGCTGAAGAGGCGCGGGTGGCAGGCGACGCAGGAGGGCTTCGCGAAGTCCACGTGCATGTCGTGGTTGAAGGTGACGACGCCGGGGCTGTCGCCCCCCTGGGGGAGCTTCAGCGCCCCGGGGAGGCGAGGCAGGTCGGCCGCGCCGGCGGCGGCGGCGGCGAGTGCGGCGGCGAGCAGCGTGGCGAGCTTCCTCGAGGTCATGGTCTCCTCCTTGGAGCGGTGCAGGGATCGCCGCGGGCTCACCCGGCCGCCCTCCAGCGGACGACGTCCGCCTCCTTCTTCTCCTCGTGCCCGTGGGCCGCCCCGAAGACCGGCATCCGGTTCACGACCCAGCGGAAGGCCCAGAGCTCCATCGAGATCACGGCGAGGGTGATCCAGATCTCCTGCCAGGACGGGTAGTAGTGCGGGGTCTCGTACCACTTGAAGGCGATGACCGAGACGTTGAGCCGGTTCAGGATCACGCCGAAGGCGGTGAGGAACGCGGTGACCTGGACGAGCTTCGCGTTCCTCGACCGGATGGCCTTCAGGAAGAGGACGGTGGGGAGCACGACGAAGCCGAAGATCTCGAGGAGGTACCAGGCCCCCCAGCCGGAGGCGAGGTGCGCCCAGAGCCCGTAGTGGACGAAGTCGATGAGCTTCACGAAGAAGTAGGCGAAGAGCGCCCCGACCGCCCCCTTCGCGAGGCCGAGGACGATCGCGTCGTGCCCCTCGTGGAGCTCGTGCCCGATGCGATCCCGGAAGGCGCGGTGGGTGAAGAAGCTCTCCACCATGACCATCGAGAGCCCGGCGAAGATGCTCGAGACGAAGAACATCACCGGGATGTTGTGGGAGTACCAGAGCGGGTGGATCTTCGCGGGGGCGAGGAGGAAGAGGGCGCCGAGCCCCGACTGGTGCAGGGTGGAGAGCGTGATCCCGAAGATCACCGCGCCGGTGGTGAGCCCCTCGAGGATCCGGCGCGCCCTCGGCCAGTGCAGCCACTCCGCCACGGCCGGCGAGAACTCGAGGAACTCGCAGATCATGTAGAGCAGGAAGTGCCAGGCGACGAGGAAGAGGACCGAGCTCAGGCCGAACGCGTTCCCGATGATCGGGTTCACCACGTTCCAGGGGCGCCCGAGGTCGAGGAGGAGCGCCCCCGCGTAGAAGACGTAGGCGAGGAAGCCGTTCAGGACCGTGACCCGGACGATCGGCTCGTACTTCTTCAGCTTCAGGATGTGGACCGCGAAGGTGAGCACGTAGGCGCCGCCGGCGAAGGCGACCCCCGTGACCACGTCGAAGCCGATCCAGATGCCCCAGGGAAAGGACTGGGAGAGGTTCGTCACCGCGCCGAGCCCGTAGGCGAACCGGATCACGATGAGGACGATCCCGACGGCGATGATCACGCCGGTGATCACGTTGAAGGGGGTGAGGATCGGCCCCTTGGGCCTGAGCTCGGAGAGGACGAACTTCAGGGTTCCGAGCGCCCCCTGGCCGGGCACGGGCCGGACGGCCGCCGCGTTCTCACTCCTCGCCATGACCTGCCTCCTCTCCTTCTCCGTTCGCCGCGCCGCGCGTCATCCGGTCGAGCCCGTAGAGCACCGAGGGGAAGAGCACGAACACGAGCGGGACCGCGAAGAGGAACCCCGAGGTGAGCTCCGGGTAGGGCGTGTTGCCGAGGTTCCCCGGCAGCCCGAGCCGGTCCGGCCGGGCCGGGAGCAGGTAGAGCCAGCCCGTGCCCCCGACCTCGTGCTCGCCGTAGATCTGGTGCGCGTAGACGCCGGGCTGCCCGTAGACCCGGGTCCTCGCGATCTCGAGGAGCTCGCGCTTCTTGCCGTAGAGGGTGGCCCCCGTGGGGCAGACCTCCGCGCAGGCGGGCTTCAGCCCCTGCTGCTGCCGCCCCGCGCAGAAGCCGCACTTGCGGATGTAGGGGGAGGCGCTCTCGTACTCGTACTTCGGGACGTCGAAGGGGCACGCGATCATGCAGTAGCGGCACCCCATGCAGCGGTCCCCGTCGTAGACGACCGCCCCCTCCTTCGTCTTCTCGAGCGCCTTCACGAGGCAGGCGGAGGCGCAGGCCGGCTGGTTGCAGTGCATGCACTGCCGGCGGACGTGGACCGGCTCGCCCGCCCCGGCGGGGCTCTCGAAGCGGTTCACGACGGTGAAGGCGTCGGTCGCCGTGTCGCGGCGCGTCTCGAGGACGGCGTCCTCCGCCGGCGGCGCGGGGTTGCCGTTCGCCTCGGCGCAGGCCGCCTCGCAGGCGCGGCACCCCACGCAGAGGGTGGCGTCGAAGAGCATCCCGGTGAACTCGACGCCGTCCGCCTCCTGCGCGGGCGCCGCCGCGAGGGCCGGCGCCCCCTTCACGGCGAGGGCCGTGCCGGCGGCCACCCCCGCGCCCTTCAGGAATCCTCTCCTGCCGATCCTCGCCGCCATGATCACGCCTCCTCGGTGAGCAGGTGCGTCCTCGCGAGCTCCTGCCAGTGATCGCCCCCGAGCACGCGGGCGAGCCCCTCCACGGGCAGGCCGCCGTCCTGGAGGACGTGGCCGAGCTCGGGGCCGGGCGGCTGCAGCCGCTCGATGGCGCTCTCCATCCAGGCGCGCGCCGCCTTGCCGCTGAGGAGGCTCCGCGTCTCCGCCGCCGCGCGCGGCGTGCGCACGCGGAGGAGCCAGCCCCTGCCGTAGGGGTCGTCCCGGAGGAGCTCCGGGCGGCGCGCGGCCTCGGGGTTCACCTCCACGACCTCGCCGCCGACCGGGGAGAGCATCGGGATGGCCGCGCCGTCCACGACGACGCTCCAGCCCTTCCCTCCCTGGGCGAGCCGGCTCCCCACCGGGGGCAGGTCCACGCCGTCGATCCGCCCCACGAGCTTGCGGGCGAAGTCGTCGAGCCCCACGACGCCGGTGGCGGAGTCGACGGACCGGAACCAGCCGTGCCCGGGGTGGAAGTGGATCCCGTCGGGGACGCGGAACCGTGTCGCGTCGTCGGCGGGCGAGCGGGCGGGGGCGGCCGCCCGGGGCCTCGCGTACCTGCAGAAGACGACGAACGCCCCGAGGAACGCGAGGACGACGAGGTACTCGAGCCCCTTCGTCGCGTAGATGTCCACGAACCTGATCCCGTCCATTGGGTCTCTCCGTTCTCCCTTCCGCGGGCCTGGCTACTGCGCCCCCCGGGCGCAGAGCTCGAGGGTTCCGATGACGACCACTCCTGCGACGGCCATTGCGAGCGCGAGCATCACGGCGTGCCTCCTTTCGGTCCTGCGGGGTGCAGCTCCTCCTCGTGCTCCTCGATGACGTGGAGCGCGCGATCCATGGACTCGCGGTACAGGGGGCACTCCCGCCAGCGCTCGTCCGCCTCGCAGCTCGACGCGGTCGTGATCCGGTCGCTCGGGATGAGCTTCTTCGCCGGCGACGCCTGGCAGAACACCATCGTGACTTGCGCGAGGTACGGACAGGCCATTGTCCACGCTCCGATCTCTCCCTTCGCAACCCGTGGGCCAGGGAGGCGGCGCGCGTTCCGGGCGCGGATCCGGGCCTGTCCACGCGAGGTTCGGCGACCGGGCGCCGGCGCGCGCGGGGCCGGGCGAGGAACGCAGCGATGAGGATCCCAACGCCCCGGATCACGCTGCGCTTCTCGACGCCCCTGTTTGCAGGGGGATGCGCGCGTCCGGCGCTCGCCGTGGTGTTCCTCGACGGGCGTCGCGTTTCTCGACGCCCTGAGGGGGGGCGGCTCGGGCCTCGGGCCTCGGGCCTCAGGCTTCAGGCTTCGGATTCGATTCGGCTGCGGCTGCGGCTGCGGCTGCGGGTGCGGTTGCGGTTGCGGTTGCGGTTGCGGTTGCGGGTGCGGGTGCGGGTGCGGTTGCGGCTGCGGTTGCGGTTGCGGCTGCGGCTGCGGCCCGAAGCCCGCGGCTTCCGCCGCTCACGTCCCCGCGGGCTCGACCCGCGACCGGTCCACGAAGCCGCGGCAGGCCGGGCAGAGGAGCCCGCGCTTCCGGTCCACGTCGCGCAGGCTCGCGGAGCGCCCCATCACACAGCCGGGGGAGTGGCAGTGCAGGAGCCCGAAGACGTGGCCGAGCTCGTGGACGCTCTCCTTCGCGAGCCGCTCGAGCACGATCCGGGGGTCGGGGAAGCCCGGCTCCGCGAGGCGCGCCGTGGAGACGACGGCGGCCCGGCCGCCCACCTGCGCCTCCCCGAACACGAACGTGAGCACCGGGATGAAGAGATCCACGTCGGTGAGCCCGAGGACCTTCCCCTCCGGCGCGGCGCCGACGAGCCAGGAGAGGATCCGGGTCGACGACCACTGCTTGCGGCGCGGGTCGAAGGCCTCGCCGGGACGCCCCTCCCCGGGCCAGATCGCGGCGGGCGAGGAGAAGGCCTGCTCCACGTGCCGGCGGACGTGGTCGAGCGCGCCCTCGCCCGGGGTGCGCTCGCCGATCCACCAGAGCAGGATCTTCTCCAAGGACCGCCTCGAGGAGGCCGGGGCGAGCGGTGCGCCGTCAACCGGAGTGGTTCTCCGCGGGGGCTCCCGGCGCCTCGCCCGGAGCGCCGTCGCGGCGGATGCCGTACTTCCTCATCTTGTTGTACAGCGTCACCCGGTCGATGCCGAGGATCCGCGCGGCCTGGGAGACGTTGCCGCCGGCGTGGGCGAGCACGACCGCCACGTGCCTCCGCTCGATGTCCTCCAGGGAGGCGAGGGTCGCCGGCGCCTGCGGGGCTCCCGCGCGGGGGGCGAGCCCGAGGTCCGCGAGCTGGATGACCGGTCCGGCCGCGACGACCGCCCCGCGCTCGAGGACGTTCCGGAGCTCCCGGACGTTCCCCGGCCAGTCGTGGGCCATGAGGGCGTGCATCGCCTCCGGGGAGACGCCGTCGAGCCGCTTCTTCATCTCCACCGAGAGCCGCTCCACGAAGCTCTCCACGAGGAGCGGCACGTCCTCGCGGCGCTGCCGGAGGGGCGGGATCACGACGGGGATCACGTTGAGCCGGTAGAAGAGGTCCTCCCGGAACCTCCCCTCCGCCGCCGCCTTGCGCAGGTCGCGGTTCGTCGCGGCCACGATCCGCACGTCCACGTCGATCGTCTCGTTCCCGCCGACCCGGTGGAAGCGCCGCTCCTCCAGGACCCGCAGGAGGTCGAGCTGGAGCTTCGGGCCCACGTCCCCGACCTCGTCGAGGAAGAGCGTCCCGCCATGGGCGAGCTCGAACTTCCCCTTGCGGCGCGCGACGGCGCCGGTGAAGGCGCCCCGCTCGTGGCCGAACAGCTCCGACTCGAGCAGGCTCTCCGTGAGGGCGGCGCAGGAGACGGCGACGAAGGGCCCCTCCGCCCGCGGGCTCTCGGCGTGGATCGCCCGGGCGAGCACCTCCTTGCCGCTGCCGGACTCCCCGAGCACGAGGATCGTGGAGCTCGAGCGGGCGGCCGTGCGCGCGAGCTCGAACAGGGCCTGCATCGCCGGGCTCTTCGAGAGGAGGTCGCGGAAGCGGTACTCCCGCTTCAGGGCCTGCCGCAGCACGGCGTTCTCCCGGACGAGCGTCTGCTGGGAGACGATCTTCTGCATCATCAGGGAGAGCTCCTCGGGGTCGAACGGCTTCACGAGGTAGTCGTAGGCGCCGGCCTTCATCGCGGCGACGGCCGTGTCCACCGTCGCGTAGGCGGTCATGATCACGACGGCGAGGTCGGGCTGGAGCCGCTTCGCCTCCTCGAGGACCTGGAGCCCGTCCATCCCCGGCATCTTGAGGTCCACGATGAGGATCGACCACCGGTCCGCCCGGATCCGCCCGAGCGCCGAGGGCCCGTCCGCCGCGACGGAGACCGCGTAGCCGTCCTTCGCGAGCCACCCCCCGAGCGACTCGCGGACGATCTCCTCGTCGTCCACCACCAGGATCCGCGTCCTGTCGTTCTGCATGGCACGCTCCCGTCCGCCGGCCTGCGGCTCTCCGCTCACTGGGCGCCTCCCTGGGGGGCCGCCCCGGACGCGTCCTCCCGCCTCGCGGGGAGGCGGATCCCGATCCGCGTCCCCTTCCCGACCTCGGTCCGGAGGTCGATCTTCCCGCCGTGGCGCTCCACGATCCCGTAGACCACCGAGAGCCCGAGGCCGGTCCCCTTCTCCTTCGTCGTGAAGAAGGGGTCGAAGACCCTCGAGAGGTGGTCCGGCGGGATGCCCGGGCCCGTGTCCTCGAAGGCGAGCTCCACCCATCGCCCGCCCTCGAGCGTGCCCGTCTGCACGGCGAGCTTCCCGCCGCGGGCCATCGCCTCGCAGGCGTTCATGATCACGTTCACGCAGGCCTGGCGGAGCTGGCCGAAGTCCCCCTCGACGACGGGCAGCGGGGAGGTCCGCCGCTCGAGCGTGACGCCCTGGATCTGGATCTGGTTCGCGAGGAGCTGGAGGGCCTCCTCCACGACCTGGTTCGCGTCGAGATCCTGCCGCGCGAGCGGCCGCTCGCGGGCGAAGTCGAGGAGGTTCCGGACGATGGCCGAGCAGCGCTCCGTCTCCCGCTGGACGAGGAGGAGGTGCTTCACGAGCGCCTTCCGGGTCGCCTCGTCGGGGGCCCCCTGCTCCAGCATCCGGACGATGAGCTTCGAGAAGGTGAGGATCCCGGAGAGCGGGTTGTTGATCTCGTGCGCGATCGAGGCGGAGAGCTTCCCGAGCGAGGTGAGCTTCTCGGTCCTGACGAGCTGGTCCTGCGCCGAGCGGAGCGCCTCGGTCCGCTCGTGGACCTGCCGCTCGAGCCCCTCCATGAGCTCGCCGAGGTCCCGCCGCGCGCCGCGCAGGGACCTCGTCATCTCGTTGAAGGAGGCGGCGAGGATCCCGAGCTCCCCCCGCCAGGTCACCGGGACCTCGAGCTCGAGCTGCTCGCGCGCCACGCGCCGCGTGGCCTGGACGAGCGCCGCGACGGGGCGGACGAGGTGGCTGCGGGTGAAGAGCCAGACGAGGAAGGCGAGGAGCGCGGCCGCCGCCGCCGCCGCGGAGAGGGTGCGCAGGCGGAAGCCCGCCGTCTCGGCGTCGAGCCGCTCGAGGGAGACCCCCACGTCGATCACCCCGAGGACCTTGCGGTCCATCGGGTGGGCGTGGCACGCGGCGGTCGCGCAGGCCCCCTCGTTGTAGACCGGGGTCACGATGCCGAGCACGCGGTGATCGTTCGCCCCGAAGATCCGGCTCCGCTCGGAGAGGTCGAGCCGGTGGAGCGGCTCGCCCTCCGCGTGGCAGGCGGAGCAGGCCTCGGCCCGCCGGTCCACCCGCTTCCCGATCTCCTCTCGATCGGTGGAGAAGGTGATCGTCCCCTCCTTGTCCATCATGCGGACCCGCTCGATGCCGGGCTGCCGCCCGATGTCGTGCATGATGAGGTAGGCGTCGCCCCGGCGGTCCTGGAGCATCGCGCGGTGGAGCGCGTTCCGGATGGTGTGGCTGAGGAGGTCCGACTCCGAGACGACCTGGGTGAGGAGGTGGCGCTGGACCGCGATCTCGGCGAGGAAGAAGAGCGCGACGGTCCCGAGCGCCACGATCCCCGTCATCGCGAGGAGCTTCGTGGAGAGCCGGTGCGACCAGGGGATCTCGAGGCCGAGCTCTCCCAGCGAGCCCGGCGCGATCGCCCGGGCGAGACGCCCGAGCTCCCCGTCCGCGGCCGTGCCCCGGCGGTCCGGTGCGCCGGGCCGCACGCCGGGATCCCCGCCCTCCCGCTCTGGAGCGGCCGCCGTCATCTCCTCCCCTGTCCAACTCTTCTGCACCCGTCCGCGACGTCCGGCGTCGCGGCATGATGCCGCAAACCCATTCACGATCCGTCGACGGTGGCGCTTCGGCGCACCGCTTGCGCGCAACGGCCTCGGGACCGTCGACCGGTCCCCTTCCCCCTTCGCCCGCGACCTCCAGGGCATCGCGTCGCTCCCCGGAAGGGTTCCTGCTATCCTGCGCGGTCCCGTGACCGACCCCCGCGCGATCCTCCTCGTCCAGTGCCCCGACCGCCCCGGCATCGTGGCGGCCATCTCCGGCTTCCTCTTCCGCCACGGCGCGAACATCACCGACTTCGACCAGCACACCTCCGAGGACGACTCCGGCGCCTACTTCACCCGGCTCGAGTTCCAGATCGATCGGCTGGATCTCCCCCTCGAGGACCTGCGCCACGCCTTCGCCCTGGACGTCGCCCGCCCGTTCTCCATGGACTGGCGGCTCTCCCTCTCCAGCGACCGGAAGCGGGTGGCCGTCCTCGTCTCGAAGCACGATCACGCCCTGCAGGAGCTCCTCTGGACCTGGCGCCGCGGCGACCTCCGCGCGGACCTCTCCGCGGTCGTCTCGAACCACGCCGATCTCGGCCCCTCCATCGAGCCCTTCGGCGTCCCCTTCTTCCACGTGCCGAACCACCGGGACGTCCGCGAGGAGGCCGAGGGGAGGATGACGGAGCTCCTCGGGGGCCAGGCCGACCTCCTCGTCCTCGCCCGCTACATGCAGATCGTCTCCCCCGGGTTCGTGGCGCGGTGGCCGAGCCGGATCATCAACATCCACCACTCCTTCCTCCCGGCCTTCGCCGGGGCCGATCCCTACCGGCAGGCCTACGAGCGGGGAGTGAAGATCGTCGGCGCGACCGCCCACTACGTGACGGCGGAGCTCGACGCCGGGCCCATCATCGAGCAGGACGTGGGGCGCGTGACGCACCGCGACTCGGTCGAGGACCTGAAGCACCTCGGGCGCGACCTCGAGCGCCGGGTGCTCGCCCGCGCCGTCCGCTGGCACTGCGAGGACCGGATCATCGTCCACGGGAACAAGACGGTCGTCTTCGCCTGACCGTCCGGACGGCCCGGGCGCGGCCGGCGGCCGTGCCCCCCGCGTTCGCGCGGGAACGGCCGTCCAGGAACCGCCTCGAGGAGATCCGTTCGCCCTTCGACAGGCTCAGGGCGAACGGGATCCCTGGAGTCCGTTCCTCGTGACCCCTCGGCCCTCGTGCGCCTCAGACTCGCCTTTCGCCGTTCTCGGCGCTCGGCGAGCACTTCCGGGGCGAGTCCGAGCGATTTCCCCCAGCAGAAGAGCGAACCGCAAGTCAGACCCCCGGCGGCGGCGCCATGGGCTCGCGCTCCGCGAGCCAGCGGGTCCTCCGCAACGAGTAGACCATCGACCCGCCGAGCAGCGCGACGACGACCGCGAGCGAGGCGAGGGCGTGGATGTGGACCCACCCCGAGATCGTCATCTTCACGCCGATGAAGGCGAGGACGAGGGCGAGGCCGTACTTGAGGTACTCGAAGCGGCCGATGAGGTGCGCGATGGCGAAGTACATCGAGCGCAGCCCCAGGATCGCGAAGATGTTCGAGGTGAAGACGATGAACGGATCGAGGGTCACGCCGAAGATCGCCGGCACGGAGTCCACGGCGAACACGACGTCCGAGATCTCGATCAGCAACAGGCAGAGGAACAGCGGCGTCGCGACCCACCGCCCCCCCTCCCGGACGAAGAAGTGGTTGCCGTGGAGCTCGGGGGTCGCCGGGATCACCTTGCGGAGGGCCCGGAAGGCGAGGCTCTTCTCCGGCGAGTGCGACTCCTGCTCGTCGTGGAAGAGGAGCTTCACGCCGGTGACCAGGAGGAAGGCGCCGAAGAGGTAGATGGTCCAGTGGAACCGCTGGATCATCGTGGTCCCCGCGAGGATCATCACGCCGCGCAGGACGAGCGCCGTCATGATCCCCCAGTAGAGGACCCGGTGCTGGAGGTGGGGAAGGATCCGGAACGAGGCGAAGACGAGGACGAAGACGAAGAGGTTGTCCACCGAGAGCGACAGCTCGATGAGGTAGCCGGTGAGGAACTCGACCGCCTTGTGGCTGCCGAACTCCGTGAAGACGAAGACGTCGAAGAGGAGCGCGAGCGTGACCCAGACGGCCACCCAGGCGAGCGCCTCGCGCGCCGGGACGGGCTCGTCCTTCTTGTGGAAGACGCCGAGGTCGAGCGCGAGCAGGACGAGGACGACGGCGATGAAGCCGACCCAGTACCAGATGCTCCCGACGGTCTGCATGCTCTCCCTCGGCGTGGCCCCAGTGGAGACCTTCTAGCCCGGTTCCCTGGGAATTGCGACCGCCCCCCCGGGCCCGCCCGCCCCCGCCCGTCCCCGTGCGGCGCGCCCCGGCCCGTGCTAGGGAAGCCCCATGCCGGCTCCCAAGATCACCGTCTACACGAAGGAATCCTGCCCCTTCTGCGTCCGCGCGAAGAAGCTCCTCGAGAAGAAGGGAGTCGCCTACGAGGAGATCCGGGTGGAGGGGAAGGACGACCTCCGGGTCTGGCTCGCCGAGCAGACCGGGCAGAAGACCGTCCCGCAGATCTTCGCGGGGGACCGCTCCCTCGGAGGCTTCTCCGACCTCGAGGCGCTCGATCGGAAGGGCGAGCTCGATCCCATCCTCCGGGGCGAGGGCTGAAAGGCCCACCCCCGCGATATCGGCCGCGTTCGTTGACGGCGCGCGAGGACTCGGACAAATAGGGGGCGGCCCGTCCATGCCACCGATCTCCTCCAGGCTCCTCCTCCTCTCCGCCGCGGCGCTCCCCCTCTCCGGCTGCCTCCTCGCCCCCTCCCGGTTCGTCGCGGGACGGACCGCCTCACCCGCGGAGGTCGCCCGCGCGGCCGCCGCGGCGCCCC
>JBBIPT010000029.1:0-22552 GCA_037442705.1 Anaeromyxobacter sp.
CGCGGCCGCGACCTTCGCGACCGCGACCCAGGCGGCGTAGAGCACGGCGGTAACGGTGACGGCGCGCCGGGTCGACGCGCCCGCCGCGCGGGCCATCCCCGCCGCGACGAGCGCCACGGCCCAGAGCGCGAAGAGATCGAGCCCGGAGAGCGCGGCGGCGAGGGGGGGCGGCGCGGCGTGAGGCAGGAGGGCGGCCGGGCTCGAGGGGAGGAGCCGGTCCACCTCCTCGGCGCGCAGGGGGGCCCGGGCGACGGCGGCGGGGATCGCGAGGAGCTGGCCGAGCCAGACCGGGAGCATCCCGTGCGCGGTGACCGCGAAGGTCTCCTGGAAGGCGGGCTTCGTCCCCGCGACGCGGAAGCCGAGCCAGAGGAAGACGGCGGCGCCGAGGGCGAGGAACGCGGGGGAGAGGGAGGCGCCCGCGTAGCCGGCGATCTCGCCCACCTTCCGCGCGGTGGCGAGCGCCTCCTCGCGGGCGTGCGGCGTGAGCTCCGCCGACTTCGGATCCCGATCGAGCCGGGCGGAGGCCTCCCGCTCGTAGTCCACGCGCGGCACCGCCGCGACGGCGAAGGCGAGGGAGGCGAGCGTCGCCACCGCGAGCGCGGTGAGGCTGCGCCGGCGCTCCACCGCGGACGCCAGGGCGCGGGCGGGCTCGGTGAAGGTCCGCGCGATGACGTTGCCGTCGGCGGCGAGGTCGGTGGAGGTCATGGCTGTGGATCCGTCCGGGCCAGTACGTATAGGGCCCGCGCCTATTTCGCGCGTGACATGCCGCGTGTCAAACCGGTGGCCCGGCGGGGGATTCCGCGCGGAACTCCCATCCGGGTCCTGCGCGACCTCATTCCCGCCGATCGTCGCGCTCCAGCGCGCGGAGGCGCGACGAGTTGTCGCGGATCTCGAAGAAGGAGAGGCCGAGGAGCCGGCGGGACGGGTGCGCGCGCACCTGCCGGCGGAGGAACCGGTCCATCCCCTCCTCGATCACCCTCCCGACGCCCTTCGTCGAGGTCGCGTGCCGGACGAGGACGGCCCCGCCCGCCCCGCGCACGACGATCCCGGCGTGCGTGACCGGCGTCGCCCGGTCCGCGGCGTCCTCCCGGACGACGAAGGCGATCGTCCCCTCCGGCAGCCGGGGGGCGATCGCCGGGACGTCCTCCGGCGCGACGACGTGGAGCCCGAAGGTCCCGCGGGGCAGCCGGCTCCGGGGGACGCCGGAGAGGGATCGGCCCGCGCGCCGGACGAGCTCCCAGGAGCGCCCGTCGAACCGCTTCTCCACCCGGCGGGCGAGGGGGCCGGCGGCCGCGGCCGTCACCTCCGCGATCCAGCCCTTCCCCTCGTTCGCCGGGATCCACTGGGAGAGGACCTCGTGGTTCCGGCCTGCGAGCGAGGGGGCGTCCTCGTAGCGCACGTCGTCGAGGGCGAGGCGGGCCTCGCGGACCGAGCCGGAGCTCCCGAGGGCGACGGCCGACTCGACGAGCGTCATGCAGTCGAAGGCGTCGAGCCGGAAGCGGGGGTCGGGGTCGCGGCCGGCGCCCTCGCCGAGGGGATCGAGGGCGTAGGGAAGGCCGAGGAGCCGCCCGGCGGCGGCCGCCGCGCGCGGGCCGCCCGCCGGGGCGGACTGCAGTCGGGCGACGAGGGCACCGGGAGCGGGCGGAGCGGGGGCCTGCGCGAGGGAGAGGGCGAGGGCGGCGAGCGCCGCGGGGAGCATCCGGGGAACCTACGCCGGGGCCCCGCGGAGCCGCAAACTCGCGCACCCTGCCGGCGGGGGAGGTGTGTGCCGAGGGGAGGGGCGCGGGGATGCGTTTCGCACCCTTTCGCGGCGCAGCCGCATGGGGTAGAAAGCGCCGCACGGCGGCCTGCCCGGCCGGAAACCGGCCGGGCGAACGAGGCGTCCCCCGTGGACGTCCGGCCGCGATCCAGAGGTGCACATGGCAATCGGTTCCGGACTCGAGCCCCTGCGCAAGGGGGAGAAGCTCGCCGTTCTGCTGCCCGGCATGGGGGCGGTCGCCACGACGGCGATCGCCGGCGTCGCCGCGGTGAGGAAGGGGCTGGCGGAGCCGGTCGGCTCGCTCACGCAGCTCGGCCACCTCGACACGGGGAACGGCTCGGGCCCGGCGCTCCGGGACGTGCTCCCGCTCGCGCCGCTCGACGACGTCGTGTTCGGGGGCTGGGATCCGATCCCCGACGACGTCTACACCGCGGCCGTGCGGGCGAAGGTCGTCGGGAAGGAGCACCTCGACCCCATCCGCGAGGAGCTCGAGGCGATCCGCCCGATGCCCGCCGTCTTCGACAAGGCCTGGGTCCGGCGGCTCGACGGCCCGAACGTGAAGAAGGGCTCGCTCCGGCAGCGGGCCGAGGCGCTCCTCGGGGACATCCGGTCCTTCATGGAGCGGAACCGCGCCGCGCGCGGCGTGATGGTCTGGACGGGGTCCACCGAGGTCTACGCGGAGAACGGCCCGGCCCACCAGACTCTGAAGGCCTTCGAGGCGGCGCTCGACCGGGACGACCCGACGATCTCCCCCTCGATGGTCTACGCCTGGGCCGCCCTCCAGGCGAAGGTCCCGTTCCTCAACGGGGCGCCCAACCTCTCCCAGGACGTCCCCGCGCTCCGCGAGCTCGCCGAGCGGAACGGCGTCGCCACGGGCGGCAAGGACTTCAAGACCGGCCAGACGCTGATGAAGACGACGCTCGCCCCGATGATCCGGGCGCGCCTCCTCGGCCTCGACGGCTGGTTCTCGACGAACATCCTCGGCAACCGGGACGGCGAGGTGCTCGACGACGAGCTCAGCTTCAAGACGAAGGAGGTCTCGAAGCTCGGGGTGCTCGACCAGATCCTCTCGCCGGACCGCCACCCCACCCTCTACGGCGACGTCCAGCACAAGGTCACGATCCACTACTACCCGCCCCGCGGCGACAACAAGGAGGGCTGGGACGCGATCGACATCTTCGGGTGGATGGGCTACCCGATGCAGATCAAGGTGAACTTCCAGTGCCGCGACTCGATCCTCGCGGCCCCGATCGTGCTCGACCTCGCCCTCCTCGCCGACCTCGCCCAGCGGGCCGGCGAGAGCGGCCCGCAGGAGTGGCTCTCCTTCTTCTTCAAGAGCCCCGTCACCGCCCCCGGGAAGGGGCCGGTGCACGACCTCTTCCAGCAGCAGGCCGTCCTCCAGGCCCGGCTGCGCGACTACGCCGCCGCGGCGGCGGCGCTGTCGAAGAGCGCGGTCGGGTAGGGTCGCCGCGTGGAGATGAGCGGCTCGTCCCGGATCGCGATCGTCCTCGTCCTCGTCCTGTCCGCGGCGACGGGGATCGCCTACGCGATCCGGAAGCCCACGCCGCCCGACCGGATGAAGGCCTACGGGGGGCCGATCGGCGTGCTCGGCCGCTGGGCCTACTGGGTCACCGGGCCGCTCCTCCGGGTCGCCGTCGCCCTCCGGCTCACCGCCAACCAGGTCACGGCGATCGGAGTCGCCCTCGCCCTGGCGGCCGGTGCGGCGGCGGGCGTGGGCGAGTGGGGCTGGGCCGCCTTCCTGCTCGTGTTCGGTTCGTGGTGCGACCTCATCGACGGGGAGATCGCCCGGGCCACGAAGACCCAGGGGAAGGCGGGGGCGTTCCTCGACTCGAACCTCGACCGGCTCTCGGAGATCGCCCTCTTCGCAGGCCTCGCCGCCTCGTTCCCGGGCCGGGCCGGCTCCTTCTGGGCGGTCGGGGCGCTCGTCGCCTCGCTCATGGTGAGCTACGCGCGGGCCCGCGGCGAGGGGCTCGGGGTGGACTGCCCGAACTTCGGGATGGAGCGCCCCCACCGCGTGGTCCTCCTCATGTTCGCGATGCTCTTCGCGCCGTTCCTGCCAGGGCGCGGGGGAGAGCTCCTCGTCGAGGTGGCCTGCGCCATCGTCGCCGTGGGGGCGGGGGCGACCGCTCTCGGCCGGATGGTCGTGATCCATCACCGGCTCAGGACCCAGGATGAGCGTCCGGAGCAGGGGCGGCCTGGCGGCACTCCCTGACCCTCGATGAACTTCTCCCACTCGTTCGTCCGCTTCGCGGATCGGCACCGGGTCGCCATCCTCGTCCTCTGCGCGCTCGCCGCGGTGGCGGGCTCCTTCGGGACGGTGCGGCTCTACTCGGACCTGCGGACGGACGTGGCCGAGCTCCTGCCCGAGGAGACCCGGAGCGCCGTCGAGCTCGCCCGGGTCACGGACAGGGTGGGCGGGTTCGCCCAGCACACGATCATCCTGCACGGGGCCGATCCGCTCGCGCTCCGGCTCTTCGCGGACGACCTCGCCGACGAGCTGGAGAAGGCGCCGGAGGATCTCGTCCGGTGGGTCGAGTACCGGGTCGACGACGTCGTCGACTTCTTCCGCCCGCGCCTGCTCCTCTTCCCCGAGAAGGCCGAGCTCGAGGCGCTCCGAGACACCCTCCGCGCCCGGATCGAGTGGGAGAAGGGGACGCAGGCCGGGAAGGACATGGGGGACGCGCCCGACGTCCAGGCGCTGCTCGAGCGGATCGCCGGCGACCGCAAGGAGCTCCTCGGCCGCTTCCCGAGCGGCGTGACGATGGGCGAGGTGCCCGGGCGCTGGCCGGGAGAGCGGATCACGATCCTCGTGATGATCGTCCGGATGGCCGGGACCCCGGACGACTACGGGAAGGTGCTCCGCTTCGACCGCGTGGTGAAGGACGCGGTGGCCCGCCTCGATCCCGCGACCGCCGTCCCCGGGCTCCAGGTCTCCTGGGGCGGGCACGTGACGTCCAAGATCATGGAGCACGACGCGCTCGCCGAGGACCTCGTCTGGGCGACCGCGCTCGTCATCCTCTCCGTGGCCGGAGCCGTCTGGATCTACAACCGGACCTGGAAGGCGATCTTCGCGGTGGGCATCCCGCTCGTCGCGGGGACGCTCGTCACCTTCGCGATCGCCGAGCTCCTCGTCGGGAACTTGAACTCGAACACCGCCTTCCTCGGGTCGATCGTCGTCGGCAACGGCATCAACGTCGGGCTCATCCTCTTCGCCCGCTACCTGGAGGAGCGGCGGCACGGGAAGGAGCCCTTCCCCGCGATGGTCGTCGCGGTCCAGGACACCTGGCTCGCGACCCTCACCGCCGCCCTCGCCGCCGGGACGGCCTACGCCTCCCTCATGGCGACGGGGTTCCGCGGCTTCAGCCAGTTCGGGCTCATCGGCGGGATCGGGATGAGCCTCTCCTGGATCTTCTCGTACCTCGTGACCCCGCCGCTCGTCCTCGCCTGGGAGCGGAGGAAGCCGATCCCGCGGGTGGGCCAGCGCCCGGCCCGGCCCTTCTTCACGGCGGCGGTGTCCCACGCGGTGGAGAAGGCGCCGCGCGCCACCGTCCTCGTCGCGGCCGCCCTCACCGTCCTCTCGGCGATCACGATCTGGCGGTTCGCGCGCGACCCCTTCGAGTACGATTTCAAGAAGCTCCGCGACCAGGGGGCGCTCCGGGAGTACGGCCCGTCCTGGTGGGACGAGCGGGTGGACGCCCTCTTCGGCGATCACCTCACGCCCACCGTGATCCTGGCGCGGAACCAGGGGGAGGCGCGCGAGATCGCGGCGCGGCTCGAGGCGCAGCGCCGGACGACCCCGCGTTCCACGATCGGCGAGGTCCTGTCCGTCGGCTCGGTCGTCCCGGAGGGGCAGGAGGAGAAGCTCCCGGTGATCCGGGAGATCCGCGCTCTCGCGACCCGGGAGAACCTCGCCTTCCTGCCGCCCGACCGGCGGATGGCGGTGGAGAAGGTGATCCCGCCGGCGGGGCTGCGCCCCTTCGGGCCGGAAGACCTGCCCGAGCCGATCCTCCGGCAGATCACGGAGCTCGACGGGCGGGTCGGAACGCCCGTCCTCGTCCGGCCCGCCGGGAGCATGGACGTCTGGAACGGGAGGGACGTGCTCCGCTTCGCGGAGGAGATCCGGTCCATCCCCCTCCCCCCCGACACGCCCGTGGCGAGCTGGCTCCTCCTCATGGCGGACGTCCTCGACTCGATCGCGGAGGACGGGCCGCGCGCGACGCTCCTCTCCCTCGGCGGGGTGGCGCTCCTCGTGCTCGTCGCCTTCGGCCTCGGGAAGCGCTCGGCCCGCTCGCTCGCGGACGCGGCCTGGGTCCTCGCCTCGCTGGCGGTGGGCGTGCTCTGGTTCGGCGGGATCGCCGGCCTCTTCGACCTGAAGGTGAACATGCTGAACTTCATCGCCCTGCCGATCACCTTCGGCATCGGCGTGGACTACGCCACGAACATCTTCCAGCGGCGGCGCGTGGACCAGGCGCGGTCGATCGCCGACGTGGTGCGGACGACGGGGGGCGCCGTGGCGCTCTGCTCCCTCACGACGATCATCGGCTACTCCTCCCTGCTCGTCGCGCGGAACCAGGCGCTCTTCTCCTTCGGCGTCCTCGCGGACATCGGGGAGTTCGCCTGCCTCGCCGCCGCGCTCTTCGCCCTGCCGGCCGTGCTCCGCTGGATCGAGCTCCGCCGGGCGAGGGCGCCCGCGACCGTTCCGCCGGCGTGATGGCGGCGGCGGGATCGCCCCGATAGACTCGACCGGGCGCCGCCCCGAGCGGCCGGAACCCGGAGGCCGTCATGCGCATCGCGATCGCGGGAGCGGGAGGCGTCGGAGGGCTCCTCGCGGGGCTCCTCGCGAGGTCGGGCGTCGAGGTCGCCCTCCTCGCGCGGGGGGAGCACGCAGCGGCGATCCGGAGGGACGGGCTCCGCGTGGACTCGCCCCTCGGCAGGTTCACCCAGCGGATCTCGACCGTCACGGAGGATCCCGCGGCGATCGGCGCGGCGGACGCCCTGCTCGTCGCCGTGAAGGCCTGGCAGGTCGCGGAGCTCGCCCCCGGGCTCGCGCCCATCCTCGGGGAGGGAGGGGTGGCCGTGCCGCTCCAGAACGGCGTGGAGGCGGCGGGCCGGCTCGCGGCGGCGCTCGGCGAGGAGCGCGTGGCGGGGGGGCTCATCGCCGTCCTCGCCTGGATCGACGGGCCGGGCGCCATCCGCCACATGGGCGGGATCCTGCGGGTCCGGGTGGGCGAGCGCGGCGCCCTCGCCGGCCGGCCGAGCCCGAGGCTCGAGGCGCTCGCGGCCGCCCTGCGCGCGGCCGGCGCGGACGCGGAGGTCGTCGAGGACGTGGAGCGGGCCTCCTGGGAGAAGCTCCTCCTCATCGAGCCCTGGGGCGCCGTCTCCGCGGCGGCCCGGGCGCCCATCGGCGTCGTCCGGACCGTGCCCGAGACGCGGGGCGTCCTCCTCGCCTGCATGGAGGAGGTCGCGGCGCTCGCCCGCGCGCGGGGCGTCCGGCTCCCGGGGGACGCCGTGGCGAAGGCGCTCGCGATCGTCGACGGCGCCCCTCCCGAGGGGACCGCCTCGATGCAGCGAGACCTCGGGGGAGGCCGCCCCTCCGAGCTCGAGGACCAGCTCGGCGCCGTGGTCCGGCTCGCGCGGGAGGCGGGGAGCCCCGCCCCGCTCCACGCGGCGATCCACGCGCTCCTCGTCCCGCAGGAGCGGGCGGCGCGGGGCGAGCTCCCGCCCTTCCCGCGGACCTGAGAGGCTCTTCCTCGAGGGGCGAGGCGGCTCCGGGGTTGTCCTGCCGGGCCGTTCGCGGAACAATCCGCGCGAGGCTCCGTCGCGAACCCCGGAGAGGCCCCTTGTCCCTGTCCCGCAAGACGTACGCGGCCGTCGCCTTCCTCGTCCCCATGGCGGGGCTCGCCGCCCTCGCGGCGGGGGCCCTCCGGCTCGCGCCGAAGGAGGCGCACCTGCCTCCTCCGCCGGAGGAGGCCGTGGAGCGGGCGGAGCCGGGGAGGAGGGGAGTGAAGGAGGCCGAGATCCTGTTCGGGATGGCCTCCCCGTTCACCGGTCCGAACCGAGAGCTCGGGGCGGCGATGAAGGCCGGCATCGAGGCGGCCTTCGCCGAGGTGAACGCCGCGGGCGGCGTCCACGGCCGGTCGCTCCGCCTCGTGGCGCTCGACGACGGCTACGAGCCGACCCGGACGGTGTCCGTGCTGAAGCAGCTCGTCGAGGGGGAGGAGGTCTTCGCGATCGTGGGGAACGTCGGCACGCCGACCGCCGCGGTGGCGATCCCCTGGTGCATGGAGCGGAAGACGATCTTCTTCGGGGCGTACAGCGGGGGCGACTGCCTGCGCCGGAACCCGCCCGACCGTTACGTCTTCAACTTCCGGCCGAGCTACGCGGAGGAGACGGCCGCGGCGGTGCGCCACCTCGTCGAGGTCCGAGGGATCCCGCCGGGTCGCATCGGCGTCTTCGCGCAGGAGGACGAGTTCGGGGAGTCGGGCTGGCGGGGGGCCGCCGCGGCGCTCGCCGCGCGCGGGGTGCCCGCCGCGCGGGTCGTGCGCGCGGGGTACCGGCGGAACTTCGTGGACGTGGACGGGGCGGTCCAGGCGGTCCGCGCGCGCGCCGGGGAGCTCGACGCGGTCGTGATGGTCGCGACCTACCGCGCCGCCGCCGCGTTCATCCGGAAGTGCCGCGACGCCGGCCTTCGCCTCGTCTTCACGAACGTCTCCGCGGTGGACGCGGACTCGCTCGCCGACGAGCTCGTCCACGCGGGGCCCGGGTACACCGCGGACGTGATCGTCACGCAGGTCGTGCCCCTCCCGGGATCGAGGGCGGAGGCGATCGCGGGGTTCCGCCGGGCCCTCGCGCGGCACGCGCCGGGGGCGAAGCCCGGGTCCGTGGCGCTCGAGGGCTGGCTCGTCGGGAACCTCCTCGCCGAGGGGCTCCGCCGGGCCGGGCGCGACCTCGACACCGAGGCGCTCGTCCGGGCGCTCGAGGGGATCCGGGATCTCGACCTCGGGACCGGCGCGCTCCTCTCGTTCGGGCCGGCGCGTCACCAGGCGTCGGACGCGATCTGGCTCCACGCGCTCCGCCCGGACGGCGGCTTCGCGCTGGCCGGGCTCGAGTGATTCGCGCGGGCGCCGTCGCGGCGGCACGCCGCCGTTCCTAGATGTTGTCCCAGCCGTAGCGCCCCGCCTCGAGGACGTGGTTCGCGAGCGCGTCCGTGCCCGCGTCCTCGTTGTCCTCGAGCCCGGCGAGCGAGGCGGTGATCCGGCGCCTCGCCTGCCGGGCGAAGGTCCGCAGGATCCCGCGCTCGACCTCCGCGGCCTTCTCACCCACGTCCTCGATCCGGGAGGAGACGCGGGAGAGCACGGCGCCGAGCGCGAACAGGTCGATCATCACGTCGGCGAGGCGGCGCGTGGGGAGCTGCTCCTCCACGATCCCTTTCCCGAAGCGCCGGAGGAGCCTGTCGGTGGCGAGCGCGAGCTCGCGGGCGCCCTCCTCGAAGACGGCCGCCTCCTCCGCGAGGGGGGGGGGCAGGAGCGTCCACTTCCCCTTCGTCCGCCGGATCCCGGTGGCGAGCGCCGCGCGGCGCTTCGCGTAGTCGGAGAGGACGCCGAAGCCCTTCACCGGATCGGCGAGGACCCCGCGCATCGACTCCGCGAGGTCCTTCAGCTCGTCCGCCACGTCGTGCATCGCCGCGAGCGCGACGAAGAGGCGGAGGATCTCGTTCGTGCCCTCGAAGATCCGGTTGATGCGGCTGTCGCGGAGCGCCCGCTCGTAGGGGAGCTCCCGCATGTACCCGGAGCCCCCCGCGATCTGGAGCGCCTCGTCGGCGGTCCGCCAGAGCGCCTCGGAGGCGAAGACCTTGGAGATCGCGGCCTCCACGGCCGTGTCCTCGTAGCCCCGGTCGAAGAGGCCGGCGACGAGGTTCACGACGCTCTCGGAGGCGTAGCAGTCGATCGTCATCTGGCCGATCTTCTGCCGGATCGAGGCGAACGAGGCGATGGGCCGGCCGAACTGGACGCGCTCGCGGGCGTGGCCCACGGAGAGCTCGATGAGACGCTTCATCCCGCCGACCGCCCCTCCGCCGAGCCCCGTCCGGCCCGCGTTCAGGATCGTCATCGCGACCTTGAAGCCCTTCCCCACGTCGCCGAGCACGTGACTCGCGGGGACGCGGACGTCGTCGAACGAGACGGTCGTCGTCGAGGAGGCCCGGATCCCCATCTTCTCCTCGTGGGGCCCGGTGGAGACGCCCTTCATGTCCCGGGTCACGACGAAGGCCGTGATCTGGCCCCGCTTCTCCCGCGAGGTCCTCGCGAAGACCGTGAAGAAGTCGGCGAAGCCGCCGTTCGTGATCCAGAGCTTCTCGCCGTTCAGGATCCAGTCGTCGCCGTCCCGGATCGCCGTGGTCTTGATCCCCGCGGCGTCGGAGCCCGCGCCGGGCTCCGTGAGGCAGAAGGCGGCGACGAGCTCGCCCGTGGCGAGGCGGGGGAGCCACCGCTCCTTCTGCTCCGGCGTCCCGAACAGCAGGAGGCCGCGCATGCCGATGGAGCTGTGCGCGCCCACGGTGACCGCGGTCGACCCGTCGAAGCGGCCGACCTCCTGGATCACCCGCGAGTAGGCGGTGGAGCCCATGCCGAGCCCGCCGTGGGGCTCGGGGACGACGAGCCCGAAGAGCCCGGCCTGCTTCAGCTCCTCGAGGTAGGCCGCGGGGAGCTCGCCCGCGGCGTCCCAGGCGGCGAAGTCCTTCTCGTGCTGGCCGAGCATCGTCCGCAGGGTCGCGACGACGGCGCGCAGCGTCTCCTTCTCGGCCGAGGACGGCTCGGGGAAGGGGATCAGGATCTCCTCCTCGATCTGTCCGAGGCAGAGGGAGCGCATGAAGCTCGCGGTCTTCTTGTCCACCATGGGGGGAGGCCCTCCGGGGCGATTGATTCGGGAATCATAACGCGATGCGCCAAGCCTGGGGAATGGCCTTCTCCCGAGCTCAGGGGACGGGAGGATCGCGCGGGAGGGGTTGCGAAGATCGGCCGGCGCGGTCTACTAGTCCATCCATGGGGCAGCCGAACCCCCCAGGCCCGCCGGATCGCCGCCTCTCCCTGGGCGCGCTCCTCGATTTCCGCCCGTGGATGCTCGCGCTCGCGGTGCTGCTCGCATGCGCGATCGGCGTGGCGGTGATGAAGCAGCTGGGCCGGGACCGGGCGATCTGGGCCCAGGCGAACCAGGTCGAGCCCGCGGGCCGCTGAGGCGAAGGGAATCCCGTCAGCGGTGACGGCGCGGGGCGCGCCGCGCCGGCTTCGCCTTCCGCGGCGCCGGGCCCGCCTTCTTCTTCCTCGCGCCGCCCGTCCTTCCCTCCGCCTTCCGGCCCGCCGCGGGCTTCTTCGCGGGGCGGGCCTTCCCGGAGGGCTTCGCCCGGGCCGCCGCGCGAGGCTTCGCCCGCGGGGCGGGCTTCCCGCGGGGAGCCGGCTCTCCGCGCGGGGCGGCCTTCGCCGGAGCGGCCGGAGTCTCGGGGGCGGTGGGCATGCGCCCCGTGGAGCACCACTTCGCGAACGCCTCGGAGTCCCGGAACATCGAGGCGAGGACCGGATCCGCGATGCGGCTGTAGGCGCGGGCGATCACCTCGTTCGGCGGGAAGGTCCGCTCGCGGTGGGTCACGACCTCCACGGACTCCGCGCCGAGGACGAACTCCGGGCGGTAGCTCCGGCGCACGCGGACGGGCCCCTCCCCCGGATCGTCCGCCAGGTGGAGCACCGTCTCGTCCCCGCAGTCGATCGCGTGATGCCAGCGACCGCCCTTCCTCACCCGGATGTGCTCGCCGACCATGGGCCTTGCCTCCCGGCGTTCCGAAGCGTGTGCCCGAATCGTAGCGACCCGTGGGAGGGACGGCAACGAGTGCCTCCCGCGAACGTGGGGCGGGCTCTCGCGGGGCGTCCCGCTTCCACTCGCCGTCCGGGCGATCCTAGCCTCGGGACGGATCTCCGTCCGATGGCCTCCGCAAGAATCCTCGTGGTGGACGACAACCACCTCATCCGCCGCCTGCTGGACCTCGTCCTCGAGAACGCGGGCTACGTCTCGATCGGCGTGGAGTCCGCCGAGGCGGCGCTCGAGCAGGCCCGAGCGGAGCCCCCGGATCTCTTCATCGTGGACGAGGTCATGCCCGGCATGAGGGGCTCCGAGCTCATCGCGGCGCTCCGGCGATCGCCGGATCCCCGTCTCTCCCGTGCCCCGGTGATCGGGATCTCGGGGCGCGCCGGCGCGCCGGGGGAGCTCCTGGCGGCCGGGGCGAACGCCTTCGTGCCGAAGCCGGTCGAGGAGCGGGCGATCCTCGACGCGGTGGCCCGCGCCCTCTCCGCGGAGGGCGAGCCCCGTGGCGTGGGGGGGAGGCGAAGCCGCTCCTGACGAGGTCAGGGTGCGGCGCCCGCCCTCCCGAAGGTCCGGTCCACGAGCTCCGCGAGGATCCGCGCCGTGAGCCCCCAGACCACCCGGTCCTCGCGGGCGTGGAAGGACCAGACCCGCCAGTGGCCCGTCGCGGGATCCACCTCCTCGAAGCCGGCCTGGACGGACCGGACGGCCTCGGCCGCCTCGGGCGGGAGCCGGGCCGGATCCCAGAGGGAGGCGCGGCGGATGGAAGGGTCGAGGAGCCGGAGGAGGGGGAGCTCGAAGGGCTCCAGGACCTCGAACCGGGCGGGGCGGAACGCGGCGGGAGGGACGCGGATCGAGGCGACGACGGGCGTGACGACGTAGCGGGCGATGCTCGGGACGTCGTCGAGGAGCCCGGCGACCTCGACGCTCCCGGGCTCGAGGCCGACCTCCTCCTCCGCCTCGCGGAGCGCCGCGGCCACCGCGTCCTCCCCGGCCTCGACGCCGCCGCCGGGGAAGGAGATCTCCCCCTTGTGGTGGGGGACCCGTTCCGTCCGCCGGGTGAAGAGGAGGGTGGGCCCGGCCGGCCTGTGGAGGATCGGGACGAGGACCGCCGCCGGGCGGAACCCCGGGATGGAGAGCGGGCGCGGGGCCCTCGCGCCGAGCGCGGCGCGGACCGCCCGGACCGTCTTCTCGAAGTCCTGCGCCATCCAGGCACCTCCTCGCGCCGAGCCCCGCGGAGCGCGCGGGCGCCGGCGGGCGGTTGACTTCCTCCCCTCCGCCCGGGGACAAGAGTGCCGTGCGCAGCGACCAGATCAAGAAGGGTTTCGAGCGGGCTCCCCACCGGAGCCTCCTCCGGGCCACGGGGCTCACCGACGAGGACTTCGAGAAGCCGTTCGTCGGCGTGGCGAACTCCCACGTGGACATCATCCCGGGCCACTTCTACCTGCAGGAGTACGGCCGGATCGCGAAGGACGAGATCCGCAAGGCGGGCGGCGTGCCGTTCGAGTTCAACACCATCGGCGTGGACGACGGCATCGCCATGGGCCACGACGGCATGCTCTACAGCCTGCCGTCCCGCGAGCTCATCGCCGACTCGATCGAGACGATGATGAACGCCCACAAGCTCGACGCGCTCGTCTGCATCCCGAACTGCGACAAGATCGTCCCGGGGATGCTCATGGGCGCCCTGCGGGTGGACGTCCCGACGGTCTTCGTCTCGGGCGGGCCGATGAGGAAGGGGCGGCTCGAGGACGGGACCCCGATCGACCTCTCCACCGCCTTCGAGGCGGTGGGGAAGCGAGCGCTGGGCCAGATCACCGACGCGCAGCTCCGCGAGATCGAGTGCCGGGCCTGCCCGTCGGGCGGCTCCTGCTCCGGGATGTTCACGGCGAACTCGATGAACGTGCTGTGCGAGGCGATGGGCGTCGCCCTCCCGGGGAACGGGACGATCCTCGCGCTCACGCCGGAGCGGGAGGCCCTCGTCCGTCGGGCGGCCCGGCGCGCCGTGGAGATCGCCGCGGACGAGCGGTTCCGGATGCGCCGGGTGGTGAACGCGGACGCGATCCACAACGCGATGGTCGTGGACATGGCGATGGGCGGATCCTCCAACACCGTGCTCCACATGCTCGCCATCGCCCGCGAGGCCGGCGTGGACTACGACCTCCGCCGGATCGACGAGGTCGCGCGGAAGGTCGCGCACCTCGCCAAGATCGCCCCCTCCCTCTCCACCGTGCACATGGAGGACGTCCACCGGGCGGGCGGCGTCCCGGCCGTGCTCCGCGAGGCGGCGCGGCGCGCCGGCGTCGTCCGGGAGGGCGCGATCACGGTGACCGGCGAGACGGTGGGCGAGCGGATCCGGGACGCCCGGATCCAGGACGCCGAGGTGATCCGCACGCAGGAGACGGCCTGGTCGCCGGTCGGCGGGATCGCCGTCCTCTTCGGGAACCTCGCGGAGGAGGGGGCGGTCGTGAAGACGGCGGGCATCCAGCCGTCCATGCGCCGCTTCACCGGGAAGGCGATCTGCTTCGACTCCCAGGACGACGCGATCGCGGGGATCATGGCGGGGAAGGTGAAGGCGGGCCACTGCGTCGTGATCCGCTACGAGGGGCCGAAGGGAGGCCCCGGCATGCAGGAGATGCTCGCGCCGACCTCGCTCATCATGGGGATGGGGCTCGGGGAGGCGGTCGGGCTCGTCACCGACGGCCGGTTCTCCGGCGCGACGCGCGGGGCGTGCGTCGGCCACGTCTCCCCCGAGGCCGCGGAGGGTGGCACGATCGCCCTCGTCCAGGACGGCGACCCCGTGACGATCGACGTGGAGGCGCGGACCCTCGAGCTCGGCGTGCCCGGCGCGGAGCTCGAGCGGAGGCGAGCCGCGTTCCGGCCCCGGAAGAACGAGGTGCGCTCCTCCTGGCTCCGCCGGTACGCGCACCTCGTGACGAACGCGGCGAGCGGCGCGGTCCTCCGCAGCGACCTTTGAACGGCCGCTCGCGATCCGTGATCGGCCCTGGCCTCAGGCCTCGGACCTCAGGCCGCGGGAACGGTGGCAGAGATGCATTTCCTGAGGCCTGAAGCCTGGGGTGTTTCCGAATCCCGCTCGGGCGCTTAGACTCGCCTCTCGCCGGTTTCGGCGCTCGGCGGCCTGATCGAGGACCTCGGTGAACGGCTGGTTCCTCCCGCTCGTCCTCCTCGCGGCGCTCGCGGCCGCCGCGGGGCTCGCGCTCCTCGGCCGCCGCCTCCTCGCCCGCCGCCGGGCGCGCATCCGGCCGGGCCGGATGCCGGCGAGGCCCCGCTACCCGGTGGTCCTCGCCCACGGCCTCTTCGGGTTCGACGAGATCGCCCTCGGGCGGACCCGCCACGCCTACTTCCGCGGCGTGCCCGAGCGGCTCGCCCGCTCCGGCTGCGACGTGCGGCTCGCTCGCGTCGCCGGCGCCGCCTCGATCGAGTTCCGCGCCCGCGAGCTCGCGGAGTTCGTCCGGTCGCTCGCGGCGAAGCGGGTGACGATCGTCGCCCACTCCATGGGCGGCCTCGACGCCCGCTACGCCATCCGGCGGCTCGGCCTCTCCCGGCGCGTGGCGGCCCTCGTCACCGTGGGGACGCCGCACCGGGGGACGCCGGTCGCGGACCTCGGGGCGGGCGTCGCGCGCCGGATCGGGCTCGCGGCCGCCCTCGCCCGCGCCGGCGTGGGGCTCGACGCGCTCCAGGACCTCACGAGCGAGAACATGGCCCGCTTCAACGAGGAGATCCCGGACGCGAGGGGGGTCGCCTACGCGAGCGTCGTCGGGGTGACCCGGAAGAAGCGGAGGACGAACCCCCTCCTCGTCCCGACCTACCTCTGGCTCAGGGACGCGGCGGGCGAGAACGACGGGGTCGTCCCCGCCGCCTCGCAGCGCTGGGGCGAGGTCCTCGCCGAGGTCGAGGCGGACCACTGGGCGCAGATCGGCTGGTCGCGCCACTTCGACGCCGCCGAGCTCTACGCCGGCCTCCTCCGCGAGCTCCGCGCGCGCGGGTTCTGATTCGTCACCGCTCCCTTCCGGGCGACGCCGGTTCACCGGCCGGCCCGGGCGCCGCCTCCATCGCGAGGGCCACGGCCTCGCGGAGCGCGGCGGGATCGAAGGGCTTGTCCATCCGGGCGTTCGGCACGCGCTCGAGGAACTCCCGCGCGGCGGGCGTGAACGCGCCACCCGTGAGGAAGACCATCCGGGCCGCGAGCGGGGAGCCCGCCTCCGCGAGCCGCGCGTGGAGCTCCATCCCCGTCATGTCCGGCATCATGAGATCGCAGAGGACGACGTCGTAGGCGGTCCCGGCGAGGAGGTCGTCGAGCGACTCCCGGGCGCTCGTGCGCGCCGTCACGTCGTGGTGCGGCGAGAGGACTCGCTGGATCGCGCGGCCGATGGGGGCCTCGTCGTCGACGACGAGGACGCGGCCGCGGCGTCCGCCCGTCCCCGGCGAGGCCTCGGCTGCGTCCCGGAGCTCGTCGAAGGGCTCCCGTGCCCGGGCCGCGGCGGGGAGGAGGACCCGGAAGGTGGAGCCTCCTCCCGGCGCGTCCTCCACGGAGACCTCGCCGCCGTGCTGGGTGACGATCGCGTGGCAGATGGAGAGGCCGAGCCCCGTCCCCTCGCCCACCGGCTTCGTCGTGAAGAAGGGGTCGAAGATCCGGCTGCGGAGCTCGGGAGGGATCCCGCAGCCGGTGTCGGAGATCTCCACGAAGGCGCGGCCGTCGGGGGCGGTCCCCGTGGAAGCGCGGATCCCGTTCGCCTGGGCGTTCCCCTCGGGGATCGCCTGGGCCGCGTTGATGAGGAGGTTCAGGAGGACCTGCGCGAGCCTTCGCTCGCTGCCGAGGACCAGGGGGACGTCGCCCGGATCCACCGAGACCTGGGCGCGGTGCCGGATCTCGTTCGAGGCGAGGCCGACGGCGGAGAGGAGGACGCTCCGCAGGTCGAGCGGCGCGCGCGCCTCGTCGCCGCCGCGCGAGAACGACTTCAGGTCGCGGACGATGGCCCGCACCCGCCCCCCCCCGACCTTCGCGTCCTCCAGGGCGCGGAGCACCTCCCGGTCGACCCCCTGCGACGCCGCGAGCTCCCGGAGCGCGAAGTCGAGGTTCGAGAGGACGAAGGAGAGCGGGTTGTTCACCTCGTGGGCGATCCCCGCGGCGAGGGTGCCGACGGAGACCATCCGGTCGGCGAGGAGGAGCTGGGCCTCGATCCGCTTCCGCTCGGTGAGGTCCTCGAAGGCGCCGAGGACGAAGCGGAGCGCGCCCGCGCCGTCCCGGACCGCCTTCGCCCGCAGGACGACCTCGACCCGCCCGCCGTCCGGACGGAGGTAGGTGCGCGGGATCTCGACGACGTCCGCCTGCCCGTCCCGGAGCCGGCCGAAGACCTCGACGGGGGGCGGCCCGCCCGACACCTCCCGGAGGTCGGTGATGGAGAGGCTCGCCGCCGCCTCCTCCGAGTAGCCGAGGAGCTCCCGGAAGGCGTGGTTCGTCGAGACGATGCGCCCCGACCGGTCCGTGAGCGTCATCCCCACGACCGACTGCTCGAAAACCGCCCGGAACTTCTCCTCGCTCTGGCGGACCGCGTCCTCGGCCGCGAGCCGTCCCGAGATGTCGCGGGCGACCGCCTGGAACCAGCGCCGGCCCTGCTGCACGTCGGAGTGGACGGTGACCTCGACCGGGAAGGTGCTCCCGTCCTTCCGGCGGTAGCGCGTCTGGAACATCGCGACGCCGTTCTCGATCTCCTCCCGGATGCGGGCGTCCCAGTCCCCTACGGTGGCCGGGTCCCGGACCTCCCGCGAGAGCATGCCCACGAGCTCCTCGCGCGCGTAGCCGAGCGCCTGCGCCGCCCGGCCGCTCACCTCGACGATCCGCAGGCTCTCGTCGGAGAAGAAGACGAGGTCGGTCGTGTTCCGGTTCATCCGCTCGAGCCGTCCGGCGAGGAGGGCCCGCGCGGCCTCCTCCCGCTCCCGCTCGCGATCGAGGAGCGCGCTCCGCATCCTCCACCAGAGGAGCGCGCCGGCGCCGGAGACGAGCCCGGAGCCCAGCCCCAGGAGGAGCCACGCGGGTATGGGCCACCCCGGGGCGAGGGCCACGGCCGCGACGCTCCCCGCGCCGAAGACGAGCGCGACGAGGAGGCCCGCGAGCGTGGCGCGCGAAGGGGGCGACCGCGGCGGATAGGGGAGCGGGGACGGGGGGGCCATCGGCTCCCCGGCAGGATACCCCGCCCGGGCCTCCGCCCGCGCCTAAGTCGCGGTCGCGGCGGTCCCCGCGATCTCCCGCTTGCGCCAGAGGTAGTAGATCGCCGGGTAGACGAGGAGCTCGAGCACGAACGAGGTGGCGAGCCCTCCCACCATCGGCGCGGCGATCCGCTTCATCACGTCGGAGCCCGTGCCGGTGGACCACATGATCGGGAGGAGCCCGAGCATCGCGGCGAAGACGGTCATCGCCTTGGGCCGGACGCGCTTCACCGCGCCGTGGACGATCGCCTCCACGAGGTCCCCGTCCGTCCGGAGGAGCCCCTTCCGCTTGTACTCGTCGTGCGAGAGGTCGAGGAAGAGGAGCATGAACACCCCGGTCTCCGCGTCGAGCCCCATGAGCGCGATGAGCCCGACCCAGACCGCGATGGACATGTTGTAGTCGAGCGCCCAGAGGAGCCAGAAGGCGCCGATGGCCGAGAAGGGGACGGCGAGCATCACGACCATCGCCTTGAAGCTCGAGCGGGTGTTCATGTAGAGGAGCGCGAAGATGAGGAGGAGCGTGACCGGCACGACCATCTTCAGCCGCTCCTTCACGCGGATCATGTTCTCGTACTGGCCGCTCCAGCTCATCGCGTAGCCCGCCGGCAGCGCGACGTGGTTCGCGACGACCTCCTTCGCGCGGGTCACGTAGGACCCGATGTCGTACTTCGAGGTGTCGAAGTCCACGTAGACGTAGCCGGCGAGGAGCCCGTTCTCGTTCCGGATCATGGAAGGGCCCTGGGTGAGGACCACGTCCGCGATCTCCTCCATGGGGATCTGGCCCTGCCCGCCGGGGAGCGGCAGGAGCACGCGGCGGAGCGCGGAGAGGTCTTCCCGGTAGTCGCGCGCGTAGCGGACCGAGACGCCGTACCGCTCGCGCCCCTCCACCGTCGTCGTCTGGACGTCGCCGCCGACCGCGGTCATCACCATCATGTTCGCGTCGTCCACGGTGAGGCCGTACCGCGCGAGCCGCTCGCGCTTCAGCACGAAGTCGAGGAACCAGCCGCCCGCCACCCGCTCGGCGAAGACCGAGCGCGTCCCGGTCACGTTCTGCACGGCCCGCTCGGTCTCGATCGCGATCCGCTCGACCGTGGCGAGGTCGGCCCCGGAGATCTTGATTCCGATCGGGGTCCGGATGCCGGTGGAGAGCATGTCGAGCCGGGCCTTGATCGGCATCGTCCAGGCGTTGGAGATGCCCGGGAGCCGGACGACCTCGTCCATCTCCGCGACGAGCTCCTCCTCCGTGATCTTGTCCCGCCACATGGTCCGGAGGACCGCCTTCGCCCAGTCCGGCGCCCAGGAGGAGTACCAGCGGGGCCTGTCCCTCCACTCGCTCTCCGGCTTCAGGATGACGGTCGTCTCCATCATCGTGAAGGGAGCGGGATCGGTGGAGGTGTTGGCCCGCCCGGCCTTGCCGAAGACCCGCTCCACCTCGGGGAAGGTCTTCAGGAGCTTGTCCTGCACCTGGAGGGCGTGCTGGGCCTCGGCGACCGACATCCCGGGCTCCACCGCGGAGGGCATGTAGAGGATGCTCCCCTCCCGGAGGGGCGGCATGAACTCGCTGCCGAGGGAGAGGTAGACGGGCACGGTCGTCGCCGTGAGGAGGAGGCTCGCGGCGATCGTCGCCTTCGGGTGCCGGAGGACGAACCGGCAGGGAGGCTCGTAGATCCGGTGGAGGAACCGGGAGACCGGGTGGCGCTCCTCGGAGTGGTACTTGCCCACGAGGGCCGCGTTCGCGAGCCATGCGACCGGGCGAGGCCGGAACCGGAACGGGTCGACCCGGGCGAAGAGCATGCGCATCGCCGGATCGAGCGTGACCGCGAGGAAGGCGGCGATCGCCATCGTGAGGTTCTTCGTGAACGCGAGCGGGCCGAAGAGCCGCCCCTCCTGATCCACGAGGGCGAAGATCGGGAGGAAGGAGACCGCGACGAGGAGGAGCGAGAAGAAGACGGCCGGCCCCACCTCGAGGAGCGCCTCGAGCCGCACCTGGTGGAAGTCGCCCTTCCGGCCGTCCTCCATCCAGTGGTGGATCTTGTTGTAGGCGTTCTCCACCTCCACGATCGCCCCGTCCACGAGGACGCCGATGGAGATGGCGATCCCGGCGAGGGACATCAGGTTCGCGTTCACGCCCAGGAAGTACATGGGGATGAAGGCGAGGCCGACGGAGACGGGGATCGTCACGATCGGCACGACGGCCGAGGGGAAGTGCCAGAGGAAGACGAGGACGACGATCGAGACGATCACGATCTCCTGGACGAGCTTCCGCTTCACGTTCGCGATCGCCCGCTCGATGAGGTCGGAGCGATCGTAGGTCGTGACGACCTCGACCCCCTCGGGAAGCGACGGCTTCACCTCCTCGAGCTTCTCCTTCACGCGCTCGATGACCCGCAGGGCGTTCTCGCCCGCCCGCATCACGACGATCCCGCCGACCACGTCCCCCTCGCCGTCGAGGTCGGCGACGCCCCGCCGCATCTCCGGTCCGAGCGCGACGGTCGCCACGTCCTTCACGAGGACCGGGGTCCCGCCCTCCGCGCGGAGGACGAGGTTCTCGAGGTCGGCGATCGACTTCACGTACCCGCGCCCCCGGACCATGTACTCCCGCCCCGAGAGCTCGACGAGCCGCCCGCCCACGTCGTCGTTCCCGCGCCGCACGGCGGCGATCACCGCGTCGAGCGGGAGCTTGTAGGCGGCGAGCGAGTTCGGGTTCACCGTGATCTGGTACTGCCGGACCTGGCCGCCCACGGTGGCGACCTCCGACACCCCCTTCACGCTCTGCACGGCGTAGCGGAGGAACCAGTCCTGGAAGGAGCGGAGCTCGTCCGAGGAGTGCTTCCCCGTCCGGTCGACGAGGGCGTACTGGAAGACCCATCCGACGCTCGTCGCGTCGGGCCCGAGCTCCGTCTGGACCCCTCGCGGGAGCTGCGCCTGGATCTTCGAGAGGTACTCGAGGACGCGGGTCCGCGCCCAGTACATGTCCGTGCCGTCCTCGAAGATCACGTAGACGAAGCTGAAGCCGAAGTCGGAGAAGCCCCGGATCGCCTTCACCCGCGGCGCGCCGAGGAGCGCGGTGGTGATGGGGTAGGTGACCTGGTCCTCGACGATGTCGGGGCTGCGATCCCACTTCGAGTAGACGATGACCTGGGTGTCGGAGAGGTCCGGCAGGGCGTCGAGCGGGATCTCCCGCATCGCCGCGAAGGAGCCGATGACCGCCGCGACCGTCGCGCCGAGGACGAGGAAGCGGTTCTCGGCGGAGAAGCGGATGATGGCCCGGACCACGTCACCGCCCCCCGTGACCGGCGTGGGGATCGGCGGCGGGCGCGGGAGCAGGCCCCCCGGCCCCCTGGGTCATCGCCGCGAGGGAGGCGCGCAGCCGGGACTCGGAGTCCACGAGGAAGTTCGCCCGCGTGACGACCGCCTCGCCCTCGTCGATCCCCTCCACGATCTCGACCCAGCGGGAGTCGCGCTCGCCGACCTTCACCTCCACCGGGAGGAACTTCCCCTGCCCGAGGGAGACGAAGACGACGTCCGTCGTGCCCGAGTGGATCACCGCGTCCGCCGGGATGCGGAGGGCCTCGCGCGCCTCGCCGTGGAGCACGACCTCCCCGAACATCTCCGGCTTCAGCTCGCCGCCGCCGTTCGGGAACTCGAGGCGCACCTTCACCGTGCGCGTCCGGGGGTCGAGGATCGGGTCCACGAAGGCGACCTTCCCCTCGAAGGTGCGGTTCGGGTGGGCCTTCAGGGTGAGGGACGCGCGCATGCCCACCGCGACGTTCCTGAGCTCGGTCTCGTAGACGTCGGCGAGGACCCAGACCCGGGACAGGTCGGTGATCTCGTAGGGCATCGCCCCCGGCTCGAGCCGCATCCCGGGGACGACGTCCCTCTTCACGACGACCCCCGACGCGGGGGAGCGGAAGGTGAGGAACTTCGACGGCTCGCCGGTCCGCTCCAGCCGCTCGATCTCCGCGGCCGGCACGTCCCAGAGCTGGAGCTTCCGGCGCGCCGCCTCGACGAGCGCGTTCCCGTCCGACGGAGCCGCGCCGCTCTTCGCGAGCGCGTCCCTCGTCCGGAGCGCGAGGAGGAGCTCCTCCTGCGCCGCGAGGAGCTCGGGGCTGTAGAGGGAGAAGAGGGGCTCGCCCCTGCGGACCTCCTTGCCGACGAAGTTCGCGTGGTCGTGCTCCACGAAGCCGCCCACCTTCAGGTTCACGTGGTGGATCCGCCGCTCGTCCACCGCGACCCGTCCGGCCGTCCGCCAGGAGCCGCCCACCGGGGCGACCTCCGCCCGCGCGGTCCTGAGCCCGATGAGCTGCTGGCGGGTGGGGTCGATCTCCACCGCCGCGAGCTCCGCGGGGCGGTGCGCCGAGTGGTCCGCGTGCTCCTCCGCCGCGCCGCCGGAGGTCACCTTCACGAGCTTCATCCCGCAGATCGGGCAGTCACCCGGGTGGTCCTGGACGATGGCGGGGTGCATCGGGCACTGGAAGATCGTCTTCTCCGGCTCCTTCTTCGCGGGCTTCGCCGCGGAGGCCGCCGCGCCGCCGGCGGCGGGCGCGTCCACCTTCACGAGCTTCATCCCGCAGATCGGGCAGTCGCCGGGGTGGTCCTGGACGATGGCGGGGTGCATCGGGCACTGGAAGATCGCCTTCGCCTCCGCCTGGCCCGCCCCGGCAGGCTCGCCGGCCGGCGCGCCCCCGCGCACGGCGG
>JBBIPT010000030.1:0-22385 GCA_037442705.1 Anaeromyxobacter sp.
AGCTCAACCTCGACGCGATGGAGGCGGCGCTCGCCGCCGGCGCCCACTACGTGGACATGGGCGGCCTCTTCCACGTGACGCGCAGGCAGCTCGAGCTCGACGCTCGCTTCCGGGCCGCCGGCCGCGCGGCGATCCTCGGGATGGGGGCGGCGCCGGGCATCGCGAACGTCCTCGCGCGCCACGGGGCGGACCGGCTCGAGGAGGTGCGGGAGATCCACATCCGCGTCGGCGGCGTGGACCGCACGCGCTGGGAGGACGAGCCGGCGCTGCCGCTCTCGTACTCGCTCAGGACCGTCCTCGAGGAGTTCTCGATGCCCCCGGCGGTCTTCACGGACGGGGCGTTCACCTTCGTCGAGCCGATGTCCGGCGCGCGCCCGCACCGGTTCCCGCCGCCGGTGGGACTGCGCCGGCCGATGTACACGATCCACTCGGAGGTCGCCACGCTGCCCCTCAGCTACCGCGAGAAGGGGATCCGGGAGGTGAGCTTCAAGATCGCCTTCGATCCCGTCTTCGTGGACCGGGTCCGCTTCCTCCGGGATCTCGGGATGGCCTCCCACGAGCCGATCGAGGTCGGCGGCGCGAGGGTCGCGCCGATCGACGTCGCGAACAGGGTGGCGATGAGCCAGCGCCCCGCGCGGCGGGCGGGCCCGCTCCGGCAGCACGAGGTGGTCCGGGCGGTCGTGAAAGGGCGGGCCGGCGGGAAGAAGGTCACGTGGGTCGTCGACCTGCACGCCCGCGGGATGCCGGAGTGGGACGTCGGCCTCGACGTGGACACGGGGTCTCCCCCGGCGGTCGCCGCGCAGATGCTCGCCGCCGGCGAGATCGCCGCCACCGGCGCGCTGCCGCCCGAGGCGGCGGTGCCGTGCGCGCCGTTCTTCGAGCGGCTGCGGCGCCGGAGGATGCGGGTCGTGGCGGCGAGGAAGCCCGGGTGGTCGTTCGCGGTCTAGTCGGGGAGCGCACATCGTGAAGAACTGGCAGAGAAACCAGGAGGTCCAGCAGCGGGCGCGGCGCGTCCTGCCGCTCGGCGTGAACTCCAACTTCCGCTACTGGGGCGAGGGGCTCACCCCCTACGTCCGGCGCGCGAAGGGCGCGCGCCTCTGGGACGTCGGCGGGAACGAGTTCATCGACTTCCGGCTCGCGTTCGGCCCGATCATCCTCGGACACGCCTACGAGCCGGTCGACCGCAAGGTGACCGAGGAGATCTCGAACGGCGTCCTCTTCGCGATGACCGGGGAGCTCGAGATCGAGGTCGCCGAGATGATCGTGGAGATGTGCCCGGCGGTGGAGATGGTCCGCATGGCCTGCTCGGGCACCGAGGCCACCATGCACGCGATCCGCGTGGCCCGGGCCTTCACCGGCCGGGAGCTCCTCCTCAAGTTCGAGGGGAACTACCACGGGTTCCACGACCACGCGCTCTGGAGCACCTACGCGCCGGTCGACGCCTACGGCAGCCGCCGCAGCCCCATCCCCGTGCCCGCCTCGTCGGGCATCCCGCGCGTCCTCGGGGAGCGGATCCTCACCCTCCCGTTCAACGACGCGGAGGGGTTCGAGCGGGTGATGCGCGCCTACGGCGACCAGCTCGCGGCGGTGATCACGGAGCCGTGCCAGGGGAACTGCGCGGCGATCCCGCCGGAGCCGGGGTTCCTCGAGCTCCTCCGGCGCCGCACGGCGGAGCACGGCGCGCTGCTCATCCTCGACGAGGTGAAGACCGGCTTCCGGATCGCGAACGGCGGCGCGCAGGAGTACTACGGGATCCGGCCCGACCTCGCGACCTACGCCAAGGCGCTCGGCAACGGCTACCCGGTGGCCGCGCTCGGCGGGCGGCGCGAGGTGATGGAGGTCATCGGCCAGGGCGTCTCCCAGGGCGGGACCTACACGAACAACAAGCCCGGCATCGCCGCGGCCTGGGCCACCCTCAAGATCCTCCGGAGCGAACCGGTCATCGAGACCATCCGCCGCCGGGGGACGCGGCTCATGGAGGGCCTCCGGACGATCTTCGCCGAGAGCGGGATCCCCGCCGCCCTGACGGGCTACCCGGGCATGTTCTCGTTCTCGCTCGGGGTGGAGCGGATCACCTGCCAGCGCGAGTGGGCGCGGAGCGACCGCGAGCTCCTGCTCCGGCTCGCCGAGGCCGCGATGGAGCGCGGGGTCATGCCGGACTACGACCCGCGCGAGCCGTGGTTCCTCTGCTACTCTCACACCGACGCCGACGTGGACCGAGCCCTCGAGGTCTACGGCGAGATCGTGAAGAAGGTGAGGTGACCCGCGCACCGCCACCGGCTCACCGGCCTCCCACCCAGCGCCGACCGAGGTCCCCATGTCCGCCCCGATGTCCGGCGACGAGATCGTCGCCCTGACGAAGAAGCACACCCTCTTCGAGTGGTCCGCGCAGTCCCGGGTGGATCCCATCCCCGTCGCACGCTCGGAGGGGATCTACTTCTACACGCCCGAGGGGAAGCGCTTCATCGACATGAACAGCCAGCTCATGTCGGTGAACGCCGGCCACGGCGAGCGGCGGATCGCGGACGCCATCTCGGCCCAGCTCGCGACGCTCGCCTACGCGAACCCCTTCATGGCGACCGAGCCGCGGGCGCGGCTCGGCGCGAAGCTCGCCGAGCTCTGCCCCGGCGACATCGACGTCTTCTTCTTCACGAACGGCGGCGCCGAGGCGAACGAGAACGCGGTGAAGCTCGCGCGGCAGGTCACCGGCCGCCACAAGATCCTCGCCCGGTACCGCTCGTACCACGGGGCCACCGCCGGGGCGATCGCGCTCACCGGCGATCCGCGCCGCTGGGCCACGGAGCCCGGGATGCCCGGCGTCGTCCGCGTGATGGACCCGTACCACGGCATCCAGCGCGGCTGGGACGACGCGCCGGCCGCGCTCGCCCACCTCGAGGAGGTGATCCAGCTCGAGGGGCCGCAGACCATCGCCGCCTTCGTCCTGGAGACGGTGACCGGCACGAACGGGGTCCTCGTCCCGCCCGACGGCTACCTCCAGGGCGTCCGCGACCTCTGCACGAGGCACGGCATCCTCATGATCGCCGACGAGGTCATGGCCGGGTTCGGCCGCACCGGCGAGTGGTTCGCCGTGAACCACTGGAAGGTGGTGCCCGATCTCCTCTGCATGGCGAAGGGGCTCACCTCCTCCTACGTGCCGCTCGGGGCGGTGGGCATGCGCCGCGCGATCGCCGACCACTTCCGGGACAAGGTCTTCTACGGCGGACTCACCTACAACAGCCACCCCGTCGGCTGCGCCGCGGCCCTCGCCGCGATCCGCGTCTACGAGGAGGACCGGCTCGTCGAGCGGGCCCGCGCGACGGGCGCCGTGATGAAGGAGCTCCTCGCCGGGCTCGCCGCGAGGCACCCCTCGGTCGGCGCGGTCCGCTCCATCGGGCTGTTCGGGATCGTCGAGCTCGTCCGCGACCGGACGACCCTCGAGCCGCTCGCGCCGTTCAACGGCACGTCGGAGGAGATGGCCGCCCTCGGCCGCTTCTTCCGGGAGGAGGGGCTCTACACGATGGTGCGGTGGAACACCTTCTACACGAACCCGCCCCTCACCATCACCGAGGCGCAGCTCCGAGAGGCGTTCGCCATCATCGACCGCGGGCTCGAGATCACCGACCGCGCGGTGCGCGGCTAGCCGGCCCGGAGGCCCCCGTGTCCCACGCCCCGAAGACCTGCGAGCAGTACGTGGACGGCCGGTTCGTCCCGGCCGCCTCCGGCGCGACCTTCCCCGTCCACGACCCCTCGACCGAGGAGGTGATCGCCCGCGTCCCGGACTCCGGGGAGGCCGACGTCGAGCGCGCCGTCGCGGCGGCCCGCCGCGCCTTCGACGAGGGGCCCTGGCGCCCCATCGGCTGGTACTAGCCGGTCCGGAGCCCGCCCCATGCGTCCCATCGAGGAGGCCTGCTACTGGCTCGCCCGCCTGCCGAGGCGCGAGCCCCGCCCGCTCGCAGGCCCGGCCGAGCACGACCTCGTCGTGCTCGGCGCCGGCCTCACCGGCCTCTGGACCGCCCTGTTCCTGAAGGAGCTGGAGCCCTCGCGCGACGTCGCCGTCGTCGAGCAGGGGATCGCCGCGTTCGGCGGGAGCGGCCGGAACGCCGGCATGCTCGCGGAGACCATCGACCACACGCACGGGCTCGCCATCCAGCACTTCGGCGAGAGCGAGGCGGCGCGGCTCGCCGCGCTCGGAGAGCAGAACGTGCGCGAGCTCACCGCGTTCCTCCAGCGCCGCGACGTCCGCTGCGACTGGGAGCCGACCGGCCGCTTCATGGCCTCGTTCACGGAGGCCCACCTCGCCGAGGCCCGGCGGAACGTCGAGATCGCGGAGCGCCTCGGGATCCGGTCGCACCGGCTCCTCACCCGGGAGGAGATGCAAGCGGAGGTCCACTCGCCCCTCTACCTCGGCGGGCTCGAGGTGCGCGGCGGCGGGATCCTCGACCCGGCGCGGCTCACCGACGGCCTGCGCCGCGAGGCCGAGCGGCTCGGCGTGCGCGTCTACGAGCGGACGCGGGTGGAGGCGATCGAGCGCGACGGCGCCGGGGTCCGGCTCCGCGCGAACGGGGCGGCCCTGCGCGCGCGGCGGGCCGTGCTCGGCACGAGCGCGTACACGCACCACCTCCTCCCGCAGGTCCGCCACCGCTTCATCCCGCTCTACGACTACATCCTCGTGAGCGAGCCGCTCTCCGCCGCGCAGTGGGAGGCGATCGGCTGGAAGGGGCGGCAGGGCGTCACCGACGGCCGCACCTTCTTCAACTACTACCGGCCGACGCCGGACGGCCGCGTCCTCTGGGGGACGAGCGAGGCGGCCTACTACCGGGGAAACCGCGTGGACGAGTCCTGCGATCACTCCCCGGCCCACTACGAGGCGCTGAAGGCGAGCTGGGGCCGCACGTTCCCGCAGCTCGCCGGGCTCGGGTGGGAGTATGCGTGGGGCGGCGCCATCTGCTCGACGACGCGGCTCACGCCGTTCTTCGGCGCGGCCGTCGGCGGCCGGGTCCTCTACGGGCTCGGCTTCACCGGCCACGGGCTCGGCAGCACCCGCGTCGCGGGCCGGATCCTCGCCCACCTCGCGCTCCGGCGCCCGAGCGAGCTCCTCTCGCTGTCCCTCGTCACGAAGAAGCCCTTCCCCTACCCCCCCGAGCCCGTCCGCGGCTGGGCGGTGGACGCGGTCACCCGGGACCTCCGCCGGGTGGACGCGGGCGAGGGGCCGAGCCTCCTCGTCCGCGTGCTCGACCGGCTCGGGATCGGGTTCTCGAGCTGAGGGCGGGGGCCGCTAGGCGCGGCGCCCGAGGACCTTCCCCAGCCACCGGGGGCGCGGCCGCGCGAGCTCGCGCGCCCGCCCCTTCTCGAAGACGGCCACCCGCCTGAACGGGCGGGAGAGGTCCGAGTTGTCGTAGACGAGGACGTGGGGCAGCGCGCGGATCGCCCGGGCGAGGTTCGCGAGGGTCCGGGGGTAGCGCTCCCGGAGCTTCGCCCGCGGGACGTCGTGCCCTCCCTGGAGGACGCGCATCGCCACGCGCTCCTCGCTCGTCTCCGGCCCGTCGAGGCCGACGAAGCAGAGGACGACGGCGTGCCCCCGCTCCGCCGCCCGCGCGAGGAAGGCGACCTTCTCCCCCACGGGATCGGAGAGGACCGTCTCGAAGACGAAGCTCTCCCCCTGCTCGAGGAGCGTCTCGCGCAGCCGCCCCGCCACCCCGGCCGCCTCGTAAGGGTCGACCTCGAGCTCGCGGGAGAGCTCGTCCGCGTTCAGGAAGCGGAGGCCGGCCGGCTGGAGGTGCGCCTCGTAGAAGGTGGTCTTCCCGGCGCCGTTCGGCCCCGCCACGGCGACGACGATGGGGCGCGCGTCGAAGGGGGAGGTCACTTGCGGCCGGCCGCGCGGAACTCGCGGTTCACGAACCGGCCCACCGTCCGCTTGCCGTCCGCGTCGATCCGGACGAGCCAGCCCTTCCGGCCCGGCGCCGGCTCGAAGTGCGGGAAGGGGCGCGCGGCCTGCTGCGCCTTCACCCGGGCGCGCCCGGCCCGGGAGTCGACGCTGTCGAGGAGCTTCGAGAGGGGCACGGCCTCGCCCCGCTGCTTCAGCCGGAGCGCCCGGTCGCCGCGGAGCACCGGTTCGAGCGCCTTGCCCACGCGGGCCCAGAACTCGATCTGCCCGGCGATGGAGCGCTCGGCCGTCTTCCCGACGAGGCGGGCGTCGAGGACGAGGGCGTCGGAGAGCTTCACGGGCTGGCCCACGGGGTCGAAGGTAGCACTTTGCTACTCGGGAGGAAAGGCCACGGCGGGCTCGCGACTCGGGTCGGTGGAGCGGCAGCCCATCGCGGAACTCGTGGGTGAGGACGTGGCCTCCTGGCGTGGCGCGGCCGAGGCGTTCGGGCCGGCGGCGACGCTGGCGTAGACGAGGGCGACCCACGGCGACCCGAACGACCTCGCCGCTCTACCTCCGCCGCAGGGTTCGGCCACGCGGCCGAGAGGGAAGACGCCATGACGCCCACGGACCTCACGCCGCCAGGAGGACCTCCGCGGGGATCCCCAGCTGCTTGTGGAGCCGCCGGATCATCTGGAGCGTCAGCTTCCGCCGCCCCGTCAGCACCTCGGACACCCGCGCCCGAGACCCGATGCTCGGCTCCAGCGCCTTCCGGTCGAGCCCGAGCTGCTCCATCCGGAAGCGGATCGCCTCGATCGGATCCGGCGGATAGACCGGCTGGTGCTTCCCGCTCAGGCGCCCGGTGCGACGGAGGCCGGAGCTGCCGTTGGGCGAGCGCCACGTCGCGCGACCGGGCTTCTCTGGCCTCAGCGCCCGCCGAGCACGTCGTCGACTACGACGACGGCGCGTAGCGCGTCTGCGCGGTGCTCGCGGACCCCGTGGCTTGGCGCCAAGTGGTGAGCGTCGAGCACCAAACCCGAGCCAACGATTTCCATCGCTTCCAGCGCGCCTTGTCGTGAGAGTGGCTACGTCGATACTCGACGCGGGCGCGTTCTTCCGGCGCCGTTCAGGCGCGTTCAGGCGCCGAAAAAGAGGACGGCCGCGAACCGCCGAGCTTTCGCTCGCAAGTCCGCGGCCTTCCATGAGTCGGGGAGACAGGATTTGAACCTGCGACCCCTTGGTCCCGAAGGGCGGCATGGTCGATCGCGACCGTCTGCCATGCGGCGCATGGGTTGCTACTCGCGCGTAACCACTGCGGTCGTGGCGGAGCGCGTCCCGCGCACAGCGCGCACCGAACGTACGAGGAGCCTCTGGGTTTCCGGCGCCATTCAGGCGCGCGATGAACGCACGCTTCCTGCGCCTCGTGTCGCCGACGGAGCAACGAGCCATCGCCCGGAACCGTAATCCGAACTGTCATGCGAGTCAGCACCCACCCACCAGAACCGAGTACCGAAGAGCTTCGCGCGGGTCACTCGGCACGATCCCGCAGCCGGTACCCGACCCCGGCCTCCGTGACCAGCAGGCGCGGGCGCGCGGGGTCCGCCTCGATCTTGCGGCGGATCTCCGCCATCTGGACGCGCACGTAGTGGGCCTCGGTCGCGTTCGGTCCCCAGACCTCCCGCAGGATCTGGCGGTGCGTCACCACCTTGCCCGCGTGCTGCGCGAGCAGCGCGAGGACGCGGTACTCGGTCGGCGTGAGGTGAACGGCCTTTCCCTCCACGAACACCTCGCGCCGCGCGAGGTCGATCCGCAGCGGCCCCGCCTCCACCACTGCGGGCTGCCCGGGGACCGCGCGCGCGTGCCGGAGCGCGACCCTGAGCCGCGCGAGGAGCTCGTTCACGCCGAACGGCTTCGTCAGGTAGTCGTCCGCGCCGGCGTCGAGCGCGTTCACCTTGTCCTCTTCCCGCCCCCGGGCCGAGAGCACGATGATCGGCGCGCGGGACCACTCGCGGATTCGCCGGGTGAGGTCCACGCCGTCGCCGTCCGGGAGGCCCAGGTCGAGGAGGAACACGTCCGGGTTGTGGCCGGGCGCGAGCTGCTCGGCCTCGCGGATCGTCCCGGCCTCGACGACGCGGTAGTCGTGCCCGGCGAGCGCCGCGCGCAGAAAGCGCCGGACTGGCAACTCATCTTCGACGACCAGGACGAGCGGGCCGCCCGCCGTCATGAGCGCACCTCGCGGCCGGCGTCCGCCGCCGGCTCGACGGCGGCCGGAGCCGCAGGAGGCGGCTCGAGGATCGGCAGCGTGAGCCGGAAGAGAGCGCCACCGCCCGGACGGTTCGCGGCCGTGAGCCGCCCGCCGTGCGCGTGCGCGATCGCGCGCGCGATCGGGAGGCCCAGCCCGACTCCCCTCACGCCCGGAGCCGCCGTCCGATGGAAACGCTCGAACACCCGTTCCTCCTCGCCCTCCGGGATGCCGGGGCCGCGATCGGCCACGTCGACGACGAGCGTCCCGCCCTCCCGCGCCGCGCGAATCGAGAGCTCCGAGCCCGACGGAGTGTACTTGGCGGCGTTCTCGAGGAGGTTCACGAAGAGCTGCTGGACGAGGATCGGGTCGATCGACAGGAGCGGCGTCGCGTCCGGGATGTCGAACTTGACCTGGCGCCCCGCGAGCGCCTGCTCGACCCGGTTCATCGCCGAGCCGACGACCTCGACGAGAGGGACCCACTCGCGCCGAGGCTCCACGACGCCGGACTCGAACCTCGTCATGTCGAGGAGGTTCGAGACGAGCCGCTCGAGGCGCTCCGCCTCCTCGACGACCGTGGTCGTCAGCTCGCGCCGGAGCGCCGGGTCGGCTCCGCGCTCCTCGAGCAGGAGCGTGCCGGCGCCCGTGATCGCCGCGAGCGGCGTCCGCAGGTCGTGCGAGACGGAAGACAGCAGGCTGCTCCGGAGCTCCTCCGTCTTGGCCCGGACCGACGCACGCCGCGCCTCGTCGGCCAGGCGGACGCGGTCGAGCGCCACCGCCGCCTGGCGCAGGAGGGCGTCGAGCAGGTCGCGCTGCTCGCCGCCCACCCGCCGCTCCCCTGCCGTCTTCACCGCGACGACGGCGAGCACCTCGCCGTAGGTCCGGACCGGCGCGCACAGGACGCCCTCGCCCGGGAGCGTCTCGGTGCCCCCTCCCGCGGCCTGGCCGTGCTCGAGGACCCAGCGCGCCACGGCCATCTCCGAGACTGCGAGCGACGCGCTCTCCGGGGAGCACGCGAGTGGCTCGAGGGCGTCGCGGCCCTTCGCCGCGAGGAACACCGCGTCGCAGTCGAACGCCTCCGAGACCGCTCGCGCGCACGCCGCGCCGACGCCAGGCGCGTCCATCGCAGCTCCGAGCGCCCGGCTGAGCGCGAACAGGGTGCCCGTCCGCTGCTCGCGGACGACGGCGGCCCGCTGCTGCTCGCGCAGCCGCAGGGTGAGCGTGCCGATGACGACACCCACCACGAGCATCATCGCGAAGGTCAGGAAGTAGCGAGCGTCGGAGACGTTGAGCGTGTACGGCGGCGGAACGAAGAAGAAGTCGAACGACACGACCGCGAGCACGGCGGCCAGGATGGAGGCGCGCCGCCCGCTCGTCAGCGCCACGACGAGGACCGCGAGGAGGAAGAGCATCTCCACGTCGGGTGCGCCGAGCGTCGCGCGCACGAGCGCGGAGACCGCGGTCGTGGCCGTGATGATCCCGACCGCGTTCACGTACTCGCCGAATCGAGGAGCGGGCTCGCGCTCCGCGGCGGACGGGCGAGCCACGTCGCCCTCCGCGCCGGACAGGACGTGGACCTCGATCTCGCCGCTGCCACGGATGATCTCGTCCACCAGCGACCCGCGCAGGCGATCACGCCAGCGCGGGTGGCGGGGCTTCCCGAGCACGATCCGGGTGACGTTGCGCCGCCGCGCGAACTCGAGCACGGCTTCCGGGACATGGAGCCCGGAGAGCCGGACCACCTCCGCGCCGAGCGACTCGGCGAGCCGGAGGTGCGCCTCCAGTCGCTCGCGATCCTCGTCGGAGAGCGGCGCGCGGGCGGTCGCCTCGACCGCGGCGCCGATCCACGGCGCCCGGAGCCCCGCCGCGATCCGCCGCCCGGCGCGCACGATCCGCGCCGAGTCGGGCGCCGGCCCCACACACACGAGGACGCGTTCCGCGGTCGGCCAGGCGCGGTCGACGCCCTCGGCCGCCCGGAGCGCGAGGACGTCGGCATCGACCCGCTCCGCCATGCGCCGGAGCGCCAGCTCGCGCAAGGCGAGCAGGTTCCCGCGGCGGAAGAAGTGCTCGCGAGCCAGCGCGGCTTGCTCCGGGAAGTAGACCTTCCCCTCGCGTAGCCGCTCGAGCAGCTCCTCGGGCGCGATGTCGACGAGCTCGATCTCGTCCGCGCGCTCGAGGACCGAGTCCGGCACGGTCTCGCGGACCTGCACGTGCGTGATCTGCTCCACCACGTCGTTGAGGCTCTCGACGTGCTGGACGTTCAGCGTCGTGTAGACCTCGATGCCGGCCTCGAGCAGCTCGAGCACGTCCTGCCACCGCTTCTCGTGGCGAGAACCGGGCGCGTTCGAGTGCGCGAGCTCGTCGAGGAGAAGGATCCTCGGCCGGCGCGCCAGCGCGGCGTCGAGGTCGAACTCCTCGAGCACGCGGCCGCGGTACGGCAGCGCCCGCCGGGGCAGCACCTCGAGGCCGAGGGAGAGCCCAGCGGTGTCGTAGCGGCCGTGCGTCTCGACCGCGCCGATGACCACGTCCACACCCTCGGCGACGAGGTCGCGGGCGACCTGGAGCATGCGGTACGTCTTGCCCACGCCCGGCGCGAACCCGAAGAACACCTTGAAGCGCGTCCGGCGCTCTTTCGCCGCCTCGGCGTTCACGCGGGCGAGCAAGGCATCGGGATCGGGGCGGTTGGGTTCGGTCATCGAGGCGCCCTCGTGCCCCGCATTGGACTATCTCCGGTCCATCCCGTCGAGCGCGATGTTGAGCCGGAGCACGTTCACGCGCGGGGAGCCGAACAGACCCAACACGGGGGACTCCACCGACGCGAGCACGAGGTCGCGCACCCGCCCCGGCGGCAGCCCGCGCGCGCGCGCGACGCGCGCCACCTGGTAGAGCGCGGCGGCCGGCGAGACGTGGGGGTCGAGGCCGCTCCCCGACGCGGTCACCAGGTCGATCGGGACCGGCCCCTCGTCCGGGTTCGTCGCGCGTAGCCGCTCGACCCGCTCCCGCACCGACGCGAGGAGCTCTGGGGAGGTGGGGCCCAGGTTGGAGCCGCCGGAGGCGAGCCCGTCGTAGCCCGGCGTGCTCGCCGAAGGCCGCGGCCAGAAGTACCGCTCCTCGGAGAAGGGTTGGCCGACGAGCTCGGAGCCGACCACCCGACCCTCCACCGTGACGAGGCTGCCTTTCGCCTCGGCCGGGAGCACCACGTGGGCGATGCCCGTGACCGCGGCGGGGTACGCGACGCCGAGCAGGAGCGTGAAGAGCGCGAGCAGGACCACGACCGGACGGATCACGTAAAGCTCCCTTCAGACGAGCCCGAGGGCGCCGAGCGCGAGGTCGATGAGCTTGATGCCGATGAACGGGGCGACGAGGCCGCCGCCCCCGTAGATTCCCAGGTGGCGCCCGAGGATCTCCCGCGCCGGCGCCGCGCGGTACGCGATCCCGCGCAGCGCGAGCGGGATGAGCGCGACGATGACGAGCGCATTGAAGATCACCGCGGAGAGGATCGCGCTCTGCGGCGAGTGGAGCCGCATCACGTCCAGGACCCCGAGCTCCGGGTACGTCGCGGCGAACGCGGCCGGGATGATCGCGAAGTACTTCGCGACGTCGTTCGAGAGGCTGAACGTGGTGAGCGCGCCTCGCGTCATGAGCATCTGCTTGCCGATCTCGACGATCCGGATGAGCTTCGTCGGGTTGGAGTCGAGGTCCACCATGTTGCCGGCCTCCTTCGCGGCCTGGGTGCCGGTGTTCATGGCCACCGCGACGTCGGCCTGCGCCAGCGCCGGAGCGTCGTTCGTGCCGTCCCCGGTCATCGCGACGAGGTGACCCTTCGCCTGCCACTCCCGGATCGTCGCCAGCTTCGCCTCGGGCGTCGCCTCGGCGAGGAAGTCATCCACCCCGGCCTCCGCCGCGATCGACGCGGCGGTGAGCGGGTTGTCCCCGGTGATCATCACGGTGCGGATGCCCATGCGGCGCAGCTCCGCGAACTTCTCCCGGATCCCGCCCTTCACCACGTCCTTCAGCTCGATGACGCCAAGCGTGCGGCTCCCCTCCGCGACGACGAGGGGGGTCGCGCCACGGCGTGCCACGTCTTCCACGATCCCCCGGACCTCGGGCGGCAAGCTTCCGCCCTGGCCGTCGACGAAGCGCGTGATCGCGTCGAGCGCGCCCTTCCGGATCCGGAGTCCGTCCACATCGACGCCGCTCATCCGGCTCTGGGCCGTGAACGGGACGAAGCGCGCGTGCGGCCGATCCACCTCGCGTCCGCGAAGCCCGAACCGCGTCTTCGCGAGGACGGCGATGCTGCGCCCCTCAGGCGTCTCGTCTGCGAGCGAGGCGAGCTGCGCGGCGTCCGCGAGCTGCTCCTCCCGCACCGAGGGCACGGGGAGGAACGCGGAGGCCTGCCGGTTGCCGAGCGTGATCGTGCCGGTCTTGTCCAGGAGGAGCACGTCGACGTCGCCCGCCGCCTCGACCGCCCTCCCGGAGGATGCGATCACGTTGGCCTGAACCATGCGATCCATGCCCGCGATCCCGATGGCGGAGAGCAGCCCGCCGATGGTCGTCGGGATGAGACAGACGAGCAGCGCCACGAGGATGGTGAGCGGGACGGGCGAACCCCCGCCTGCGGCGCGGACGGCGTAGCTCGAGAAGGACCACAACGTCACGGTCGCGAGCAGGAACACGATGGTCAGGCCCGCGAGCAGGATGTCCAGGGCGATCTCGTTCGGCGTCTTCTGGCGCTTCGCGCCCTCCACCATCGCGATCATCCGGTCGAGGAAGGTTTCCCCTGGGTCCGCGGTCACGCGGACGACGAGCCAGTCGGAGAGGACCCGCGTGCCCGCGGTGACCGCGCTGCGGTCGCCGCCGCTCTCGCGGATCACCGGCGCGCTCTCGCCGGTGATGGCGCTCTCGTCCACCGACGCGATGCCCTCGATCACCTCGCCGTCGCAGGGGATGACCGCGCCGGCCTCGACGAGGACCACGTCCCTCGCGCGGAGCCGCGCGCCCGGGATCTCCTCGCGGGCCGCCTCGCGCCGCGGCTCCGCGAGCCGGACCGCCGTGACGTCGCGCCGTGCCTTCCGGAGCGTGTCTGCCTGCGCCTTGCCGCGCCCCTCCGCGATGGCCTCCGCGAAGTTGGCGAACAGGACGGTGAACCACAGGCAGGCTGCGATCGCGAGCACGAACCCGGCCGGCGCGTCGCCCTGCCCCGTGATGAGCGCGTGGCCCCCGAGCGCGGTCGTGAACGCGCTCCCCACGAGCACGGTGAACATCACCGGGTTGCGGACCATCGTGCGCGGGGCGAGCTTGCGGACGGCGTCGGCGGCCGCCCGCCGGAGCATCGCGCCGGTGAGCAGCGGACGGCTCGCGCCCTCCGCGGGAGCGGAGCGCAGGTGTGCCGTCCTGTCTGCAGGAGCCGGGAGCTTCGGGAGAGGTCGCATGGTCTTCACCCACCGAGGGCCCGGAGGCGCAGGTGCTCAATCACCGGCCCGAGCGCGAGCGCGGGGAGGAACGTGAGGGCGCCGACGAGGAGCACCGTTCCGACCAGGAGCCCGACGAAGAGCGCACCCTCGGTCGGGAGCGTTCCCGCGCTCGCGGCGACCACCCTCTTGCGGGCGAGCGCGCCGGCGACGGCGAGCGCGCACACGATCACGAGATAGCGCCCGACGAGCATCGCGAGGCCACCGGCGGTCGCCCAGAACGGGCCGGACGCGGTGAGCCCCGCGAACGCCGAGCCGTTGTTGTTCGCCTGCGACGAGAACCCGTACAGGAGCTCGCTGAAGCCGTGTGGCCCGGATTCCTGCGCCGCCCCGAAGCCGGCCGGCAGCACCGACGCGACCGCGGTGCCGAGCAACACAGCGGCGGAGGGGAGCAGAATCGCCAGCGTCGCCATCTTCATTTCGAACGCCTCGATCTTCTTCCCGAGGAACTCGGGCGTCCTGCCCACCATCAGGCCCGCGACGAACACCGCGACGATCGCGAAGAAGAGCATCCCGTACAGGCCCGAGCCCACGCCGCCGAAGACCACCTCGCCGAGCTGGATGAGCCACAAGGGCACCATGCCGCCGAGCGGCATGAAGCTGTCGTGCATCGAGTTCACCGAGCCGTTCGAAGCGGCCGTCGTCCAGACGGCCCAGATTCCGGACTCGACCGGACCGAACCGCGCCTCCTTGCCCTCCATGTTCCCCCCGGACAGCAGCGCGCCCGGCCGGTCATCGACCCCGAGCGTGGCGACGGCCGGGTTCCCGGCCTGCTCCACCGCGACCGTGGCGACCGTGAGCGGGAGCGCGATCGCGAGCATGGCGGCGTAGATTGCCCGGCCCTGCCGCGGCCGCCGGACCATGTTCCCGAACGTGAAGCAGAGCGCCGCGGGGACGAGCAGGATCGCGATGAGCTGCGCCAGGTTCGAGAGGGGCGTCGGGTTCTCGAGCGGATGGGCGGAGTTGGCGTTGAAGAACCCGCCGCCGTTCGTCCCGAGCTGCTTGATGGCGACCTGCGAGGCGACCGGCCCGAGCGCCACCACCTGCTCCACGCGAGCGCCGTCGGGCTGGTAGAGCGGGAACCGCGCCTCCGAGCGGAACGTCTGGACGACGCCCTGCGAGACCAGGAACAGCGCCAGCACGGCCGAGAGCGGCAGGAGCACGTGGAGCGTCGAGCGGGTCAGGTCGACCCAGAAGTTCCCGATCGCCCCCGCGCTCCTCCGCGTGAACCCGCGGACGAGCGCGACGAGCACCGCCATGCCCGTGGCCGCGGAGAGAAAGTTCTGCACCGTGAGGCCGAGCATCTGGACCACCGGCGCGAGGGTCTCCCCGGCGTAGGCCTGCCAGTTCGTGTTGCTGGCGAAGCTCACGGCGGCGTTCCAGGCCACCCAGGGCGCCACCGCGCCGAAGCGGGAGCCCTCGGGCGCGAGGGAGCCCTGGAGCCGGAGCAGGACGTAGAGGCCCAGGAGACCGCCGAGGTTGAAGAGGAGAACCGCGCCCGCGTAGCGCGCCCACCCCATCTCTTCCGCCGGATCGACGCCAGCGAGCCGGTACATCGCGCGCTCGAGGCGACCGAACGCGCGATTCGCGAACCGCGACTCCCCCTCGTACACCCGGGCCATGTAGGCGCCGAGCGGCACCGCGAGCGCGGTGAGGAGCGCGAACGAGACCACGACCTCGACGACGGCAGGCGCAGTCACGACAGCTTCTCCGGGTACAGCAGGGCGAATCCGAGATAGACGAGGAGCGCGACCGAGAGCGCGCCCCCGAGCAGCGTCAGCACGGCCATGACGACCTCACAGCCGGCCCGCGAGGCGGACGAACCCCCACGCGGCGCCGAAGAACGCGAACGTGAGCGCGGCGAGGACGAGGTCGGTCATGCTGCTCTCCGGATCCTCGCGAGGACGGGCGCGACGAGCTCACGTCCGGCGAGAAGGACGCCGACGGCGCCGACGCCGAGACTCCGCTGGTCCCATTCCCCGAGGCCCGCGACCGCGGACGCGAGGGGACACGCCGCGACGAGGAGGATGAAGAGCGTGAGCCCGACATCGCGCAGCGCGGGGCGACGCCGGCCGCTCGGCGACCCTGCCGTGGGAACGAGCCGGAGGTGTCCGGTGGTGGCTTCGGCCATGGCCGATCTCCTCTCCGCGCAAGAGGCTACGGCGCGAGAGGTCAAGACGGCGTCAAGGCTGCGGGAGCGCGGGTCATTCGGGCGTCAACGCGGTGCGCGCCGCGCAAGGGCTCGTGATCGCTCGCGAGTTCCCGCGATCTTGATGCCGTCTTGATGCTCACGGGGCGGGTCCTGACGCCGTCTTGATGCCAGCCCGCCCAACACTCCGGGCACCCCGAGCGGGAACCGCCGCGCACGGGCTGGAGGCGAACGTCTTGGAGAGCAGCACGCACGTCGCGGCACCCGCGCCGCAGGTTCACGCCGTGTCTCGGGAGGCGCCGAGCGGGACGGCGCTCGCGAAGCTCGCGCTCGGTGCGCTCGGGGTCGTCTACGGGGACATCGGCACGAGCCCGCTCTACGCGGTCCGCGAGTGCTTCAGCGGGAGCCACGGCGTCGCGCCCACGCCGCAGAACGTGCTCGGCATCATCTCCCTCGTCTTCTGGGCGATGATGTTCGTCGTCACGTTCAAGTACCTGTCGTTCGTGATGCGTGCCGACAACCGCGGCGAGGGAGGGATCCTCGCCCTCATGGCGCTCGTGGGGGAGGCGGAGGGCGCGCGTCGCTTCGGGCCCGCCCTCCTCCTCGTCGGGCTGTTCGGGACCGCGCTCCTCTACGGCGACGGCATCATCACGCCCGCCATCTCGGTCCTCGGCGCGCTCGAGGGCGTCGCGGTGGCGGCCCCTGCCTTCTCGCATCTCGTGGTGCCGGGGACGATCACGATTCTCGCGCTGCTGTTCCTCTTCCAGCGGCGGGGCACCTCGACGGTCGGCGCGGTGTTCGGGCCGGTCACGCTCGTCTGGTTCATCACCATCTCGATCCTGGGGATCCGCGAGATCGCCCGTGATCCGTCGATCCTGCGTGCGGTGAACCCGATCCACGGCATCGCGTTCTTCGCGAACAGCGGCTGGCACGGGTTCCTCGTCCTGGGTGCCGTCGTGCTCGTGATCACGGGCGGAGAGGCGCTCTACGCCGACATGGGCCACTTCGGGAAGCGACCGATCCGCCTCGCGTGGCTCGCGGTCGCGATGCCCGCGCTCGTCCTCAACTACATGGGGCAGGGAGCGTTGCTCCTCCGCGATCCCGGCGCCGCGTTGAACCCCTTCTACCTCCTCGCGCCCGGCTGGGCGGTCTACCCGCTCATCGGGATCGCCACCGCGGCAGCGATCGTCGCGTCACAGGCGCTGATCTCCGGCGCGTTCTCGCTGACGCGCCAGGCGGTCCAGCTCGGCTACTCTCCTCGCGTCACGATCCGTCACACCTCGCACTCGGAGATCGGCCAGATCTACGTGCCCGAGGTGAACTGGGCTCTCGGCGCCGCGACCATCGCGCTCGTGCTCGGCTTCCGCAGTTCCTCCGCGGTCGCCGCTGCATACGGGATCGCGGTCACGGGCACCATGACCATCACGACGGTCCTCTTCCACCACGTCGCGCGGGTGCGCTGGGGATGGGCGGCCTGGAAGGTCTGGCCGCTCACCGCCGCGTTCCTCGCCGTGGACGTGGCGTTCTTCTCGGCGAACGCCATCAAGATCGAGCACGGCGGGTGGTTCACCATCGCCGTGGCGACCGTCGTGTTCACCCTCCTCTCCACCTGGAAGAAGGGGCGCGCGCTCCTCGGGGCGCAGCTCCGCGAGGCGGGCCTGCCGCTCGACCTCTTCCTCGCGGACGTCCGGAACAAGAACCCGAAGCGCGTTCCAGGGACGGCCGTCTTCATGACGGGGAACCTCGGGACGATCCCGGCGGTGCTGCTCCACCACCTCAAGCACAACAAGGTGCTCCACGAGCGCGTCGTCCTCGTCTCCGTGCTCACGGAGGAGATCCCTGCGGTCCCGGAGGCCGAGCGCGTCACCGTCCGGGAGCTCGGCGCGGGGTTCTTCCAGGTCGTCGCGCGCTACGGTTTCATGGAGACGCCGGACGTCCCGGCGATGCTCGAGTCTCTCGCGACGCGTGAAGCCTCGGGACCGAAGCTCCAGCTCCGCGCCATGGAGACCACTTACTACCTCGGGCGCGAGACACTCCTACCGACCGGCCGCACACCGATGGCGGGCTGGCGGAAGTGGCTCTTCATCGTCATGGCCCGCAACGCCAGGCCAGCGAGCGCGTTCTTCGGGCTTCCGCCGAACCGTGTCGTCGAGATGGGGGCGCAGATCCAGTTGTGAACGCCCCGACGGGAGTGCGCCGGAGTCCCGCGGTTCGCGGCCTCCCGTTCGCCGAGCGCTCGGGAACCTCGGCCCGCACTGCGCTGGCGCTTCTCGCCGAGAATCTGCCGTGATGGCGGCGTCCATGCGCGAGCGGACCCCTTGGCTTCGCGCCAAGTGGTTGCGCCACCGCCCGCGACACTCGTCAGCAATTTCGGGATGTTGCGACCCGACCCCAGCCGCATGCTCCGTCAGGCGAGTGCGATTAGCGGCGGTGCTTCCGGCGCCCTTCAGGCGCATTTCTCGGGGGCAAGACAAGGCCGCCGATCCCGGATCTTGCAACTGTCCGGAATCGGCGGCCTTTGGGATAAGTCGGGGAGACAGGATTTGAACCTGCGACCCCTTGGTCCCGAACCAAGTGCTCTACCAGGCTGAGCCACTCCCCGGTGCTGCGGCGCCGGCCATCCATCGACGGTCCCGGGAAGACCGCCGGCCGGCGTAAGGCCGCGTATCTACGCGGCCTCGGGACCCCTGTCAAGCCGGGCGAGCGCGGCGTTCCGGCGGCCCCCATCGCGAGCCCGCTCGTGGTTCCCCCGAGCTTGTCGAGGGGTCACCACGAGCGGTCCGGAGTCCCCTACCGCGTGCACACCGCCTCGACCTCCGCGGCCTCCTTCGGCACCCCGGCGGTGAGGTTCTCGTGCCCCTTCTCCGTGACGAGGACGTCGTCCTCGATCCGGATCCCCACCCCCCGCATCTCCGCGGGGGCCGCCTCGTCGTCCGCGGCCACGTAGATCCCGGGCTCGATCGTGAGCACCATCCCGGGCGCGAGCGTCCGGGACTTCCCGTCCACGAAGTAGTCCCCCACGTCGTGCACGTCCATCCCGAGCCAGTGGCTGGTCCGGTGCATGTAGTACTTACGGAAGGCCTTGTCGGCGATCCGCTCGTCGGCCGTCCCCTGGAGGAGCCCGAGGCCGATGAGCCCCTCGGTGAGCCGCCGGATCGTCGCCTCGTGGATCTCGTCCACGGTGACGCCCGGCTTCACCCTCTCGATCGCCTCCTTCTCCGCCGAGAGGCAGAGGTCGTAGATGTCCCGCTGCGCCTTCGTGAAGCTCCCCGAGACGGGGAACGTCCGGGTCACGTCGGCCGTGTACCAGCCGTACTCCCCGCCCGCGTCCACGAGGCAGACCTGCCCGTCGCGCAGCTCCGCGTCGCCCGCCCTGTAATGGAGGATCGTGGAGTTCGCCCCCGCGGCGACGATCGTCCCGTACCCGGGCCCGCTCCCGCCCCGCCGCCGGAAGGCGTACTCGATCTCCGCCTGCACCTGGAACTCGCGCCGGCCGGCCGCGCCGTCCCGCATCGCGGCGAAGTGGGCCTCCGCCGTGATCTCCGCCGCCTTCCGGAGGAGCGCGACCTCCTCCGGCCCCTTCACGAGCCGCAGCTCGTGGAGGATCCGCCCCGGCTCCACGATCGCCCCGGGCGGCCGCTTCCCGAGCCGCGCCCCGGCCCGGAGCTCCCCGAGCACCCGCGCGATCCGCGCGTCCCAGGCCGGATCCTGCCCCACCTTGAACCAGAGGACCGGCGCCCCCTCGATCCACTCCCCGAGCTTCGCGTCGAGCTCGCCCACGACGAACGCCTCGTCCGCGCCGTACTCCGCCTTCGCGCCGTCCACGCCGGCGCGCACGCCGTTCCAGATCTCCTTCTCCTTGTCCCGGGGGCGCACGAAGAGGACGAGCTTCCGCTCCCCGCCGCGCGCGACGAGGAGGGCGCAGCCGGTCGGCTCGTCGAGCCCGACGGTCCAGGCGTAGTCGGAGTCCTGCCGGAAGATGTACTCGGAGTCCGCGTTCCGCGGCCGCTCCTCGGCGGCGGGCAGGAGCATCGCGCCCCCTCCCCTCCGCTCCATCTCCTCGAAGATGCGGGCGCGGCGGTCGGCGTGGAGCTTGAGGTCGAGGTTCATGGGACCCTCAATATACGAGGTCAAGGCGCCCAGTGCCTCGCCCCAGGCGCGATGGCGTGACGAGAGCGCCGAGACCGATGCGAGGCGGGTGCCCGAGGAGGGAGCAGCGGAGGCGTAGCAGCGCTACGTCGAGCAGCGCACCGACGAGGCCGCCCGCCGCAGCGAGAGGATCGGCGCTCGCAGTAGGCATTGCGCCTGGGTCGAGGCACTAAGGCCAGCTTCCGCCGCTCCAGGCCTCGAACGCCGCCCGCTGCGCCGGGGTCGCGTCCGCGATGGGCTCGAGGAAGACCGTGTCCTCCGGCGGCGGCCCGAGGACGACCGGCACCTCGACGAGCTCGTCCCGCCGGAAGACGGTGAGCGCGAGCTTCCCGCCGGGCCCCCGCTCGCGGAGCCGGTCCCAGAGCGCGCCGCGGTCGAGCCGGAAGCCGCTCTCGGCCACGAGCTCGTCCTCGGCGTAGAGCCCGCCCCGGTGGGCGGGGCTCCCCTCCCGCACCGAGGCGACCGCGAGCTTCGGCCCCGGGGCGAGGTCCGCCCCGAGGAAGCCGGCCACGGGCCCCTCGTCCGGCTTCGCCGGCTTCCCGCCCTTGTCGTCGAGCGCCTGGGCGGGGCGCCGCCGGAGCCGCACGCCCACGACGTCGAGCCCGGGCTCGAGCGGCGCCGTCCCGCGAACGAACCGGTCGAAGAAGGCGCGCGCCGCGTCGGCCCCGAGGAGCTCCGCCGCCGCCCTCTCCACCCCGTCCTCGGGGAGCCCGTCCTTCGCGTGCCGCTCCACGATCGTGCGGAGGAGCTCGTCGAGCGACCGCCCCGCGCGCCGGAGCTCGAGGTCGAGCGCGAGCGCGACGAGCTCGCCCTTCAGGTAGTAGGAGATCGCGCTGTTCGGCGTGTTCTCGTCCTGGCGGTAGTGCTTCACCCAGGCGAGGAGGCTCGCCTCCTCGAGGCTCATCTTCCGCGCGCCCGGCGTCCGCTCGAGGCTCGTGAAGGCCTTCCCGAGCGCCTCGAGCCAGCGCGCCGGCGGGAGGATCCCGGCCCGCGCGAGCGCGACCTGCTCGTAGTAGCTCGTCGCCCCCTCGAACCACCAGAGGAGCCGCGTGTACTGCTCCCGCCCGTAGTCGAACGGCACGAAGGCCGCGGGGCGGAGCCGCTTCACGTTCCAGACGTGGAAGAACTCGTGGGCGAGGAGGCCGAGGGTCTCCTCGTAGGCCTCGCGCGGGAAGAAGGAGTGCCGCCCCACGGAGACGGTCGTGGACGTGGCGTGCTCGAGCCCGCCCCGCCGCTTGTCGGAGAGGTGGAGGAGGAAGAGGTAGCGGTCGTAGGGGAGGCTTCCCCCCATGAGCCGGCCCACCGTCTCCACGATCTTCCGGAGGTCGTCCACGAGCCGCCCCTCGTCCTGGTTCCCCTTCCCCCAGATCGCGACCTCGTGGGGCTTGCCGAGGGCCTCGAAGCGGAGCGTCCGGTGGGCGCCGATCTCCACGGGCGAGTCCGCGAGCTCGTCGTAGCTCCGGGCGGTGAAGACCCCGGCCGACGCCTCCCAGGGAGAGAGCGAGGTCGCGACCGACCAGCCGGGCGGCGCGGCGATCTCGAGGCGGTGCGCCTCCCCCTCGCGCCCCGGGACGAACGGGAACACGTTCGAGCCGTTCAGGTAGCCGTGGGTGGCGTCGAGGTGGCTCGTCCGGACGGTGAGCTCGTTCGCGTAGACGCGGTAGCGGAGCACCGCCCGGTTCGCGCCGCGCGTCTCGATCCGGAAGCGGTGCTTGTCGAGCCGCGCGAGCGGCAGGGGCCTCCCCTCCCCGTCCTCGGCCGACGCCCCCTCCACGTGGCGGGCGAACTCGCGGACGAGGTAGCTCCCCGGCGTCCAGACCGGGAAGACGAGCTCCACGGCGGGGCCGGGCTCCTCCACGGTGGCCTCCACGTGGAAGAGGTGCGTGTGGGGTTCGGGCATCGAGAGCCGGTAGCGCATGCGCCGTGGAATCTAGCGCGGGAGGGCTCCACCCCGCCGCACATCTGGTAGGCTCGCCCGCGAGGGAAATCGCCAACCGTGGGGACCCAGCTCCAGCCCGAAGGGGTCCGCGCGGGCGAACGCCCGCAGGCCCAGCTCCGGCTCTACCTGCTCGGCCGCTTCGAGGTGGTCCGCGAGGACGCGCCCATCCCCCCGCACGCCTGGCGGCGGCGGCGGCCCGCCGACCTCCTGAAGCTCGTCGCCCTCGCCCCCGGGCGCGACCTGCCCCGCGAGGAGGCGATCGCCGCCCTCTGGCCGGACAAGGACCCGGCGAGCGGCGCGAACAACCTCCACCGCGCCCTCTACGACCTCCGCCAGATCCTCGGCGGGCGCTGGGTGGACGTGGACCGGGGGCGCATCCACATGCGCCCGGACGTCTGGCTCGACGTGGACGCCTTCGAGCGCGCCGCCACCGAGGGGGGCCGCCCGGCCCTCACCCGCGCCGTCGCGCTCTACCGCGGCGACCTCTCCCCGGAGGACCGCGAGGCCGCCTGGCTCCGCGCCCGCCGGGCCACCCTCCGCGCCCGCTTCGCCGAGGCCGCCCTCCCCCTCGC
>JBBIPT010000031.1:0-22120 GCA_037442705.1 Anaeromyxobacter sp.
GGCCGCTTCCCTCAAGAACATACAATTCCGCAGTTTCACCGCCATCACCGACCTGCTGGTGGAAGGCGGCGAGGTGGCAGGAGTGGTGGCCTGCGACTCCAGCACCCGCAGGCTGGCGCCGTACACGGCCCGGGCCGTCTCCGCGGCGTCGCCGCGCGGATAGCCGAACAGCTCCGAGAGGGCCTGGAAGAGCGAGCGCTGGCGTGCCTCGATCACGGCTCACCTCCCACCGGCCGGACGCAGGAAGCCGAAGCCGGAGGCGTAGTGGCGCTGCGGCTCGACCGTGGGCTCGGTCTGGGCCTCCCGGCCGAGCGGGGGGATCACCACCCGCTCCGCCATGCTGGCGAGCGCCGTGAGCCGGTAGATCTCGTCGGCCTGGGCCGGCGTGAGCCCGGCCTGCCCGAGCGCCTCCGCCGCGGCCCCGGCCGGCAGGTCGCCCACCTGGCCGGCTCGCCGGTGGACGCGGACGGCGATGAGCCGGCGATACGCGGCCGCCACCACGGCCTCGTTTCCGCCGCCGAACAGGCCGGCCAGGTAGCGGAGCGGCAGGCGCGCCCCCTCCAGGCCGGCGAAGAAGGCGCCGCTGGCGGTGGAGGCACCTTCGGCCAGCGCCGGGAGGAGCGGCGGAACGTAGAAGAGCATGGGAAGCGTGCGGTACTCCGGGTGGAGCGGCAGGGCGAGCCCCCACTCCTTCACGAAGCGGTAGACCGGGGAGCGGGTGGCCGCCTCGAGGATGGCGTCGGAGACGCCGGCCTCCCGCGCCGCGCTCACCACGGCAGGGTCGAACGGGTCGAGGACGAGGTCGCGCTGCGCCGCCACCAGGTCGCCGTCGGGGCGGGCGGCGGTCTCCCGCAGCCGGTCGGCGTCGTAGAGCAGCACGCCCAGGTAGCGGATCCGGCCCACGCAGGTGTGGAAGCAGGCCGGCGCCTCCCCCACCTCGAGGCGCGGGTAGCAGAGGATGCACTTCTCCGACTTGCCGGTGTCCCAGTTGAAGTAGACCTTCTTGTAGGGGCAGGCCGAGACGCACATCCGCCACCCGCTGCACTCGTCCTGCGACACGAGGACCAGGCCGTCCTCGCCCCGCTTGTAGATGGCGCCCGAGGGGCAGGCGGCCACGCAGGCGGCGTTGAGGCAGTGGTTGCAGATGCGGGGCAGGTAGAAGTGGACGAGCCGCTTCACGTCGAAGAGCGCGGCGCGCTCGGCGGGATCCAGGGCGGCCAGGCCGGGATCGGCCGCGGCGTAGACGGTGGAGCCCGACAGGTCGTCGTCCCAGTTCGGGCCGGACCGGATGTCGATGGGCCTCCCGTCGAGGAGCGAGATGGGCCGGGCCGTCGGCTGGTCCTCTCCGGGCGGCGCGGCGAGCAGGTCGTCGTACCGGTAGGTCCAGGGCTCGTAGTAGTCCTGGAGCACCGGCAGGCGTGGGTTGTGGAAGAGCCGGGCCAGCGTGCCGCCCCGCCCCGCCTGACGGAGGCGGAGCGATCCGCCCTCGGCGATCCAGCCTCCCCCCTGCCGCTCCTGATCCTCCCAGAGGACGGGATAGCCGGTGCCGGGCTTGGTCTCGACGTTGTTCCACCACGCGTACTCGACGCCCTTCCGGTCCGTCCACTGGTTCTTGCAGGCGATGCTGCAGGTGTGGCAGCCGATGCACTTGTCCAGGTGGAACACCGACGAGATCTGCGCGCGAACGTTCATGGGATCCTCGGCCCGCCCGCCTACCAGCGGGGCTCGCCCTCCAGCTTCGTCACGCGGACGAAGGTGTCGCGGTTGTTGCCGGTGGGGCCCCAGTAGTTCAGGGCGAAGGTGAACTGGCCGTAGCCACCCAGCATCAGGGTCGGCTTGAGGCGCACGCGGGTCAGGCTGTTGTGGCCGCCGCCGCGCCGGTTGCCCCGGGCGGGCGACCTGGGGACGCCCACGGTCCGCTCGGGCGAGTGGTACAGGTAGCAGAGGCGACCACGCTTGCGGGCGCTCACCACGGCGCGCGTCACCACCGCGCCGTTGTCGTTCACCGCCTCCACCCAGTCGTTGTCGGCCACGCCGATGGCGGCGGCGTCCTCGTCGTTCATCCAGAGCGGATGGGTGCCGCGCGAGAGCGTCAGCATCCGCAGGTTATCACCGTAGGTGGAATGGATGCTCCACTTGCCGTGGGGGGTGAGGTAGTTGAGCGTGACCGAGCGCTTCCCCTCCGCGGTCCCGGCCAGGTCGCGCAGCACCGCCCGCTCCGGCCGCGCCTTGTAGGTCGGCAGGGCCTCGCCGAAGGCGATGAAGCCCGGGTGGTCGAGGTAGAAGTGCTGGCGCCCGGTCAGGGTGCGCCAGGGCACGAGCCGCTCCACGTTGAGGCAGTAGGCCGAGTAGGTGCGCCCGCCGCCGGTGAGTCCGGTCCAGCAGGGGCTGTCGAGGAGCCGCCGCGGCTGGCGGGCCAGGTCGTCGAAGGTGTACCGGATCGCGCGGTTCTTCTCGGCCAGATCGGCGAGCGGCAGGCCCACCTTCTTCTCCTCGGCCTGGAAGGCGCGGAAGGCCGACTCCCCGTTCGTCTCGGGGGCGAGGGCCAGGATCACGTCGGCCGCGTCCCGGGCCAGGGAAAGGGAGGGGTAGCGCGCGCCGCCCCATTCCTCCACGGGCCGCGTGCGGACGAGCTCGTCGTACAGGTCCTCCACCGGCCAGGTGATGCCGTGCGCCGAGAGGCCGGCCTTCCGCACCAACGGGCCGTAGGAGACGAACCTTCGGGCCAGGTTCGGGTAGTCGCGCTCGACCACGGCGAGGCCCGGCATGGTCTTCCCGGGCACCGGCTCGCACTCCCCCTTCGACCAGTCGCGGACCTCGCGCTGGGCCAGCTCCGCGGGCGTGTCGTGGGCGAGCGGCGTCGCCACCAGGTCGCGCAGCGGGGCGGGCAGGTGGGTGGCCGCCAGCGCGCTCACCTTCTCGGAGAGGGCCTTGAAGATCTCCCAGTCGCTCCTCGACTCCCAGCTCGGCGGCACCGCCGCCTGCAGCGGGTGGATGAAGGAGTGCATGTCGGTGGAGTTGAGGTCGTCCTTCTCGTACCAGGTGGCCGCGGGCAGGAGCACGTCCGCGTAGAGGGCGGTGGTGTCCACCCGGAAGTTGAGGTCCACCACCAGGTCCAGCTTCCCCTTGGGCGCCTCCTCGCGCCATGTCGCCTCGCGGACCGCGCCGCGGGCCGCCTCCTCGGCCACGGCGCCGTGGTGGGTGCCCAGGTAGTGCTCGAGGAAGTACTCGTGCCCCTTGGCGCTCGACATCAGCGCATTCCCCCGCCAGATGAACCAGAGGCGGGGCCAGTTCGCGGGCGCGTCCGGATCCTCCACCGCGAAGCGGAGCCTCTTCTCGCGGAGCGCACGAACGGTCCAGGCCACGACCTCCGCCTCGGTCCGGGCCCCGTCCGCCTCCGCCTGCCGGACCACCTCGGCCGGGCTCCGGTCGAACTGGGGGAAGAAGGGGAGCCAGCCCATCCGGACGGCCCGGATCTGGTGATCGAGGGTGTGGCCGGTGGAGAGCGGCCCGGGGGCCGCCACCGGGTTGAGCCGCTCCAGATCCTGGGCGCCCTCGTACCGCCACTGGTCGCCGTGGACGTAGTGGTAGCTCGGCGCGTTCTGGAGCCGCGGCGGCTTCGACCAGTCGAGCCCCCAGGCCAGGGCCGCCCAGGGAGCCACCGGGGCGAGCTTCTCCTGGCCCACGTAGTGATTGAGCCCTCCGCCGTTGCGCCCCACGCAGCCGCACAGCACCAGTCCGGCGATGGCGGCGCGGTAGGCGAGGTCCCCGTGGTACCACTGGTTGACCCCGGCGCCGATGAGGATGGAGCACTTGCCGTTCGTCTTCTCGGCGGTGGTGGCCCACTCGCGCGCGAACCGGATCACGTCCTTGCGGTCGATCCCGGTCCAGCGCTCCTGCCACGCCGGCGTGTAGGCGGCCCCGGCGTCGTCGTAATCGCGAGCGTAGTCGCCGGGGAGCCCGCGCGAGACGCCGTAGCGGGCGAAGAGGAGGTCCTGCACGGTTGCGACGGCCACCCTCCCGCGGGAGGTCTCGACCCACCGCACCGGGACGTTCCGGCGGGCTTGCGCGCCGGAGGCGGCGTCGTGAACGGCCACCGCGATCTGCGCGTCCTGCGCGCCGAGGAAGGTGAGGCGCGGGGCGATGGGCGCCCCGTCGATCCCGTCCTTCATCTCGAGGTTCCACTTCCCCTTCTCCTGCTGCCAGCGGAAGCCGAGCGAGCCGCGCGGCATCCGGGGCGCGTCGCTCCCCTCGTCCCAGACCAGGAACTTGAAGTCGCCGTTCTCCTCGGCGGCGTACCGGCCGAGTTGGCTGGCCGGGAGCATCCGGCCGGGCGCGAAGGCCCCGTCGCGCTCCTCCAGCTCCACCAGGAAGGGGGCGTCGCTGTAGCGGCGCAGGTAGTCGGCGAAGAAGGGGACCTGCCGATCGGCGTGGAACTCCTTCAGGATCACGTGGCCGACCGCCAGCCAGAAGGCGCCGTCCTGACCGGCGTGCACCGGGATCCACCAGTCGGCGTACTTCGAGGTCATGCTGAAGTCGGGCGAGAGCACCACCAGCTTGGCCCCGTCGTGCCGGGCCTCCGCCACGAAGTGAACGTCCGGCGTCCGGGTCATCCCGAGGTTCGAGCCCATCGACACGATGAACTTGGAGTGATACCAGTCCGCGCTCTCGGCCACGTCGGTCTGCTCGCCCCAGATCTCGGGAGAGGCGTTGGGCAGGTCGCAGTACCAGTCGTAGAAGGAGAGGTTGACCGCGCCGAGCAGCTGCAGGAAGCGGGAGCCTCCGGCGAAGGAGATCATCGACATGGCCGGGATGGGCGAGAACCCGACGATCCGGTCGGCCCCGTGGCGCTTGATGGTGTGGACGGTGGAGGCCGCCACGATCTCGAGCGCCTCCTCCCAGCTGGCCCGGCGGAGCCCGCCCTTGCCGCGGGCCTCCTGGTAGCTGCGCCGCGCCGCCGGGTCGTCCACGATGGAGGCCCAGGCGGCGACGGGGTCGGCGTGCCGGGCGCGGGCGGCCCGCCACAGGTCCTGGAGCGCGCCGCGCAGGTAGGGGTACTTCACCCGTAGCGGACTGTACTGGTACCAGGAGGCCGAGATGCCGCGCTGGCAGCCGCGGGGCTCGTACCCCGGCACGTCGCAGGAGATGCGCGGGTAGTCGAGGGCCTGGGTCTCGAGCGCCACCACGCCGTTCTTCACGTGGATGTTCCAGGAGCAGCTCCCGGTGCAGTTCACGCCGTGGGTGCTCCTCACCACGCGGTCGTGCTGGTGGCGGCTCCGGTAGAGGTCCTCCCACTCCCGGCTCGACGGGCTCACGACGTCCTTGATCCAGCTCATCGCGACCTCCCATGGGTCGGAAGGGCCTTCGCGCGCAGCTGCTCGCGGAGAGAGCCCCGTCCCCGCCGGGCCGCCAGGCCCAGGAGCACCAGTCCGGCCGCCGTGACGACCGCCGCCCATCCCACGAACTCGCCCGGCCCGGGCGGCTCGATCCCCGCCGCGCCGGCCAGGAAGGCGGCCAGGTCCGCCCGCTCGTCCGGCTCGAGGGCGCGCCCGGCGTAGAGCGGCTCCATGCTGGGGAAGGGCAGCGCCTCGAGGAGGGCGTCCATGTCCCCGAGGCCCATCCCGGCGAAGGCCGACGACAGGTCCGGGCCGAGCGCCGCCCCGAAGGCCGGCCGCTGGCCGCCGATCGCGTGGCACGCCCCGCACGGAGCTCCCCCCTTCAGGAAGGGGACGGCCCCGATGAAGAGATCCCGCCCCCGCCCCACGTCGCCCGCCCCGGGCGGCGGCTCGGCGGCGGAGGCGAGCCCGCCGGCGGCCGCCAGGGCCGCGGCGAAGCAGATGGATCGTCCCGTCCTCATGGCCGCCCTCTCGGTCGTGCGCTGGGGCTCGGCGCCGGGGGAACGAGGCACCCGGACCTTGCCCTCGCGAGAGGATGCAAGCCGCCGACCGGTCCGGGCATCCGCCCCGAAAGGATCGCGGCGGGTGGAAACCCGCCGCCGTGCCGTGGATTCGTCGCGGGGCTTCGCCGGAACTCCGGCGCCCGAGCGGCGCGGAGTTGGTCCCCGGCATCCGATCGATCGGACGCGCGGATCCGAACGGCGCCCGGCTTCAGGGGACGAGCACGAGGGACCCTGTCGTCTCCCTCGCGGCGAGCGCCCGCTGCGCGTCGCACGCCTCGGAGAGGGGCCAGGTCCCGCCGATCTCCGCCCTCACCTTCCCTGATCGGAGCATCTCGAGGAGCTCCGCCGCGCTCCGCTCGAGGTCCTCCCGCTTCGCGACGTAGGTGAAGATCGTCGGGCGGGTGAGGAAGAGCGAGCCCTTCCGCGCGAGGAGCCCGATGTCGAACGGGGGGACGGCCCCCGAGGCGTTCCCGAAGCTCACCATGAGACCGAGCGGGGCGAGGCAGTCGAGGGAGGCCTCGAAGGTCGCCTTCCCCACCGAGTCGTAGACGACCGGGACGCCGGCGCCTCCCGTGAGTTCCCGGACCCGCTTCGGGACGTCGTCCCGGCGATAGAGGATCACGTGGTCGCAGCCGAGGCGGCGGGCGCGCTCGGCCTTCGCGTCCGAGCCGACCGTGCCGATCACCGTCGCCCCGATCGCCTTGAGCCACTGGACCATGATCGTGCCGACGCCTCCGGCCGCGGCGTGGACGAGCACCGTCTCGCCCGCCTTCACGGGGTAGGTCCGGCGGACGAGCGCCTGCACGGTGAGCCCCTTCACGAGGACCGCCGCGGCCGTGCGATCGTCCACCTCCCCGGGGAGCTTCACGAGCCGGTCGGCCGGGACGACCCTCGACTCCGCGTAGGAGCCCGGGGTCGCGAAGTAGGCGACCCGGTCTCCGGGCCGCACCTGCCCGACGCCGGGCCCCACGGCCTCGACCACCCCCGCCGCCTCGACGCCGGGGGAGGCGGGCAGCGGCAGCGGGTAGAGCCCGGTGCGGTGGTAGATGTCGATGAAGTTCACCCCGATGGCGCCGTGCCGGACCCGGGCCTCGCCCTGCGCGGGCTCGCCGGCGGGGACGTCCTCGAGCCGGAGGACCTCCGGCCCACCCGTCTCGTGGAAGCGGATGATCTTGGACATGGCGCACCGTTAGCCCATCGGAGGGCCCTGCGCACGCACCCTGCGGGGGCGGGACCTGCGTGCTACCGCAAGGACTCCACGATCTCCTCCAGGACCTCGCGCGGCGGCCGGATCCGCGCCTCGGGCAGGGTCGCGAGCGGGGCCTCCACGAACCCGAGGGCGTCGAGGAACGTGGGCGCCTTCGCGTCCACGAAGAGGACGCCGGTGAGCACCTCCCCCTTGCGCTGCGCCTCCATGAGGCGCGAGACCGCCTTCGGGCGGTCCGAGGGGTCGTACCCCTCCTCGAGCTTCCGGAGCCGGAGCCGCGAGCCGTCGTGCATCGTGACCTCGATCGTCGTGCCCGGGTCGTACTCCACCGCGATCTCCTCGTAGGCGGGGACGAAGGAGAGCTCCTGGAGCGGCGCGTCGTGATCCTTCATGTAGGCGTAGGACTTCGTCGAACCCTCGTGATCGTTGAAGGTCACGCAGGGGGAGACGACGTCGAGCACCGACGTCCCCCGGTGGGCGATCGCCGCCTTCATCATCGCCGCGAGCTGCTTCTTGTCCCCGGAGAAGGACCGGCCGACGAACGTGGCGCCGAGCTGGATGGCGAGCGCGCAGGTGTCGATGGCGGGCAGGTCGTTCACGATCCCCGTCTTGAGGGTCGAGCCCGGATCGGCCGTCGCGGAGAACTGGCCCTTCGTGAGGCCGTACACGCCGTTGTTCTCGATCACGTAGACGATCGGGAGGTTCCGCCGCACGAGGTGGACGAACTGGCCGATGCCGATGGAGGCCGTGTCGCCGTCTCCCGAGACCCCGAGGGCGAGGAGGTCGCGGTTCGCGAGGACCGCCCCGCTCGCGACGGACGGCATCCGGCCGTGCACGGCGTTGAAGGCGTGGGACCGGCTCATGAAGTAGGCCGGGCTCTTCGAGGAGCAGCCGATCCCCGAGAACTTGGCGACCCGCTCCGGCGGGACGCCGAGGTCGAAGAAGGCCTCCAGGATCCGCTCGGAGACCGCGTTGTGGCCGCAGCCGGCGCAGAGGGTCGTCTTGCCGCCCTTGTAGTCGAGGACGGCGAGGCCGATCCGGTTCGTCTTCGGCGCGGCGGGGGTCGCGGGCGTGGCCATGGCTACCTCCCCTCCAGTCCGAGGATCTCGTCCGTCACCGAGCGCGCGTCGAGGGGCAGGCCGTGGACGTGCGCGACGGAGCGGAGCCGCGGGCCGAGCTCCGGCGCGAGGTCGAGGCGGAGGAGCGCCGCGAGCTGTCCGTCGCGGTTCTGCTCGACCACGTAGACCCGCTCGTGCCGCTCCACGAACTCGTGGACCCCGCGGGAGAACGGGAAGCCCCGGACGCGGAGGTAGTCCACCTCGAGCCCCGCCTCGTCCCGGAGCTGCACGCGGGCCTCGAGGATCGCGTGGTGGGAGGAGCCGTAGGCGACGATCCCCACGCGCGCCTTCCCGGCGCCCTCCAGGACGGGCGCGGGGACGAGGGTCCGCGCCGTCTCGTGCTTCCGGGCGAGCCGCTCCATGTTCCGCTCGAAGACGGCGGGGCTCTCCGAGTAGACGGCGTTCTCGTCGTGCCCCGTGCCCCGCGTGAAGTAGGACGCCTTCGGGTGGCGGGTGCCGGGGAGGGTCCGCCAGCCGATCCCGTCCCCGTCCACGTCCCGGTAGCGGGCGAAGCCGCCGAGCCGATCGAGGTCCTCCTTCGAGAGGACCTTCCCCCGATCGATCGGCCGCTGCGGATAGGGGAAGGGATCGGACATCCAGACGTTCATCCCGAGGTCGAGGTCGGTCATCACGAAGACCGGGGTCTGGAGCCGCTCGGCGAGGTCGAAGGCGTCGCAGGTCATCCCGAAGCACTCCTCCACCGACGCGGGGAAGAGGAGGACGTGCTGCGTGTCGCCGTGGGAGAGGAAGGCCGTGGAGAGGACGTCGCCCTGCGCCGTGCGCGTGGGGAGCCCGGTGGACGGCCCCACCCGCTGCACGTCCACGACGACGGCCGGCACCTCCGCGTAGTAGCCGAGCCCGGCGAACTCGCTCATGAGCGAGACACCCGGCCCGGAGGTCGCGGTCATCGCCCGCGCGCCCGCCCACCCCGCGCCGAGCACCATGCCGAACGCGGCGAGCTCGTCCTCCGCCTGCACGACCGCGTAGGTCGCCTTCCCGTCCGGGTCCACCCGGTACTTCCCGAGATGGGACGCGAGCGTCTCCACGAGCGAGGAGGACGGGGTGATCGGGTACCAGGTCACGACGGTCACGCCCGCGAACATCGCCCCGAGGGCGCAGGCGGCGTTCCCGTCGACGATGAGCTTCCCGCGGTTCGCGTCCATCCGCCGGACGGCGAAGGGGTCCCGCTTCTCGAGGGTCCCGGCGTGCTCGAAGCCGGCGCGGGCCGCGGCCACGTTGAGATCCCGGGCCTTCGGCTTCCCGGGGAACACCTTCTCGATCGCCCGCTCCACCTCGGCCGGCTCGATCCCGAGGAGCCGCGCGAGGACGCCCACGTATGCCATGTTCCTCAGGAGCTTCCGGAGCTTCGCGTCCTTCGTCACGGGCTCCACGAGCGCGTCGAAGGGGACCGGGTAGAAGACGAGGTCGTCGCGGACGGCGTCGAGCCCGAGGGGCGCGTCGTAGACCGCCACGGAGCCCGGGCCGAGCGCGAGGACGTCCTCCCGCGCCGTCTCGGGGTTCATCGCGACGAGGACGTCGATCTCCTTCTTCCTCGCGATCCAGCCGTCCTTCGAGGCACGCACGGTGTACCAGGTGGGCAGCCCCGCGATGTTCGACGGGAAGAGGTTCTTCCCGGAGACCGGGATCCCCATCTGGAAGAGGGCGCGGAGCAGGACCGTGTTCGAGGACTGCGATCCCGAGCCGTTGGCGGTCGCGACCTGGATCGAGAGGTCGTTCACGACCGGCCCGCGAGCGGCGGGCCGTGCGGTCTCGGTGGTCGACGTCCGGGTGTCGGGCATGAGCTCTCCAGGCCTTCGCGAAGGCAGCACCGCTCCCGGGTCTCCTTGTTAACGACGTTGCGGCGCAGCGCCACAGGAGCGCCCCCGGATCGCGTACCCGGATCATGGAGCCCCACGCGGGCGGCGCGGGGTGCGCCGGCCCCTGAAAGGGGTTAGACAGGCCTCTCTCGTTCCGCTTCCACCCCGGAGGGGTCCCGATGAGGCCGATCTTCGCAGCCGCCGCCACCCTGCTCCCCGCCGCCGCCCTCGCGCACGTGCTCGCGGCGGCCCCCGCGCCCGCCGCCGCGGCGGCCGAGCCCGAGAAGGTGCACCGGGTGGAGAAGCTCTCCGATCGCGCCTTCGCGATCTTCGGCCGCGGCGGGAACGTCGTCCTCTTCGTCGGCGAGGAGGAGGCCGTCCTCGTGGACAGCCAGTTCGACCGGCTCGTCCCCGGGCTCCTCGAGGCGATCGCCTCGGTGACCCGCAAGCCGGTGAAGCTCCTCGTGAACACCCACCACCACGGCGATCACGTGGGCGGCAACCCCCTCCTCGCCCCGCGCGTGCAGGCGATCCTCGCGCACGCGAACGTGCGCGCCCGGATGGAGGCGGAGCAGGCGAAGCTCGAGCCGGAGAAGCGGGGCGGCCTGCCCACGCTCCAGCTCGGGGAGCGGGATCCGGAGAAGCCGGCCCGGCTCGACGTCGCCCTCCCCGGCCTCGACCTCCACGTCGCCCACCGCCGGGCGGCCCACACCGACGGGGACCTCCTCGTCGGCCTGCCCGGCGATCGCGTCCTCCACGTCGGCGACGTGATGTTCCTCGGGATCCTCCCCTTCGTGGACGTCGAGGCGGGCGGGGGCAGCTTCGAGGGGCTGCTCGAGACGGTGACCTGGCTCGCCTCCTGGGTCCCCGACGACGCGAAGATCGTCCCGGGCCACGGGCCGGTCTGCGGGAAGAAGGAGCTCGTCCGCTACCGCGACTTCCTCGCCGCCCTGAAGGCCCACGCCGCGGCGAACCCCGGCAAGCCGTCGAAGGAGCTCGGCGACTCCTTCGACGCGGCGGCGTGGCCGGAGTGGAAGCCGGCGCCGGCCTTCGTCACCTGGGAGACCCTCTTCGACGCGGTGACCGGCCGCGGGCCCGGGCGCGTCCCCCGGCAGGGGTGAGGACTACGCCAGGACGACGACGAGGTCGTCCTTCTCCACCTTGTCCCCCTCCCGGTACTTCACCTCGGCGATCTTGCAGTCGGCCTTCGCCTTCACGTTCGTCTCCATCTTCATCGCCTCGGTGACGAGGAGGACGCCGCCCGCCTTCACCTGGTCGCCCGGCTTCACCGCCACCTTGAGCACCTTCCCCGGCATCGGCGCGGCGACGTGGAGCGGGTTCCCCTTGTCCGCCCTTGGCCGGGCCGCGCCGGCCTGGGCGGCAGCCTGATCGCGCACGGTGATGGTCCGGGCCTCCCCGTTGAGCTCGAAGATGAGGTCGCGCGTGCCGTCCTTCTCGAGCTTCCCCACCGCCACGAGCTTCACGATGAGGGTCTTCCCGGGCTCGATGTCGATCGAGGTCTCCTGCCCGGGCTCGAGCCCGTAGAGGAAGACCGGCGTCGGCACGACGGAGGTGTCGGAGTACTCCTCCCGGTGCCGGGCGAGCTCGGCGAAGACCGTCGGGTAGAGGAGCCAGGAGACGAGCGCCTTGTCGTCCACGTAGCCGCCGATCCGCTCGGCCGCCCTCCCCCGCTCCGCCTCGAGGTCGGCCGGCTCGAGGAGCTCCCCGGGCCGGCAGGTGATCGGCTCCTGGCCCCGGAGGATCACCTTCTGGAGCGCCTCCGGGAACCCGCCGTGGAGCTGGCCGAGCATCCCCCGGGCGAGCCCCACGACCGACTCCGGGAAGGCGAGGTCCTTCCCCTTCTCCCCGAAGAGGTCCTCCGGCTCGAGCCCGCTCTTCACGAGGAACATCGCCATGTCGCCGACGACCTTCGACGACGGCGTCACCTTGATCACGTCGCCGAAGAGGAGGTTCACCTTCCGGTACATGTCCTTGCACTCCTCCCACTTGTCGAGGAGGCCGAGCCCGGAGACCTGAGGCCTGTAGTTCGAGTACTGGCCGCCCGGGATCTCGTGCCGGAAGACCTCGGCGGTCCCGCTCCGGAGCCCCGACTCGAACGGCGCGTAGTACTCGCGCACCGTCTCCCAGTAGTTCGCGAGGAGCTGCAGGCCGTCCGGGTCGAGCCCCGGATCCCGCTCCGTCCCCTCGAGGACCGCCGCGAGGGAGTTCAGGTTCGGCTGGGCGGTGAGGCCGGAGAGGGAGGAGAGGGCCGCGTCCACCACGTCCACCCCCGCGCGCGACGCCTCGAGGATCGTCGCGGAGGCGACGCCGGAGGTGTCGTGGGTGTGGAGGTGGACCGGGATCCCCACCGCCTCCTTCAGCGCCTTCACGAGCTTCGCCGCCGCGAACGGCTTCAGGAGGCCCGCCATGTCCTTCACGCCGAGGAAGTGGGCCCCCATCCGCTCGAGCTCCTTCGCGAGCTTCACGTAGTAGTCGAGCGGGTACTTGTCCCTCCGGGGATCGGTGATGTCGCCCGTGTAGCAGAGCGTCGCCTCGAGGACCGCGTTCTCCTGCTTGCGCACGGCCTCGCAGGTGACCGTCATCCCCTTCGTCCAGTTCAGCGCGTCGAAGACGCGGAAGACGTCCACGCCGCTCCGCGCCGCCTCCTCCACGAAGCGCTCCACCACGTTGTCCGGGTAGTTCGTGTAGCCCACCGCGTTCGACCCGCGGACGAGCATCTGGAGGAGCAGGTTCGGCACCGCCTGCCGGAGCCGGTGGAGCCGGTCCCAGGGATCCTCCTTCAGGAACCGCATCGCGACGTCGAAGGTCGCGCCGCCCCAGCACTCCAGGGAGAAGAGCCCCGGGGCGAGCCGGCTCGTGGCGGGCGCGATCCGGAGGATGTCGTGGCTGCGGACGCGGGTCGCGAGGAGCGACTGGTGCGCGTCGCGCATCGTCGTGTCGGTGAAGAGGAGCCGCCGCTCCGCCAGCGCCCACCTCGCGAGCCCCTCGGGGCCGCGCTCGAGGAGGAGGTCCCGCGTCCCCTTCGGCGGGGGCACCGTCGGATCGACCCTCGGCAGGCGCGGCTCGCGGAGCTCCGCGCTCCGGAGCGGCTTCGCCACGCCCGGAGAGCCGTTCACGATCACCTCGCCCAGGTACTTCAGGAGCTTCGTGCCGCGGTCCTTCTTCACCGGCACCTGGAGGAGCTCCGGGTGGGTCTCGAGGAAGGACGTGTCGCACCCCCCCGCCCGGAAGGCCGGGTGGGTGACGACCTTCTCCAGGAAGGCGATGTTCGTCTTCACCCCCCGGATCCGGAACTCCTGCAGCGCCCGGTGCATCACCCGCGAGGCCTCGGCGAAGGAGAGCCCCCAGGCCGACACCTTCACGAGGAGGGAGTCGTAGTGGGGCGTGATCACCGCGCCGGTGAAGGCGGAGCCCGCGTCGAGCCGCACGCCTGCCCCGGCCGCGCTGCGGTACGCCTTCAGCGTGCCGTAGTCCGGCGCGAAGCCGTTCTGCGGATCCTCCGTGGTGAGCCGGCACTGGATCGCCGCGCCCCGCATCTGGACGTCGGCCTGGCTGGAGATGCCGATCTCCGGATCGGAGAGCCGCTTCCCCTGGGCCACGAGGATCTGGTTCGTGACGAGGTTCCGCCCGGTGATCATCTCGGTGACGGTGTGCTCCACCTGGATGCGCGGGTTCACCTCGATGAAGTAGTGGCGTCCGTCCGGATCGAGGAGGAACTCGACCGTGCCGGCGTTCCGGTACCGGACGCTCCGCGCGATCTTCAGGGCGTCCTCGCAGATCGCCTCCCGCTGCGCGGGGGAGAGCGCGAGGGAGGGGGCGAACTCCACGACCTTCTGGTGGCGCCGCTGGATGGAGCAGTCGCGCTCGAAGAGGTGGACGAGGTTCCCGTGGTGGTCGCCGAGGACCTGGACCTCGATGTGCTTCGGCCGCTCGACGTACCGCTCGAGGAAGACGGCCGCGTCCCCGAAGGAGGCCTTCGCCTCGCTGCGCGCCGAGACGAGCCCCTCGAGGAGCTCGCGCTGGCTCCGCGCGACCCGCATCCCCCGGCCGCCGCCGCCGGCGCTCGCCTTCACGATGATGGGGTAGCCGTGCTGCTTCGCGAAGATGAGGGCCTCCTCGTCGTGGGAGATGGGCCCGGGCGTCCCGGGGACCACCGGCACCCCCGCGGCGATCGCCGCCTTGCGGCCGGCCACCTTGTCGCCGAGGGCCCGCTGCATCTCCGAGGTCGGCCCGATGAAGACGATCCCGGCCCGCTCGCAGGCCCCGGAGAACTCTGGGTTCTCCGAGAGGAAGCCGTAGCCGGGGTGGATCGCGTCCACCTCGAGCCGCCGCGCGAGCTCCACGATCTCCTCGATCCCGAGGTAGGCGTCGATGGGCTTCTTGCCCTTCCCGACGAGCCAGGCCTCGTCCGCCTTGTAGCGGTGGAGGGAGAGCCGATCCTCCTCCGAGTAGATCGCGATCGTCTGCAGGCCGAGCTCGGTGCAGGCGCGGAAGATGCGGATGGCGATCTCGCCGCGGTTGGCGGCCATCACCCTCTTGAACGGTACGGGCATGCGGGCTCCAGGGGCGAACGTGCGGTCCGGGGTCCGGCTCCTCCCGGCCTCGTCGGTCCATCGTGTCGTTCGCTGCTGGCCGCCCTCGGCCCGCGGGCGCGGGCCTCGGTGTGCGTGTTCGGATCGGGTCGGGCGTCTGGGCTCGGCTCGGTCCAGCGCGTGAAGCGGGCGAATGGAACCAGACCCGGCGCCGGAAGTCCAGCCCCACGGGGTCGCGGGCTCGCGGCGACCTACCTGCCGCGGCGCTTCGCCTCGGCGAACCGCCCGATCTCGAGGTCCAGCCCGCAGACGTGCTGCCGCAGCCACTCGGAGAGCCAGTTGTGCACGGAGAGCGCCACGAGCGCGGTCGCGCCCTTCCGCTGGAAGTCCGCGGCGAGCTCCGCGAGCGCCGCGCGGTACGTCTCGTGGCCGACCCGGTGGCCCTCGAGCCCCGGGAAGCCGATCTCCCGCATGAAGCGCTCCTCCGCGGCGAAGTGCTCCTTGGCGTACTCCGAGAGGTAACGGAAGAGCGGCGCCACCTCGGAGCGATCGCCCGCCCGGAGCGCGGTGATGAGCTGCTCGGCGCGGCGGAAGAGCTCCTGGTGCTGCGCGTCGATCTCCGGCACGCCCACCGCGCACGCCGGGGTCCACTGGATCGGTACCATCGCTTTCATCCTTCCTTCAGGCCGAGAGGCGTCGCAGGAAGGCCGCGAGCTCCGCGTCCGTCCCGGAGACGTGCTCCTTCACCCAGCCCAGCAGCCACTGATTCACCCGGAGCGACAGGAACGCCCCGGGCCCCTTCCGGTCGAGGTCGCGGGCGATCGCGAGCAGATCCGAGATGAACCGGTCGTGCTCCGCCTTGTGCCGCGGGTACCCCGGGTAGCTCGCGCCGCGCATCCGGGCCTCCTCCGCCCCGAAGTGCCCGACCGCGTACTCGTGCAGGTACTGCACGAGCCCGGAGAGCTCCTCGGGCTCCCCGCGCCGGGTGGCCTCGAGGAGGCGCGCGACGCGCCGGAAGAGCTCCTGGTGCTGCGCGTCGATCTCCTCGTCGCCCACGGAAAGATCGCTGGTCCACTCGAGCGGCATCGCGTCCCCGCGCTCCCGGCCTCCGCGGCCGGAGCGTGCCCCGAGGGAACCACGCCCCGGGAGGCCGCACAAGGGCTCGCGGCGCCGGGCGCCGCCCACGGGAGGTCCCGGGGCTACTCGAGCCGCTCCCGCAGGTGCTGGGCGAGGGCCCGGTCCGGGCCGAAGATGTGGGACTTCAGCCAGTCCTGGATCCAGGTCGACGTCTTCACGGAGACGGCGAGGGTGGGGCCGGCCGACTCGTAGAGCGCCCGGAGGGCGCCGTACTCCCGGACGAAGCGCTGGTGGGCCGCGGCGTGGACGTTCGCGCCCGGGTAGCCGGTCTCGCGCATCGCGCGCTCCTCGGCGCCGAAGTGCTCGACGACGTAGTCGCCCAGGAACTCGAACATCTTCCCGATGTCCGCACGCCGGCCCTGCTCGAGGGCCTCGACGAGGTCCGCGAGCCGCCGGAGGATCTCCTGGTGCTGCTCGTCGATCTCCGGAACGCCGGTCGTGAGCGACGGGTGCCAGCCGATCGGCATCCCGCTTCCACCTTCCTCCGCCCCATCGGGAGTTTCGGCCGCACCTTCGCTCTCCGTGAGGCGCCCGGCCAGTCCCGCGATCCGGGGACAGGCGGTCGCGCGGCACCCTGGGGTTCTGCTATGTTGCCGCTCCGGCCGCGCCCGGCGCCGAACGTCACGCCCGCGATGAGAGACAGCCCCACCCCCCGCGAGATCCCCTTCAACTACACCTCGGCGGACGACCGGCAGGCGATCTCGCTCCTGCTCGGCCCCGAGGTCTGGCGGAAGCTCGAGGAGCTCCGCGCCCGCCGGGTCACCGGGCGGAGCGCCCGGCTCCTCATGCGGTTCTTCGGCGAGATCCTGATCCACCGGAGGAACCCCTTCCTCTTCCAGGAGCTCGTGGACTCTCCCCGGCGGCGGCGCCGCTTCTTCGGGAGGATCGAGCGGGACCTCGGGCTCGTCGAGCGCGGCGCCGGCGACGAGCGTGTCCTCGACGTCCTCGGGGAGTGCCGGACCGTCCTCCGCGCCTTCCGCGCGGACGTCGAGGGGGCCCCGGAGCTCCGCCGCCGGATGCTCCGGGACCTCGGGGCGATCGTGGGCAAGGACGGCGTCCTCTTCGACCCCTTCACCATCGTCTCCCACTCCACCGACGCGACCGACTGGCGCCTCCACCTCCCCGTGGCGGTGGTGATGCCGGACGAGGAGGGGCAGGTCGCCCCCCTCCTCGCGGCGATCGCCCGGCTCGGACTCAAGGCGATCCCGCGCGGCGCCGGCACCGGCCTCACCGGCGGCGCCGTCCCGCTGCGCCCGGGCTGCGTCGTCGTGAACACCGAGAAGCTGAACGCGATCCGCGGGATCTCGACGCGCCCCTTCCCCCTCGCCGAGGGCGGGGAGCGCCCCGCGCCGGTGATCGCGCTCGAGGCGGGCGTCGTCACCGAGCGGGCGATGGAGCACGCCGCGGAGCGCGGGCTCGTCTTCGCCACCGATCCCACGAGCGCCTGGGCCTGCACGATCGGCGGGAACGTCGCCGAGAACGCGGGCGGGAAGGACTGCGTCCTCTACGGCACCTGCATCGACAACCTCGTCTCCTGGCGCATGGCGATGCCCTCCGGGCGGAGCTGGACGGTCCGCCGGACGGACCACCGGCTCCGGAAGATCCTCCCGGAGGACGCCGTCACCTTCGAGGTCGAGGACGAGACCGGGCGGACCGTGCGCCGCGTCTCCCTGCGGGGGACGGAGATCCGGAAGAAGGGGCTCTGGAAGGACATCACGAACAAGGCGCTCGGGGGGCTCCCCGGGCTGCAGAAGGAGGGGACGGACGGGATCATCACCTCGGCGGAGTTCGTCCTCTACGCCGAGCACGAGGCCCGCCGCACCCTCTGCCTCGAGTTCTTCGGGCCGGACTTCGACGAGGCCTCGCGCGTCATCCTCGAGCTCTCCCGGACCTTCCCGTTCCCGAACGGCGGGCACGAGGCGCTCTCCGCCCTCGAGCACTTCGACGACGAGTACGTCCGCGCCATCGGCTACAAGGTGAAGGCGCCGCGCGCCGAGACCCCGAAGGCCGTCCTCCTCGTGGACGTCGTGGGCCACTCGGACGCCGAGACCGCGCGCGGGGTGGAGAAGGTCCGGCGGATCCTGGAGGGCCACCCGAACACCCTCCTCTTCGAGGCGCGCGGCGCGGCCGAGGGGAAGCGCTTCTGGGCCGACCGGAAGAAGCTCGGGGCCATCGCCCGGCGCACGAACGCCTTCAAGATGAACGAGGACGTCGTCCTCCCCCTCGAGGCCCTCGCGGAGTTCGCCCGGTTCGTGGAGGGGGTGAACGTCGAGGAGGAGCGGTGGGCGCAGGGCCGCTTCCTCGACCGCGCCGGGGAGATCCTCCGCGCCGCGGCGCCGCCTCCCGGGGATCCGGAGTGGCTCGCCGCGAAGATCCCCGCGGCGCTCGAGCGGCTCGAGCGGGCGCGGGACGCCGTCTCCCGCTCCGGGGAGAAGGACCTCCGCTCGCTCTCCCTCCTGCGCGACCTCCAGCGGGAGCTCTCGCAGCTCGTCCAGGGCTACCCCGCGATCTCCGCCGCCCTGGAGCGGGCCCACGCCGAGACCCGGGACCGGCTCGTCGTCCTCGCCACCCACATGCACGCGGGCGACGGCAACGTCCACGTGAACGTGCCGGTCCTCTCCAACGACCGGCCGATGCTGCGGCGCGCCGAGGAGGTCGTGGACCGGGTGATGGAGCGGGTGATCGCGCTCGGCGGCGTCGTCTCCGGCGAGCACGGCATCGGCGTGACGAAGCTGAAGTACCTCGAGCCGTCGCGGATCGCCGAGCTCTCCGTCCACCGGCGCGAGGTGGACCCCGGGGGGCTCATGAACCCCGGCAAGCTCGAGGACCTCGGCGTCCTCGACCGGATCTTCACCCCGTCCTTCAATCTCCTCGAGCTCGAGGCCCGGATCCTCCAGCACGGCCAGCTCGAGGAGCTCGCGAGGGCGATCGCCCACTGCGTCCGCTGCGGCAAGTGCAAGCCGGACTGCTGCGTCTACCACCCGCCGCGCGGCATGTTCTTCCACCCGCGCAACAAGAACCTCGCCATCGGGTCGCTCATCGAGGCGCTCCTCTACGACGCGCAGCGCGCCCACTCGACGCGGTTCGAGCTCCTCCGCTGGCTCGAGGAGGTGGCGGACCACTGCACCATCTGCCACAAGTGCCTGAAGCCCTGCCCGGTGGACATCGACTCCGGCGAGGTCTCCGTGCTCGAGCGGTCCATCCTCGAGTCCTGGGGCTACAAGAACACCTCGGCGGCGACGCGGGCGACCCTCGCCTACCTCGACAGCCGCTCGCCCACGTTCAACCGGCTCTTCCGCTCCGCCGTCGTGCGGCTCGGCGGCTCGATCCAGCGCACGGGCGTCGAGCTCGCGGCGCCGCTCCAGCCGGTCGAGGGGCGGCCCGGGCCCTACCCGCTCCAGATGCTCCGCTCGCCGGTGAACCCGGTGCCGCGGGAGACCCTCCGCGACGTCCTCCCGCCCTGCGAGCCGAGCCAGGTGCTCCTCTTCGAGCCCGGCGGCGAGGCGCGGGGGACGGTCTTCTACTTCCCGGGCTGCGGCTCCGAGCGGCTCCAGTCGCACGTCTCCATGGCCGCCCTCCACGTGCTCCTCTCGACCGGGACGCGCGTGGTCCTCCCGCCCCCCTTCCTCTGCTGCGGGTTCCCGGCCCACGCGAACGCCCGGACCGGCCAGCACTCGCGCCTCGTCCTGCGCGACACGATCCTCTTCAGCCAGATCCGGGAGATGTTCTCCTACCTCTCCTTCGACGGCTGCGTGGTGACCTGCGGCACCTGCCGCGAGGCGCTCGAGGCGATGGACGCGGCCACGCTCTTCGGCGGACGGATCGCCGACGTCGCCTCCTTCGCCCAGGAGCGGGGGCTCCGGCTCGGGCCGCCGGCGGCGCCGGCGCCGGGGGGCTACCTCTACCACCCCCCCTGCCACGACTCCCTCGACGGGAAGGCCGGCGCCCTCCTCGGCGGGCTCGGCGGCTTCGGCGAGGTGGCCACCGTGCCCCACTGCTGCTCCGAGGCGGGCACCCTCTCCCTCTCGCGCCCCGACATCACCGACGCGATGCTCCACCGCAAGCGGGGGGCGCTCGGAGAGGCCCTCGGCGGGCGGCGCGGCGTGACCGTGCTCACGAACTGCCCGTCCTGCGTCCAGGGGATCGGACGGAGCCGGGCGCTCGGGGTGGAGCCCCGCCACCTCGCGGTCGAGCTCGCCGAGCGGCTGAGCGGCCCCGCCTGGCTCGACCGGCTCCGGGTCCAGGCCGCCTCCGCCCGCGCCGTCCACTTCTGACGGAGGCTTCAGGCGTCGGGCTTCAGGCTTCAGGGGGAGCACCCGTGCAGCCGTTCCCGAGGTCCGAGGGCGATCGCCGACTCGTGAAGGCCCGGCCACGCGCCCGATTCTCCAATCGGCGCAGTTCGCCCTTTCCGGGTCTCCTTCGTTCGTGCAGACTGCTCCGCTTCCGGGCAGAGGGATCGCGCCCTAAACCCAAGGAGCAGTGAGATGACGATCGACGAGAGGTTGGAGCAGATCTTCCAGGACGTGCTGAAGCGGAACCCAGGCGAGGTGGAGTTCCACCAGGCCGTGCGCGAGGTGGTGGAGTCCCTCGGGCCGGTCATCGCCAAGTACCCCGAGTTCCGCGAGCGGAAGATCATCGAGAGGATCTGCGAGCCGGAGCGGCAGATCATCTTCCGCGTGCCCTGGCAGGACGACAAGGGCGAGGTGCACGTGAACCGCGGATTCCGCGTGCAGTACAACTCGGCGCTCGGCCCCTACAAGGGAGGCCTGCGCTTCCACCCGTCCGTGTACCTCGGGATCGTCAAGTTCCTGGGGTTCGAGCAGATCTTCAAGAACGCCCTCACCGGCCTGCCCCTCGGCGGCGGCAAGGGCGGCTCGGACTTCGACCCGAAGGGGAAGTCGGACAACGAGATCATGCGCTTCTGCCAGAGCTTCATGACCGAGCTCTGGCGGTACGTCGGCGAGTACACCGACGTCCCGGCGGGTGACATCGGGGTCGGCGGCCGCGAGATCGGCTACATGTTCGGCCAGTGGAAGCGGCTCACCTCGAAGTACGAGGCGGGCGTGATCACCGGCAAGGGGCTCGACTACGGCGGCTCCCTCGTCCGCACCGAGGCCACCGGCTACGGCGCCACCTTCTTCGTCGACGAGATGCTCAAGGTCCGCAAGGACTCCTTCGACGGCAAGAAGTGCACGGTGTCCGGCTCGGGCAACGTGGCGATCTACACCATCGAGAAGATCCACCAGCTCGGCGGCAAGGTCGTCGCCTGCTCCGACTCGAACGGCTACATCTACGACGAGAAGGGGATCGACCTCGAGCTCGTGAAGCAGCTCAAGGAGGTCGAGCGAGGGCGGATCAAGGACTACACCGACGTCCGCAAGCACGCGAAGTACGTGGACGGCGGCAACATCTGGGAGATCCCCTGCCAGGTGGCGATGCCCTCGGCGACCCAGAACGAGATCAACGGCAAGGACGCCGCCCTCCTCGTGAAGAACGGCTGCATCGCCGTCGGCGAGGGGGCGAACATGCCCACGACCCCGGAGGGCGTGAAGGTCTTCCTCGAGGCGAAGATCGCCTACGGCCCGGGCAAGGCCGCGAACGCCGGCGGCGTCGCGACGAGCGCCCTCGAGATGCAGCAGAACGCGACCCGCGACTCCTGGACCTTCGAGTACACGGAGAAGCGGCTCGCGAACATCATGAAGAACATCCACGAGAACTGCTGGGAGACCGCGGAGGAGTTCGGCGCCAAGGGCAACTACGTCGTCGGCGCGAACATCGCGGGGTTCATCAAGGTCGCGAAGGCGATGGTCGCTCACGGCCTGGTGTAGGCCGGAGCGTCCGGGAAACGAGGCTTCGGGCTACGGCAGAGGCGCCACGCGCTTCTCCGGAAGCCCGGAGCCCGTGGCCTGGAGCCGCCGAGCCATCCAGACTCCCGGCCGGTCGTCTACCGCAGCACGAGCGGCACCTCGACGTGCATCGTGTCCCCCTTGAACTTCGGGAACACCATGAGCCGCGCCGCGCTCTTCAGGCACCCGCCGAGGTCGGTCGAGTTCAGGGTCACGTCGTCGAGGGTCGGGTAGGTCACCGCGCCGGACGTCTGGATGTTGAGCCGGAGGAGCACGCGGCGGCCGTCGAGCTTCATGCCGGACGCCTTCGCCTCTTCGAGGCAGCCGTCGAAGGCCTTCCTCGTCGCGAGCAGGACCCTCTCGATCTGGGCCTGGCTGAGCCCCGTCTCCGCGACCGGGATGTTCGCGGCGGCCACCCGCTCCGCCTCTCGCTGCTGGGCCTCGCGCCGCGCCCGCTCCTGGGCCTCCTTGGCCTCTCGCGCCCGCTGCTCCCGCTCGACCCGCTCCCGCTCCCGCACCTCGCGCGCCGAGATCGGAAGAGCA
>JBBIPT010000032.1:0-21886 GCA_037442705.1 Anaeromyxobacter sp.
GCGGCGGCGATCGTCCTCTTCGGGCTCATGCTGCCCCTCGCCGCGTTCTTCTGGCTCCGCGCGGCGGTCCTCTCCTGGCTCGCCCTGGGCAGGGACCTGCGCGGGGGGGTCGCCCTCCGCTTCGTGAGCGGGGAGCGGTCCGTCACCGTCCTCCGTCACTCCTCCCTCGCGATCGAGTGGGACGGCGCGCCCGCGGCGGCACCCCGGAGGCTCGCGGTGGGCGAGGCGGCCGCGGTCCCCGAGGGCGCCGCGACCTACGCCGTGCACGCGAGGATCGCGGACGCGGCGCCGGGGCTCGACGTCGTGCGCCGCGCCCTCACCGCGGCGGAGCGGGAGGAGGTCGCCGGCCACGCCCGCCGGCTAGGGCGGGTCCCGGCGCTCCTCGTGGGGTTCACCGGGGTCTTCGCGCTCCTCACCGCGCAGGCGTTCGGTGGCGAGGGGGAGGCGCTCCCCGGATCCGGCCCGCTCGTCCTCCTCTGGTCCGCCACCCTCGCCTGGGGCTGGTTCCGCCACGTGAAGGCCCGGAGGCTCGCCCGCAAGCTCCGCGAGGACGTGGAGAACGGCTGGGCGCTCCGGGCGACCGCCGGTCAGCCGGCGGGGGCCGAGGTCCTCGCCGTGTCGCGGATCGCCTGGACGGTCCAGGGCGGGCCCGCGCCTTGGCGGACGATGCGGGGCGGGAGGGGATGAGGTGCCGTCGCGCATGATGGGACCGGTGCTCGACCCGCGGGGCGACTCCCAGGCCGGAGTGAACCGCACCCTGCGCGAGCACGCCCGCCTTCCGCTCGTCCTCCTCGCGGTGCTCCTCGCCGTGTGCGCGGTGAGCGTCGTCCTGGCGCCCGCGGGGCCCCTGAGCTGGTCGCTGGAGGTGGTCCCGGGCCTCGCCCTCGCCGGGGTGCTCGCCGCGCTCTACCGCAGGATGCCCCTCTCGCACTTCGCCTACGCGTGCGTCTTCCTGCACGTGCTCGTCCTCGACTACGGAGGCATCTACACCTACGCGGCGACGCCGCTCGGGAACTGGGCGAAGGAGGCCTTCGACCTCGGCCGTAACCACTACGACCGGGTCGGCCACGTGGCGCTCGGGGTCTTCCCCGCCTTCCTCGTCCGCGAGATCCTGCTCCGCAGGACGCCGCTCCGGCGCGGCGGCTGGCTCTTCTTCCTCGTCCTCTCGGTCGTCCTCGCGGTGGCCGCCTTCTGGGAGCTCCTCGAGTGGTGGACCACCCTCGTCGCCGCCCCCGACGTCGGCGCGGCGTTCCTGGGCTCGCAGGGCGACGTCTGGGACGCGCAATGGGACATGTTCCTCGCGCTCGTGGGCGCGGCGGTCGCGCTGCCCCTGCTCTCGGGCGTCCAGGACGCCTCGATGCGCCGGGTGCCCGGGCCCGCGACCCCGGCGCCCCGCTGATCGGGGCCATGGCCGTGATCGCTCGCGTCGAGCCTCTGCGTTCGCCCTTCGACAGGGCGAACGGAACCTCGGGGGGCAGGCGCGCGCGATGCTTCATGTCCAAACGGCCGGTCGCGATTCGTGATCGGCCCCTGGCCTCGGACCTCAGGCCTCGGGAACGGGAGAGATGCATCTCCCGAGGCCTGAAGCCCTGGTCAGCCCACCTTCAGGACGATCTTCCCGAAGTGGCGGTCCTCCTCCATCATCCGGTGGGCCTCGATCACGTCGTCGAGGGAGAACACCTTCTCCACGATGGGGACGATCATCCGATCGGCGAAGCGGGGGAGGGCGGTGCGGGTGAACTCCGCCACGATCTCCCCCTTGTCCTTCACCGGCCGGGAGCGGAGCACCGAGCCGATGATCTGCTGGCGCTTCACCATCATGAGGGCGAGGTTCAGCTCCGCCTTGATCCCGGAGATCACGCCGATGACGACGAGCCTCCCGGCGTAGCCGAGGGAGGCCATGTTCGGGGCGAGGTACTTCGCCCCGACGTGATCCAGGACGACGTCCACGCCCTTCTTCCCGGTGAGCTCCTTCACCGCCTCGGAGAAGTCGGGCGTCGCCGTGTAGTCCACGACGAGGTCCGCCCCGAGCCTCTTCACCCGGTCGATTTTGGAGGGGTGGGCGGTGACGGCGATCTTCGCCTTCGGGACGAGCGCCTTGCAGAGCTGGATCCCCGCGGTGTTCACGCCGCCGCCGCCGCCGTGGAGGAGCACGGCCCCGCCGTCCCGGAGCCCGCCGACGAGGAAGACGTTCAGGAACGCCGTGATGTAGGACTCGCAGACGCAGGCGGCCTCCTCGAAGCCCATGGAGTCCGGGATCCGCATGAGGTGGATCGCGTGGGCCACCGCGTACTCGGCGTAGCCGCCACCGCCGACGAGGGACATCACCCGGTCGCCCTTCTTCCAGCCCTCGACGCCGGGGCCGAGCGCCTCGACGGTGCCGGCCACCTCGAGCCCGAGGATCTCGGAGTCGCCGGGCGGGGGAGGGTACTTCCCCTCGCGCTGGACGAGGTCGGGCCGGTTCACGCTCGTCGCCGCCACCTTCACGAGCACCTGCCCCTCCGAGGGCTTCGGCCTCTCCGCCTCGCCGACCTGGAGCACCTCGAGACCGCCGAAACCGCTCAACAGCACCGCGCGCATGTGCTCCTCCTCGGGCCGGGGCCGGCCGGGTGGCGTGGAAGGGGAGGGCCAGCCTCGCAAACCCCGGTGGGGCGGGGCAAGCGAACTCGACCGGATCGGGGCGATGCTCCCCGAACCGGGGCCGTGGCTGAGGTCTCCTCGCCGCGACCCGAGCACGTGGTGTGCCAGGGGAGCACGCGAAGCGCCTGCCCCCTCCACCCGACGCCGAAGCGAGCGCAGTTCGCCGAAACAGGCCCAAGGGGTGCCCCCCCCAAGAGTACTCTTGAGGTGCTAGCACGAGTAGCGGAGTATGCCGACGCTCAGGGTGCACTTAGGGGGTACGGAACATGACGCTAAGAAAAGTCGAAGGGCTGGTGGCGCTGTGCGCTCTCACGTGGGCGTGCACTCCGACCGAAGTCCCTCCCGCTGCGCGCGTGAGGTCGGCGGTCGAGATGACGACACAACCCGGGGGTCCGGATTCCATCGTGCCGCTGGGGACCGGCTACAACGGTGTGAAGGAGGAGTTCCGATCCCAGTGCATCATCGCCAACGTAGGGAAGATCCCTTCCGGGACGGCTGCACTCACCTTCGAGACGGTCCTGTCGCGCGATGAAGTCTCTCGCCTGCTCGGGATCGAGGTCGGAGGCAAGTTGGGCTTCAAGAAGTGGAGCCTTAGCGGGAGTTCGAAGATCGCTCGGTCCACGGTGGACAAGACGTTCAGCATAACCAGCTACTTCGCGAATGTCTTCAGGCACGAAATCGAGTTCGTCGATCAGCAATCCGTGACGTGGCTCATTGCGCCGGGATCACCGCTGTTCGCGGCGAACTGCAGCGACTGGGTTCTGTGGCGGAAGGAGAGAGGCGGGAAGCTTATCGTCATGTATGCGATCGATTTTCGCTCTACCCTCGACAAGTCGGAGTTCGAAGGCCAACTCGGCGGCAACTTCAGCATCGCCAACCTCAACGCGACGGTCACGCGTAACAGGACCGCCTTCTCGTCCCGAGCCTCGATTCGCGTCGAGGCCTATCAGGTAGGCGGAAACGGGGCGCAGCTGGCCCAGGTGCTGGGCGCGCAGGGCTCCGACGGGGCGAAAGCGTGGTCAGACTGCAGCATGGGCGCGCCCGAAGCGTGCATCACGTTCATCGGTAACGCAGCGACTTATGCGGGTGGAGCCTTCGCGAGCTCGATATCTGACGGGCGCGCTGCGGACACTCTCTACGTGCACAAGGACTGGCTTGTGGCACTCCGTGATGGAGATGGCGTTGATCCGGGCGCAGTCCCTCAGCCGCGCCCGATCCCTGCGGACCTCCTTGCATCGCGAGCGGGACTGGTCTCGCGTTTCGAGGGGGACCTGGAGTTCCTGAACCGAGCAGAGATGCTGCAGTCCGGGCGGTTCGCCGTGTCGAGCTACCTCGCTGGCCGCTTGCCGCTCTATGTCGCAACGGCAAGAGCGAATCTGACCATACTCGCCGACGCGCACACAGCTTGCTGGGAGATCGATGATCCATCCGACGCCGTGGCAAGGCAGGCCTGCGCAACCGCTGCGGATCTCGGTGTCCTGAAGCTGAAGGGGTACAGGCCTGGGCTGACGATGGAGAAGCTGGATCCGGAGGTCGTCGCGGTCGCATCGTGCGGGGGCGTCGCGGCGGGCACGCGCTGTTCGCTCGCAAGCGGGTTCGAAGGAATCTGCTGCCAGGGCGCTTGCATCGACGTGGACGACGGAGCCGCTTGCTGCGGCGGAAGGTACGCGACGGGCCCGTTGGAGTCGTGCTGCGGAAGCCTGGCCTGTGGGAGCAGCGGTACGTGCACTGCGGGAGTCTGCACTTGCGAAGAGGGCACATCCTTGTGCGGCGGGCGGTGCATCCCCAACACTGTTCCGATCCTCTCCGGCTACGGGCAATGCGCCAACGACTGCGACTGCGGCGCAGCGGCAGGTTACTACTGCTGGATGGGCCCTCAGTCCTGCATGCCGACGCAACTCGTGGAGAACCGCTTCCTGCTGTCGCAGAGGGTCCCGTTCACGGGCAACGATGGCGTGTGGACCGAGTTGCCCGCCTCCATGACGACCTTCAGCAACCCGTCGAGCCGCAGCGTGACAATCAGTGTTCCCCTGTACTGGACGTGGGTGACGCCATCGTACATGGGTCTCGATGTGAGGCTCATGCTGGATGGAAACGAGATCTGGCGGCAGAACGCCGCCTCCCCCAGGGTGGGAGTGGGCTTCAGCACGCCAAGGACGATTCCCCCAGGGCAGCGAACTCTTGTGCTTCAGGTACGGAGCCGGCTCTTCAGTGGCCCTCCAATGACCGGAACGGTATATGGAGGAACGCCCTACTCCCCAGGGCCAGCACCGATGCGCGTGGTCGTCAACCGAGACACGTCCATCGCCACGTTCCCTCGTTGAGGGCACACGGCGCGCCGCGAGCCGTCATGTTCTCGCGGCGCGTCGCCGTGAACCCGTTCAGCCCGCGTGCAGCAGCACCGCCCGGTACCGGACCTTCCCCGCCTCGAGCCGGTCGCGGACCTCGTTCGCCTTCTCGAGGGGATAGCTCTCCACCGCCGGCTTCACCTTCCCCGAGGCGACGAGCTGGAGCGCCTCCCAGAGGTCGGACCGCTCGTCCTGGCTGCTCCCGCGGAGCTGGCGCTGTCCCATCACGAGGGTCATCGGGTCGATGGCGATCGCGCCGTCGGTCGTGACCCCCATGTTCACGAGCCGTCCTCCCGGCCGGAGCGCCCGGAAGGCGCTCGAGACGTCCTTCGAGGCGTTCGTCGTGGAGAGGATCACGTCGGCGCCGCCCGCGTCCGAGAGCGCCTTCCCCGGGTCGCCGCCGGTCACGAGGACCTCGTCCGCGCCCATCTTCCGCAGCTCGTCCCGCTTCCCCGCCTGCCCGGTGAGGGCGAACGTCTCGAAGCCGAGCGCCCGGGAGTACTGGAGGGCGAGGTGGCCGAGCCCTCCGACGCCCAGGATCGCGATCCGCTCGCCCGCCCGCGGGTCCGCGTTGCGCAGCCCGCTCATCACCGTGTAGCCGGCGCAGAAGATGGGGGCCGCCGCGGCCCATTCGAGGCCCTCCGGGAGGATCGTGCACCCGGAGGCCCAGGCGGGCATGAGCTCCGAGTTCCCGCCGCCGAGGTTCATCCAGGACTGCGCCGCCGGGCATCCCGACTCGCGCCCCGACTGGCAGAGCTCGCAGCGGCCGCAGCCCTTCTGGTTCCAGTGGACGCCGACCCGGTCGCCCACCCGCAGGCTCGTCACCCCCGCGCCCACCTCCACGATCTCCCCGACCGGCTCGTGCCCCGCCACGACCGGGGCCTTGAGCGGGAAGAGCCCGTGGTGGACGTGGAGATCCGTCCCGCACATCCCGCTCGCCCGGATCCGCACGAGGACCTGGCCCGCCTGCGGGCGCGGGTCGGGCACCTGCTGGATCTGCCAGGGGTCGTTGAACTTGGTGATCACGGCGGCGCGCATCGGCTCCTCCTCCGCTCCTCGGGTGATGGGACGGGCTGCGTCTAACGCGGGGTCCGCGCGGATGCAGGGGGCGTCGCGAGCCCCCCGGGCGGGTCGGCCCGGGCGGGCCAGGCGGCGGCGAAGGCCCACGCCGGACGCGCCCGGCGTGCGCCCAGGAGGAGCGCAGCCCGTGTTTCCGCGAGAAATGGGGGCCCGTCCGGGGGCCGCCGGGCTAGAATGTTGGCACACACAATGTATCCATCTCGGAGCACTACGGGCGGCAGCTCGCCCCGCTCCTCGAGACTTTCCTCGAGGTGGGCGGAGTGGACGGGCTCTCGAACTCGACCCCGGCCGTTCGTGGTACGACAGGGTCACCGCGGAAGGACTTGCCGGAGGCCGTTCGCCCTGAGCTCGTCGAAGGGCGAACAGGAGCGAGCATGGAGCCCTGCCGACTTCACGTCTTCTTCTGCCGCCAGCAGAAGCCAGGCGGCCTCACCTGCTGCGCGCCCCGCGGCGCCGCCGAGTCGCTCGCCGCGCTCCAGCGCGAGATCGCCGCCCAGGGGCTCGACGACGAGGTGCAGGTCACGCCATGTGACTCGATCGGCATGTGCGGGCGAGGCCCGAACATGATCGTCTACCCCGAGGGGATCTGGTACTCGGGCGTGACGCCGGAGGCGGCGGTGGAGATCGTCCGGGAGCACTTCAGGGGCGGGCGCCCCGTGGAGCGGCTCGTGGAGCGCGACATGGAGAAGCTCCGCAAGGAGTTCCTCCACCACCGGAAGGCGACGCGGGAGACGGTGGCGAGGCTCGAAGCGCAGAAGCCCGGGTAACAGGCCGCCGGCCGTTCGCCCCGAGCCTGTCGAAGGGCGAAGGCCGAGGCTCGACGCGAGCGATCACGGCCATCACGCCAGCGTCACGACCTCCTTCAGCCCGCGGGGGCTCCCCTCGAGCAGCCCCGCGGCCTCCTCGAGCGGGACCCGGCTCGTCACGAGCTGGGGGAGGGCGGTGGGCCAGCGCCGGGCGAAGAGCGCGAGGTCCTGCACCGCGGCGCGGTAGGCGTCCGCCGACGGGTTCGTCACGCCGAGGACGACCTGGTTCTTGAGGACGATCCCGGGGAAGACGCTCGCGATCTCCCGCGGCACCGGCGCCTTCCGCCCCGGGATTCCGGTGAAGACGAACGCGCCGTTCGGGCCGAGGTGCGGGAGCGTCTCGAAGGCGAGCGGGGAGGCCCCCGACGCCTCGAGGATCACGTCCACGCCGCCGATGCGGCGCGCGACCTCCTCGAAGGGCTCCTCCCGGCTCGAGGCCCACCCGATCCCGAACGACTCCACGAGAGTGGACTTCCGTCCGCGACCCTCGCGCGAGTAGATGAGCGTCTCGTAGCCGCGCACCCGGAGGGCGAGGGCGGCGAGGAGGCCGACGGGGCCGGAGCCGACGACGACGGCGCTCGTGGAGGAGGGGCGCGCCGTGCTGTCCTCGGAGAGCTGGGCCCATGGGAGGCGCCGCTGGACGTCCTCGAGCTGGCGGAGGGCGGTCTCCGCGACGGAGAGGGGCTGCGCGAGGACGGCGACGTCGCGGAGCTCCGCGGGGACGGGGATCATGTAGCGGACCTCGTCCACGACCCGCTCGATGAGGAAGCCGTGGGCCCCGCGGATCCCCCGCTGCGCGAAGCCGCCGGAGAGGCAGAAGTCGGGGCGGCCCATCCCGCAGGAAGTGCAGCTCCGGTCCCGGCACGGCCGCCGCATCGTGGGGACGACGAGGTCGCCCCGCCGCATCCGGTGGACGGACGTCCCGAAGTCCACCACCTCGCCGAGCGCCTCGTGGCCGAGGACGAGGTAGTCGGATTCCTCCGGCGGCGTGCCGTACTTGTGCGCCGCGATCTCCCGGTCGGTGCCGCAGATCCCCACCTCGCGGATCCGGATCTCCACCTGGGTGGACGCCAGGATCTCGGGGGCGGGGTGATCGACGACGCGGAGGGACCGCTCCTTCGGGAAGACGGCGAGGGCTCTCATGGCGCGCACGTTAGCCCCCCGCCGCCGCGCCGGCAACGGCGAGCCTCACCCCTCCGTGACGTTCCGGCAGAAGGTCTCGCGCACGAAGAACGTCGCGGCGAGCCCGAGCACGGCGAAGGCGGCGAGCACCGCGACGCCCGGCCGCCAGCCGGCGCGGTCCACCACCCAGCCCACGAGCGGCTGGTAGAGCGTGGGGCCGAGGAAGACCCCCGTGTTCACGACGGCCATCGCGGTGCCGGAGAGCGCGGGCGGGTTCACCTCCTTCACGCTCGCCCAGCCGAGGGTGAAGGAGGTCGCGGTGGCGCCGGTGAAGGCGAAGAGGGCGAGGCTCGCGGCGAGGGGGGGCGTGGCGCCGGCGACCCAGGGGAGCCAGGAGAGGGCGTAGGCGGCGGCGAGGCCGATCGCGAGGGGGCGCCGCCGCCCGGCGAGGTCGGAGAGCTTGCCGATCGTGAGGGAGCCGAGCGCGAAGGCGATCATCATCACGGTCCCGTGGAGGGCCGCCTGGTTCCGGCTCATCCCGAGGGCGCCCACGAGGAAGGGGACCGCCCAGAGGCCGGCGAAGGCGAGGAACGAGCCGCCGATCCCCACGTTCACGAAGAAGCCGGGCCAGGTGGCGGGGTTCCGCGCCACGGCGAGGAGTCCCTCCCACCAGCGCCCATCGCGCGGCGCGTGCGGGCTTCGCCCCTCGAGCGCGCGCATGGAGGGGAGTCCCGCCTCCTCCGGCCGATCGCGGACGAGGAGCCAGGTGAGCGCTGCGCCGGCGAAGGAGGCGGCGCCGAGGGTGACGAAGACGCTCCGCCAGGAGGTGAGGGTCACCGCCCAGGCGAGCGGCGCGGTGGCGGCCACGGCGCCGAGGTTCCCCATGAACATCACGAGGCCGGAGAGCGTCGCGAACTCGCGCTCGCGGAACCAGGCGGCGACGAGCTTGAGGAGGGCGATGAAGGTCACCGAGACCCCGAGCCCCACGAGCGCGCGCCCGAGGGAGGCGACCCGGAGCGTCGCGGCGAGCCCGAAGGCGAGCGAGCCGGCCCCCGCGACGAGCCCTCCGAGGGCGACGATGCGCCGGGGGCCGAGGGCGTCCACGAGGACGCCGGTGGGGACCTGCATGACCATGTAGACGGAGAAGTAGGTCGCGGCGAGGGCCCCGAGCTCGGCGCCGCTCGCGCCGAACGCCTCGCGGAGCTCGCCCGCGATCGCGGCGGGGGCGATCCGGTGGAAGAAGGAGAGGACGTAGGCGGCCGAGACGAGCGCGAAGGCGGTCCAGCGCAGGCGGCGCATCCGCGCGAGGACGCGGGGATCGGGCGGCGGCGCGCTCATCGGGGGGCGGCGAGCCTGTCATGCGGCGGGGCGCGGAGCAAGCTTCGCGCCCCTGATCGCCGCCATCAGGCCTGGGCCTGTGCGGCGGCCGCGACCCCGAAGTACTCGAGGAGGCGGAGTTCCTGGCGGCAGATCCCCGAGAGCTCGATCCGGCCGGGGCGCGCGAGGATCTCCTGAGAGAGGAGCGCCACGGCCACCGGGTCGCAGCGCCGCGCGCCGCGGAAGTCGATCGCCACGGTGGCTCCGGGGGCCGCGGCGATCGCCTCGTGGACGGCGAAGGCGTCGCTCGCGTCGAACGCCTCCAGGATCTCCACGAAGACCTGGTGCCTCGAAGACTCGATGCGGACCGGCATGACGGCCTCGCCGACGCGGGGCAGGGCCACGGCCGGGCCCCGATCCGCCGTCCCGTGTTCGCAGTATACGCCTCGCGGGCGACGCCGGGCAGGGAGGCGGGACGGGATCCGGAGGCGCGCCCCGGGAGTCTCGGGTGGCGCCGCCCCTTGGAGGCATGGTCCCGCCCGGAATGGAGCCGGGCAGCGCCGCCGCCGGCGCAGCGCTCCCGGGCACCGCCCGCGGCATCGACATTTCGTGGGCACGGTGGCGAGGCCCCCGCCCGGGCGTTAAGGAACGCTTGCCCCGTCCGGGGAGAGGAGGGAGCGATGCGGACCATCGACCCGCGGCAGATCCCCCAGGTCGCCGTGGCCTTCATGAACGCGGATCACGCGCACGAGGTGTCGCTCCTCGACGACGTGGAGGCGGCCCTCGCGGCGCACGGGAGAGGCGAGGGGACCCTCGCCGCCGTCCTGGAGCGGCTCTCCCTCCTCGCGGTCCACACGCGGGAGCACTTCCTCCGCGAGGAGTCGATGATGCGGGAGGTCGGGTTCCCGGCCTACCCCCAGCACAAGGCGGAGCACGATCGGGTGCTCGCCGAGGTGGACGCCGAGGCGAGGGCGTTCCGCGCGCAGGGCGACGTGGCCCGGCTCTCCCGGTACCTCTTCGACGCGCTCCCCGCCTGGTTCCTCGCGCACATCCGGTCGATGGACCAGGTCACCGCGCACCACGCGGCGGAAGTCCTCGCGCGTTCGCAGTCCCAGCGGGGCTAGCGAAACCGCGCCGCCGCCTCCCGGAGCCCCTCGCGCTCGCACCATCCGGCGAACCGCCGGAGGAGATCCTCGCCGGAGACCGTCTGCACGGCCTGGGCGAGGACGTGCTCCGCCTCCTCGAGGCTGCCGGAGAGGCAGTGGAGGAAGGCGAGCCGGACCGACTCCCGCTCCGACCACGGCTCACCGATCCCGGCTTCCGCGAGGGCGGACACCGCGTCCCAGTCCCCCCGCTCGCCCGCCTCCCGCGCGTCCCACCAGCGGACCTCTCGGAGGAGGGTCCCGGGCGATCTGGCCTCCCGGGCGGCGAGCCTCCAGGCAGCGGCCTCCTCCGGATCCGGGCGCCAGAGCGGATCGCGGGAGAGGAGCGCCGCCGGATCGGGGATCACAGGAACTCGCAGAGGTAGGCGGCCGGCGCGGACGCCTTCACGTCGAAGCCGCTCTTCCCGGGGACCTCGAAGGACGTCCCCGCCGGGTAGGGGCGGAAGGCCGCCTCCCCGGGGAGCCTCGCCCAGAGCTCCCCGGAGACGACCGCCATCCGCTCCGGAGCGTCCGTGCCGAAATGGAACTCGCCCGCGTCCACGACGCCGGCGGTGAGCCGCCTCCCGTTCCGCTCGAAGCCGACGCTCTGGACCTTCCCGTCGAAGTAGCTGTTGTGCTTCAGCATGGCGCCTCCCGAGGAGGGGCTCTTGTAGCGCGGGAGGTGGCCGGGAGGCCAGCCGCGCGGCCTCCGAACCACGGGCCTGGTTCGCGCTAGAGTGCGCCCACAACCGAGGAGGCGGACGATGGCGAAGCCGAAGATCGAGGACCTCGTCGTGGGCAAGGGGCCGGAGGCGGTCCGCGGGAAGACGGTCGAGGTGCACTACACCGGCTGGCTCACCGACGGGACGAAGTTCGACTCCTCCGCCGGCGGCGACGCCTTCTCGTTCACGCTCGGGGCGGGAGAGGTGATCGAGGGGTGGGACCGCGGCGTCGCCGGCATGAAGGTCGGCGGGAAGCGCAAGCTCACGCTCCCCTCGGAGCTCGGCTACGGCGCGAGGGGCGCCCCGCCGGCCATCCCCCCGAACGCGACGCTCGTCTTCGAGGTGGAGCTGCTCGGGGTGTTCTGAGCGACCGAGCACGATCCGGAAACACGCAAGGCTTCAGGGCTCAGGCTTCTGGCCTCAGGAGATGCATCTCTGCCGCCGTTCCCGAGGCCCGAGGCCAGGGGCCGATCACGAATCGCGAGCGGCCGCTTGGACAGGTCCCGGGCCCCCCCAAAGGACCGGCGCGGGCCACGGGGACCCTCCTTGACCCCCCGGGGAGCGCGTCGTTACATGAGGTTCACCGCCCTCGGGGGAGCGGGAATGAGCGCCAAGAGTTCCCAGTTCGCCGTCTTTCCGGGAGGACAGTCGGGGCGAGGATCGCCCGGCTCGCCGGGGCGCGAATACCAGGAGCTGTGGTTCACCCTCGCGCGCAAGCGGTGGGCCTCCCTCGCGCTCGTGCCGGTCGGCGCGGGGGTCTCCGCCAGCGCCATCGCGACCGCCCTCGCTGAGGTCGGCTCCCGGCTGCGCGACACGCCCGTGACCGCGATCGTGGCCGAGTCCCTCGACTACGGCGCCGCGCGAACGCTCTCGGAGATTCAGCCCCGCCTCTTCGAGGAGCGCGCCCTGTCGAACGCGCTCGAGGTCCCGGCCAAGGTCGTGACGGGCCGCGTGGACGGGGGAGCCGCCCCGGCGGTCGCCCCGCTGCGGGACGCGCACGTGATCTCGCCGATGGCCCGGGTCGTGATCGCGATCCGCTCCGTGGTCGAGGAGCCGCTCGGCGTCGCGGTCGCGCAGGCCGCGGACGCCGTGCTCCTCTGCGTGGAGCTGGGGGTGTCGCAGCTCGCCGCGGCGCGGAGGACGATCGAGCTCGTCGGTCCGGATCGGGTCGTCGGCGTCCTGCTCGTCCGCTGACCGGGCTCAGGGGCCCCGGCGGATCTCCCCGAGGACCGGCAGCCCGAGGGACTGCTCGACCTGCCAGCGCTCCACGATCCTGCCGCGGAGGAGATCGGGTCCGGCCGCCGCGGCGATCGCGAGCCCCACGGCCGAGACGAGGGCGGCGAGGAGCAGCTTCCCGGGGTTCGCCCCGACCGGCTCGTCGGGAACCTGCGGCGGCCAGATCACGTCGTACCGGTACTTGAAGGCCGCACGGGCCGCGTCGCGCTCGATCCTCGCGGACTGGATGCGCAGCAAGAGCTGCTCGAGCTGGAGCCGCAGCTCGCGGACGTGCGGGTCCTCCTCCGGCGAGGCGGCGGGGGGAGGCGCCGAGGCGACGGCCTCCGTCCCGACGCCCTCCCGGGTGGCGCGATCGGCGAGCTCCGCGCGGGCCGCCCGCTCCTCCTCTCGCAGCGTGTCCATCTGGGGGGAGGTGCGGGCGAGGGCCTCGATGTCCTTGCGGAGGCCGATGACCGTCGGGTGGGCGTCGGAGAGCGTGTTTCGCGCCTGGTCGAGCTGGGCCTGCAGGTCCGCCAGGCGCCGCCGGCGGAACTCCTCGACGTCCTGGATCGCGCGCTGCCTGGACTCCACGCGCGCCTGGAGGCGGGCCAGCTCCTCGCTCGGGCGGCGGGTCCTCGTCACGGCCTGCCGGGCGGGCCGGGACGGGTTCCGGCGAGCCTCGTCGGCGGCGCTCTCCAGCTCGGCCCGGAGCACGGCGGCCTGCCCCGTGAGCACGGTGAGCACCTCGTCGATCGCGGTGACCTCCTGGACGTGACGGGCCTCCAGGAAGTTCTGGATGGCGCCCTGGACGATGTCGTAGGCCTGCTGGGGATCCGGCCAGTCGATCTGGAAGGTGATCGTGCCCTCGGTCACGGCGACGAGGAGCGCCTCGTCGAGGTGGGTCACGAACGCGTCGACGGGATCGTCCGCGACGCCCCGCGCGTCCTTCTTCGACGGCGTCTCGGTCTCCGCGAGGAGCTTCGCCTGGCGGACGAGGGCGATGAGGTTGTCGCGGCGGTGGACGATGTCCCAGGCCGATCGCGTGGGAAGGTCCTCGAACACGGAGCGAACCGCCGAAGGCAAAGCCTGGTTGCGCTGGGCGAGGATCTTCCCCTCCACCCGGTAGAGCGGCCTCGACGCCCGGTGGGCGAAGAGGGCGCCCCACGCGCCGAGGCAGAGGGCGGCGGCGATCGCCGCGGCGCCCCAGCGGCGGCGGAGGCACCCGAGGACGAGTTGGAGCCACTGCAGGGGCGTGGGCCCGGCCGCGACGGGGCCCTCCTCCTCGTGGCGCCGATCGTCGGTCCGCTGCACGCCCGTCCTCTCTGCCGCTCAGCGGCGTCCATGGAGGTGCCGCCACACGCTCGGGTAGAGCGTGCAGTGCACCTCGCCCTCGCTGGCCCATCCGGTCCGGCCGCCGAGGCGGGCCGCGACCGCCTCGAAGTCCATCCAGCGGGGATCCCGGTGCTCGGGATCGCCGATCACCGCGTGGCCGACCTCGTGGACGAGCGCGGTCTGCTCGACGCAGTGCCAGGTGCCGAGGGACGGATCGCGCGTGGAGACCCGGATGTCCCCGTCGTAGCAGCCGATGGCGTGCGGGGCGCTGCAGGGCACGTACTGGGAGTCGAGCAGGGAGATCGTCGCGCCCTCGAGGTGCGTCCACGAGCCACCCCAGTAGGCGAGGGCCGCGTCGGCGGTCTCCTCGATGCGGCCGGGGAGATCCGCGCGCGAGGCGAAGGGGGCGGCGCTCTCGACGATCACTCCCACGCCGCGGACGAAGAAGTCGGGCTCACGCTCCGCCCCGCAGGCGGCGAGCGCCGCCGACAGGATCGCCAGCCTGACACCTCTTCCCGGCATGGGACATCCGCTCCCGGTGGAAACCACGCTCAACCTAGCCATCCGTCGGCGAGGCCAGAAGACGTGGGAACATGTGACGCATGAAGCCGGGACGCCCGTACGGGGTGTCACGGCGCGGCGCCAGCGGTCCGGATCGGGACGGGCGTTCCGCTCCTCGCCCGCGCCCGGGACGAGCGCGATCAGCTGGTCCAGAGCCCCCACCGTCCTCCGCCGAGGACGGCCGCCGCGACGCCGGCGTTGGCGACGGCGTGGGCGACGATGGCGTCGGACAGCCGCCCTCGCCACACGTAGACCGCAGCGAAGGCGAGCCCGGCGGCGGTGCCGAGGGCCCAGGAGGCGTGCGTGGTGCCGAACACGAGCGAGGAGGCGATCACCGCGGTCCAGGTGAAGGTGCGCGGCGGGACCTCGTCGAAGCCCGGGGAGACGAGCCAGCGGAGCAGGAATCCTCGGAAGGCGAGCTCCTCGACGATCGGGATCACGAGGCAGGAGCCCACGATCCGCGCCGCGATCCAGGCGGCCTGCTCGGGGCCGGGGAGGAGAAGGAGGGCCTCCGGAGGGGGCGCGGCTCCGCCGCTCGAGGGGATCCAGGCCAGGCAGACGAGCGCGCCTCCGAGGATCGGCACCCAGGACCAGGAGAGGGAGGGCCGGGGAAGGGAGGCGCGGACGAGGAACAGGACCGCGGCGGCCGCCACGATCCTCGCCGCGTACCAGCGGTCGAAGCGGCCGTCGCCGAACACCCCGGTGACGACGGACGCGGTGAGCGCAGCGAGGAGCGGGGCGACGTAGGCTGCGGCGGAGCCGGGAACGCCGCGCGTGCGGGACCCCTCGCGTGCGTCCGGCGCCTGGAACCAGGCCAGCCGATCTCCCGCGGCGACGGTGCCGATCGCGATCCCCATGAAGAGGACCCAGCCGAGCTTGGAGTGGAATCCCCCGGTGGCCAGCGTCTCGTGGCCGGAGGCCCCGAGCCACACGAGGGCGGCGATGCGCAGCACGTTGGCGAGGAGTGCCGCGGCGATGCCGAGGGGGAGGAGCACGAGCGCGCGGGGGAGGCGGAGCCGATCCCGCACGAGCGAGATCCAGAGGGTCTGGAAGAGGACGACGAGCCCGGTGCCGTCGGCGCCCGAGCAGACCGCCGCGATGTGGACCTCGAAGCCGTCGAGCCCGAGAATGCTCCCCTCCGTGTCGACCGTGGGCTCACCGGGGCCGAGCCGGAGGAGGAAGCCCGTCGCCACGAGGGTGCCCGACGAGAGCACGCCCCACAGGTCCTCGGCGGCCGTCGCGGCGCGCCAGAAGAGGACGCCCGACGCGAGCGCGAGGAGCGGGTATCGCCAGCCGTGGAGGAGGGCCTGCGCGTAGAAGCGGGGCGGCGCGGCGGCGAAGAGGGCGAGCAGCACGCTCGAGGCGCCCAGCGCGACGAGGGCCAGGACGGATCCCGGGCCGGGCGAGGCGGCCTCACCCCCGAGGACGCGCGGCGCGAGGGCCAGGACGCAGGCGAAGGCCACCGGCTGAAGGGCGAGCCAGGGCCACGGGCGCCAGGGCTCCGGCACCCTCGGGGAGCCGGCCGGTCCGCGCGCGCCCGCGCGGACGAGGAGCCCGCCCGAGGCCACCGCCCCCATGGCCACCGGGACGGCGAGGCGGATGGCCTGTACGAGCCGCATCGCCGGACCGGTGGTCGGGAGATCGACGAGGACCGAGAGCGACAGGAACTCGACGAGCAGGAGGCCCGAGGGGAGCGCCCAGCGCATGAGAGGGCGTCCCCGCCTTCCGGGCGCGGGTGCACCGTCCGGCTGGATGGCCCCCCGGTGCTCGCTGGCACCGGGGGGTCCGCTCATTCTTGCCTGCGGCGACGGGCGACGAGGAGGGCGCCGCCGGCGATGATGGCGACGATGGCGCCCGCCGCCGTGGGATCGAGCTCGGGGACGATGAGCCGCCTCTTGGGCCTCTCCGGCTTCTCGGGCTTCCGGTCCCGGTCCAGGGCGCGGCGCGAGCCGTCCACCTCGCTCGCTCCGGCGCTGGGCGAGGCCCCGGCGGCGCGCCCTTCGACCGGTAGGAGGAATACCGCTGCCAGAGTCGCTGCAGCCATCGCAAACCGGCGGACCATAACGAGCCCTCCCTCGCCGAGCCGTCGGGCGTCTCGTCGAGCTTGTCGAGCACCTTGGCGCAGGGTGATGTGGGTGGATGGGGGAATCAACTACCATGACCGGTGGAGCCCGCTTCGGGGCGCGGCGATTCCGGCCAGCGGAAGGCGAGCCGGAGCGAGACGCCCCACTCGGAGAACGAGGGAAACCCACGGCCGCCGCTGGAGGACTGGCGCCGCTCCCATCCCCCGATCGTGAGCACCATCGACGGTCCGAGCTCCCTCGCGATGCTCGCCTCGAGGAACGCGAGCTGGGTCTCGGCCTCCGCGGGAAGGAGGTGGAGGCCGGAGGGGAAGGGGCCCGTCACCGCGCCGAGCGCGCTTCCCGCCAGGATCCAACCCGGCAGGGGCCGCCAGCGAATCCGGGCCGAGCCCTCGGCGCGCTGATCGACGGTTCCGTTCGTCGGGTCCACCGCGGGCTCGAGGCGGGCGGAGGCCTCCAGCGCGAGCCGGCGGGCGGCGTGGCTCACCGTCGCCTCGGCCCATGGGCCGAGGCCGCGCGCGTCGGGATCGGGGGCATCGCTCCAGCCTCCCGCGATCCCCCCGCCGAGCAGCACGGACGTCCCGGGACGAAGGGCTCGCTTCCAGCTCGCCCCGGCGCGGAGATGCGCGGCCTCGGACCGGGGCTCGAACCGGGAGACCGCTCCCGCCGTCCCGAAGGTGACCGCGTCCCGCCTCGTGACCTCCCACCTCATCGCGGACTCGAGCGTGAGGGCGCGCTGCAGCGGCAGGAGCTCCCGGGAGGCGGAGTTCGCGCCCCCGAACACGACGGCCCCCGGGCGGAACGAGATCCGGCTCCGGGCCGACGGCGCCCCCCAGACCTCGGCCGTCACCTTCGAGGAGACGAGCCGGACGCGCGAGGCGCCCAGGACGGCCCGGGGCTCCCAGTCGCTCGCGTGGAGGAGGTCGGTGTCCCCGTACTCCCCGGCGGCCTCGACGCGGAGATTCGCGCCACGCTCGCCGGCGTCCGAGAGGGAGAGGGCGGCGCGATGGAGGATCTCCCCCCGGCGCTCGACGGCCTGCCAGCCGTCGAGATCCCTCGATCCAGGGGAGAGGTCGACCGGCACGAGGAGCCGGGGGCCGTAGGAGAGCGCCAGCCGCAGGGGTCCGGGCGCTCCCTGGAGGCGGAGGGCCGGGACGATCTCGAGCTCCCCGGTCCGCCTCGTCACGCCACCCGCGAGGTGGATCTCCCGAACCCCGGTCGCGGCCGACAGGCCGGCGCTCGGGCTCGGGGCGCCGGCGAGGAGGCAGAGGGATGCGGAGAGCGCCGCGATGGCCATCGCCGGTCACTCCACCAGGACGACATCTCCGGAGCGGAGCCGGAACGCCGACGCGTTGCCCGCGCCCCCGGCGAGGTCCACCCAGCGGAAGCGGATCCGGGCGGGCTCGGGGCTCCCGTCGGCCCAGTAACCGTGGCGGAGGACGTAGATCCGGTCTCGGCGTGCGAACGGGGTGAGGCCGCCGGCCGCGGCGAGCGCGTGGAGCACGCCCCCGTCGCGTTCGAGATCGTACACGCCGGCGCGGGTGACCTCGCCGAGGACCGAGACGCGGAGTGGCCTCCGGTCCTCGACGACCACGGTGACGACGGGGTTCACGACGTAGGCCTTCAACTTCACCCCGATCCGGCTCGCGAGCTCGGACGGGGTCATCCCCGCGACCTCGACGTCCTGGAGGAAGGGGATGGAGATGTTCCCGTCGTCGCGGACGCGGACCTTGGAGGCGGACATGCTCTCCTGGTTCCAGACGCGGACGCTGAGGACGTCGCCCTTCGCGATGCGGTAGTCGGCGGGATCCGGCTCCGCCGGGAGGGAGATGGAGTTCACCCACAGGAATGGCCGCTCCTTCGCGCAGCCGGCGAGCAGGACGGCGGCGGAGAGGGCTGCAAGCCGCGCGTACGCGGTCGATCCCATCGTGACGACCCCCTTCGCGAGCGCGGCGCCGCGCGGACCGGCGTCCCTCTCGCGAGGCGATCCGTACTACGAGCGGGCCCGAGAGCGAGGCCACGACCGTGGGATGCCCCAACGGGACGGCGCGTCCTGCGCTCCGCGCGATCGCGCTCCTCGATCACGGAGGGCCCCGAGTGAGGCGCGGCGGGGCGCCCCGCGGGCCCCGATGGGGCGGTGCGGGAAGGACCCGTGTCGGGTGTCGTGGGGTCGTGGGGTAGCCGCGTACACCTCGGGTCACCAAGATGCGGAGGCTGCGCGGCGCGGGAGGGCGCCTGCGCGGAGGGGTTCGGGGGAAACGGGATGCTGAAGGCAGCAGCGCTGGCGCGCGGAGCGGGGCTCCGGGTCTTCGACCTGGCCGCGCTCGTCATGGCGTTCCCGGTCGCGTACTGGACCTACGAGCGGCTCGCGCTGCCCGGTCTCGCCTGGCTCGCTCCCCTCGACGCGTACTGGCCCGCCCCCGTCGTCGCAGTCGTCCTCTGGGGCGCGAGCTCCTGGATGTACGGCGTCTACGAGACCCCCGTCGGCCGCACGGCCTGGGCGGAGGCCGCGAGGGTAGCCCGGGCCCTGGGGGCCGTTGCGCTCGTGCTCGCCGCGCTCGCCTTCCTCACGAAGCAGAGCGCGGTGCCGCGGACGCTCGCCGGCCTCTACCTCGCCTTCGCCCTCGCCCTCCTCGTCGGAGCGCGGGCGGCGCTCCGCTCCGCCGCGCGGGCGAGGGGGCGGGGACCGAACGCCCGCCGCTACGCCATCGTCGGGACCGGCGGGATGGCCCGGGAGATCGTCGAGACGATCTCCGTCCACCCGGACTGGGGGCTCTCGTTCGCCGGCTTCATCCCCCTGGACGGCCTCCCCGAGCGCACCCGCGGTCCGTCGCTCGGACCGCTCTCCCGGCTCGGCAAGATCCTCGAGGAGGAGGTCCTCGACGTCGTGATCTTCGCGGCGCCCCGCGACCACCTCGGCGAGATCGAGCGCGGCGTCCGGCTCTGCGAGGAGCAGGGGATCGAGGTGCGCATCTCCCTCGACATCCTCCGGTTCGGGCCGGGCTCCATGACCGTCGCGGACCTCGACGGCGTCCCGATGCTCGCCTTCACCCGGACCCCGACGGACGCCCTCGCGCTCGCCGTGAAGCGCGCCTTCGACGTCGCCGTGAGCGCGAGCGTGCTCCTCGTCCTCGCGCCCGTGCTCCTCGCCGTGGCGGCCGCGGTGAAGCTCGACTCGCCGGGCCCGGTCTTCTTCCGGCAGGTGCGCGTCGGCCGAAACGGGCGGCCCTTCCGGATGGTCAAGTTCCGCTCGATGCGGGCGGACGCGGAGCGCAGGCTCGAGGCGCTGCGGGACCGGAACGAGATGACCGGGCCGGTCTTCAAGATGGCGAACGATCCGCGGGTGACCCGGGTGGGCCGGTTCCTCCGGCGCACCTCGCTCGACGAGTTCCCTCAGTTCTGGAACGTCCTCCGGGGGGAGATGAGCGTCGTGGGCCCGCGCCCGCCGATCCCGGAGGAGGTGCGGAAGTACAAGCGCTGGCAGCGCCGGCGTCTCTCCGTGCGCCCCGGGATCACCTGCACGTGGCAGATCAGCGGGCGGAACGACGTGGACTTCGATCGCTGGATGGAGCTCGACCTCGACTACATCGACAACTGGTCGCTCTGGGGCGACGTCGCGATCTGCTTCAGGACCATCCCGGCGGTCCTCACCACCCGCGGCGCGAGCTGACGCGCCAGGCCGCGCCGTCACGCGGCGATGTTCGAGAGCGCCGTGTCGATCACGAGGAGCTCGATCCGCTCGCGCTGGGCGTCGGGGAGGCGCTTGAAGGCGAAGGAGACCCGCGCGGTCCCCGGCAGCTGCTTCACGTCGAGGACGGCGACGGCGGCCTCGAGCGGCTCGCTGCCCGGGATGCGGAGCGTGGCGGTCATGTCCTCGCCGGCCGGGGGCGCCTTCGCGAGGAGCGCGGAGAAGCCGCCCGCGCCGAGCTCGGCGGTCGTCGCCCGGACCTTGGCCGTCGCGGTCTCGAGATCCACCTGGAGGGCCCGGGCGACGCGCAGGGCGTGGCGGGGCGCCTCGCCGTCCTTCGCCGCGATCCGCTGCGCCGCGAGCAGCGCGCGCGCGAGCTCGTCGCAGCCCGCCCGGTAGGTCTCGGCGTCCTCCGGCGAGAGCCCGCCCTTCTTCGCCCGCTCGTGGAGGGTCCGGAAGGCCCGGAGCCAGTCGGCGATGCTCATCGTCGTCCTCCGCGGCCGAGGAGAGCACGAACGGGGGCCCCTGTCGATCCTCGGGCGTGCCGCGTCAGCGATCGATCGCGACGTCCACCGGGGTCGCGGCGAGGGCGCCGGCGAGCTCCCCGGGGGCGAGGCCGACGAGGAAGCCGCGCGAGCCCCCGTTCACCCAGATCCGCGGGAGGGCGAGCACGGACCGCTCCACGAACACCCGCATCGCCTTCCTCGTGCCGAGAGGGCTCGTCCCGCCCACCTGGTAGCCGGAGTGGCGGTTCGCCGTCTCGGGGCGGCAGATCTGCACGGATCTCCGGCCGAGCTGGCGGGCGAGCGCCTTCGTCGACACCTCGCGGTCCCCGTGCATGAGGACGACGAGCGGCTCCCCCCGGTCGTCCTCCATGACGAGGGTCTTCACGACGGCGTGCTCGTCCACGCCGAGCTCACGCGCCGAGGTGCGCGTGCCGCCGTGCTCCTCCCAGCGGTAGAGGTGCTCGGTGTAGGGGATCTTCCGCTCGCGGAGGAGGCGGGTCGCCGGAGTGGACGGGGCCTTGCCCATGCGGCGCAGGATAGCGCAGGCCGGCGCGGGCTGCCGCGCCACCGCGGCTCCTTGACCGACGGTCAGGACCCGTGTGATCTCGTCCGCCGATGGCGATGCGCACCGAGAACCTGGCGGTGATGCTCACCGACATGAAGGGCTACACCGCCGCGACGAGCCGCCAGTCGCGCGCGGAGAACGCTCGCATGCTCGCGCTCCAGGACGAGCTCGTCCTGCCCGTCCTCCAGGCGTTCGGCGCCCGCCGCGTGAAGACGATCGGCGACGCCTATCTCGTCCTCTTCGAGTCGCCGACCCGCGGCCTGCTCTGCGGGATGGCGATCCAGGACCGGCTCTGGGACCACTCCCGGCGCGTGCCGGAGGAGGAGCGGATCGAGGTCCGGATCGTCCTCTCCCTCGGGGAGGTCCGGCTCGTCGGCGCGGGAGCCGTGCCCGGTGACGTCTACGGCGAGGCGGTGAACCTCGCCGCCCGCGTGGAGGCGGAGGCGGAGGCGGGCGAGATCTGGTTCACGGAGGCGGTCCGTCTCGTCGCCGACCGGGAGCTCGTCCGCAGCGAGGAGATCGGCGCGCGGAGACTCAAGGGGATCGACGAGGAGGTCCGGCTCTACCGCGTCGTCCGGGCGTCGAGCGGGAACGGGAAGCCCCCCTACGGGAACGCAGGGCTCTCCCGCGTCGTCGGGCTCGCGCCGCCGGAGCCGGAGCGGCTCGCGCGGGCCATCCGCCGGCGCGAGAACCCGATCTTCCGGGCGGGGAACCACCTGCGCGAGGCGGCCGCCCGCGTTCCGCTCCGCCCGCTCGCCGTC